>NZ_CP115920.1:3000000-3300000 GCF_040412085.2 Vibrio sp. CB1-14 | reverse complement strand
GGTTTTGATTCTCTGACCAATAGCGGCTCGATGCCCATCAATGCAGGTGGCGGCGCGGCGGCGCCTTCGTCGTCACGTTCAAGCAATAGCTCTGGTCAATCCGTGGGTGGGATCAACATGGGCGGCGGTGTGCCGACTTGGTTGATTATTGCTGGGGTGGTTGCCGTGCTCATTGTCTGGATGCGCAAAAAATGATTCGCGTCGTCACCAAAAGCCAAGCGTCGATTGACGCACTGAAACCCGCTTTTCGTGCTTGCCCCAATGACTTTGCAGTGATGCTGCATGAGATTGAGGCGGGGCGCGTGAGCGTCTATCACATCCAAGGGGAAGAGGTAGATTGCTTACTGGCGGGTGAGGTGCGCGGCGATACCTATTTCATTTGGGCGGCGGTAGGCAAAAACGCGCTCAAGGCTACCCGTGTGCTTTCCGAGTTCGTGAAGCAAAACGACTTAACCGCAATGGCTTGCCACTCTTATTTTCCTTTAGTGGTGAGGCTACTCAAGCGGCTAGGTGGTGTGACGGAATCGACCCACGGCAACGCCAAATACCTAAAGTGGAGGTTGTAGCATGGGTGGTGGCGGTAGCTCCTCAAGCAATACAACAACGAATACTAAAAACGTCAGTGGTCAGAATGCCATTGACGGCGACAACTTAGGCGTAGCGGTTAGCGGGGTGAGCGATTCAACGCTCAATATCACCGCAACCGACCACGGCGCCGTGGATAAAGCCTTTGCCTTTGGCGAGCAAACTCTTGATTTTGCCAGTGACACGGTGGATGAGTCCTTTGCGTTTGCAGGGGATGCGCTAGATGAGTCTTATGAGTTCGCAAGTGGGGCAATGAGTGAATCGCTCGGTTTAGTGGAGCGCAACACGGACAACAGTCTCAAGTTCGCGGCGGGTGCCCTCAACGAGTTCAGCTCGACCAATAGCGAAAACCTGCAAATGATGGCAGGGCTTGCGGGTAACCAAGCGGCTCAAAACACCGAGAATCTTGCCAAGCTCACCGAGCTTGCAAAGTTCAAACAAGACAACGGGCAAAGCGCACTCAACAAACAGCAATTGATACTCATGGCAGTGATTGTGCTGGTGCTGGGCTTTGTGCTGGTTAAGGCGGTAGGCAAATGAACCTAAATCTCACTAAGGGGCAAACCATTCCCCTAACCATTGATTCTACATGGCTCTTTGTTGAGTCGATTTCGGGCAAGTTATCGGTGCGAATTGACGAGACAGGGGAAAGCTTCTCGCTACCCAATCGCTCAGTGCTGCGTTATGGCAAGCCATTAGGCCGAATCCTTCTCTCTGGTGAAGGGGCGCTGTCTCTTGAGCATGGTGTGGGTGATTTCACCCCGCCAGTGGAAGGTCAAAAGCTCGATATTCAAACCATGCCCTCTGTCAGTTTCATGCCTGGTCAAACGGTAGGGGTGACCGAGTTACCCAAAGTCGAAATTGAAGTAGGGCAAAGCGTGGGCGTGTCCTCTTTGCCAAAAGTGCAGATTGAAGATGGTCAGCAAGTTGACATCAAAACTCTGCCTGACGTTCAGCTTAAAAGCGGTCAGTCGGTGAATGTTGGCACCATGCCAAGCGTTGAACTGGCAGCAGGGCAAACAATCAAAGTGCTCTCTGGTAGTGCGCTTTCAGTACACAGCGGAGAAATGCCGTTGGAGGTACCCGCTAACCCCGCCCGTAAAGGCGTCATCATCAAAGCCAGTAGCGCTAACGCAGGGCTAATTAGTCTTAACGGTTTTGAGCTTACGGCAGGCGAAAAGCTCACGGTTGAAACTGCCGCTACATTCACATTAACAGGAACCGCGCCCGATAAAGCGCAGGTATTGGAGTATTAATCATGTCTAACTTTCCAGCGTTACCCACGGGCAGCAGCCGCAACAAAATAGAGTTTCTTTATGACTTGCTTAGTGGTTTGGGTGGCGGCGGTAGCACCGAGTTAATACAAACTATGGTTACCCCAATTCCCAGCACATCAATGAGCGCGGGCTTTAACGAGAAGAAATTTGCGTTAAAAAAACTCATGCCGAGCACCAATACGGCGGGAGATAAAGCGTTTTACCAGTACCAGAACGACCCAGAAACAAAAGTGATGGTGAATGGTTTGGTTGAGCAGTTTAAAGATGAAGACCCCGCCGCTATGGTTGCACTCACGTTCAGTTTGAACATTCCATTTCGCATAGATTGGGCAAACGGTGGAACCGATTTAACCGATGCTGAAAAGGTGTCACTCAGTCGTTTTGTGCGTGGTTCGATGAGCTCTTACATCATGGAATCAGAGATATATATCTTTGATGAGAAAATCCATCTAGTTAGGGCTGGTGAGGGCTCAACAGGTCAAAGCTTTTTCTCTTTTCTAGGCGAGTGTGTCGTGACGGTTTTTGTTCGTGACATAGTGGAAATATTCGACCGATATTCGGAAGGGTTTCCCATTGAAATCGGTATCAAAATGCACGGTGACTTGGACGGAGCAGATACCAAGTTCAACGCGGCGAATATCTTGTTTGAAGATTCGGGAACGTTGCGACTAGTCGGGTCTGAAGTCATTGCGCCACCACCAATGCCAGAGTAATCACCATGCGTCTAATCATCATTGTTCTGATAGTTGGTGCGCTGATGATTGGCGCACCCAAAGGGGTAAATATCGTGAAATCACAACTCAATCGCGGGATTCGTAACAACAACCCGCTCAACATTCGCATTAGTAACAATGCTTGGACGGGCAAAGTAACGCCATCCAAAGATAAAGCGTTTGAAACCTTCTCGCACTCGAAGTACGGCTTTCGAGCAGCGACTAAGCTTATTCGCAACTACCAAAACCTTTATGGGCTAAACACCCTTCAAGGAATTATCAGCCGCTTTGCGCCAAAGAGCGATAACAACGACACGGACAACTATGTGCAGTTCGTGGCGGGTCGCCTCAACGTGGGCGCCAGTACGCCGCTTAATCTCTTTGATGATGAGTTTATGACTCGCCTAGTGCATTCCATGTCGATTATGGAAGTCGGGCGTTACTACTCATTAGAAGATGCAGCGCAAGGGGTAGCACTAGCATGACCCAAAAAGAAGTAATTCAACGTCTAGCGGTTGGCATCTTGACCGCTTTAATCAGCGCTTATATCTGGAAGCGCATCAATGGCTAGGAGTAACAGCAATGAAAATAGATTTGAAACAGGCATCAACCAAGAAGGGGCTTGCGCTTATTGGAGCAGGTGTAGCGCTGGCAACGGGGCACCCTGAACTATTAACTGCGAGTGTGACGCCTGAAGGTCTGCAATTGGGTGGCTTGATTGGTGTGGCTGCGCCGATTTTGGTTGGTTTGTGGGAGGCAATTAGGGATGAGTTTAATGGCTGAGTATCAAACCATTATTGTTGCCGCAGTGAGCGCTTTATCTAGTGGTATTGGAGTGGGAGCTGCACTTAGGACTGATCTGAAGTGGCTACGGTTGATTGTAGATAAAATAGATGCTCGTGTTACTCGACTTGAAAATACCCAATGAGCCATAGAGAGGAGCAATAGAAGCATAGGTGGTTTGAGTCTTTTATATGCGTTAGTATATTTATGTGGGCTATGGCTGAGGGGTTGGTTTGTCAAATAACATTATCTTTTGTATTTACTTTTTGGTCTCGTTAACCTTGAATCTCGCTCTAATAGAGTTTCTTGATTCGGTAGGGCTATTAGCTTTAGCAAATCTCATTTTAATACTTACAGTCGTAAAGCTTGAAAAATATAGGCTTATTAATGCATGGGTTAACTTTAATCCATTTCAACGAAAGTGGCTTTTCAATGGCTTTATCGTATTTTTTGCTAACGTTTTTCTTTCGTCTTACAGGTTAAGGTGGCTTCAATCGCTAATATTAACATGTATAGTTGTAGTGTTGCCTGAGGTTGAGACTAACTCTACACAATTCGCAGTACTGACATCCCTGCTAGTTGCAGTGGCATTCAATTTAGTAGTCGTAGAGTCAAATATTGAGTATAAACGAATGCAACAAGCTAAACTTGTTTGCAGTGAAGCAATCACTTTTCTTCAATACTCATCTTTAATGAAAGCCTTGCTGAATGTAGGGAACTATAGCGACAAAATTGATGAGAAAATGATAGTTGAAATTACTTCTAGAGACATGGGGTATCTGCATACAAAGACAGTTTCGGATTTGTCTTCTCCAAGACCAGTAGTAAACCACCTCTCAACACTATTGTCTTCTGACAAGACTATCTATTCTGTACTCGAGAACATTCACAGTTTATCTATTGAGCACGCTAGAGCTCTAAAGAGTTCATCCAGTTTGGATGGATTTGATGAGCTACGACATCAGTTAGATCTTTATGTCTTTAGGCAAAAGGATAGTTTATTAATGAATATGTCCTCTAAGCATAAACCAGAGATGTTTGTAAGGAACTTACTGAAGGCATCAATACTGCCGATGGAGACACTTGAGTTCTGGTTTAGAATGGAGATGAAAAAATACTTTGTATATGCGTACAACGTCTATCCAACGCAGCCTTATGACCTTGAGATGACCAAGTATCACTTTTCATCAAAAAATGCCATCAAAACTTTACCCCACCATTTATAACGCTCTATGTAGCTTATGAGGATAAAGTTGAGTATAAACCTGCCAAAGAACGTTCAAATTCCTATGCCCTGTAACTTGAGCTACTTCCTCAATAGAGTACCCTTTCTCAAATAGACGACTAGCTCCTTCACGGCGCAAATCATGGTAGCGTAAGTCTTTAATACCAAGTTTGTTTCGAACTCTTTGAAAGCCAGCGGTCACACTTCTAGAGTTAAAAGGAAAAATCAACTCGCTTTCTTTAGGCTGGCGCATAGCAATATCAAACGATTCTGCCAACAAAGGAACAATCATGTGATTTCCCTGTTTCTTGCGCGGGTCTTTACGGTCACGCACAACCACAGTTTTATGTTCTTCGTTGATATCTTCCCAACGCAGAGAGCAAACCTCACCAATCCTCATGCAAGTCAAAATACTAAACTCAAGGATATCAACAAATGGGATTCGAGCTTGTCCATTCGCTCTGGCGTTTTGACGTTCAATCAATCCTTGCTTCAGCGCTTCGAGTTCGTCACCAGTAGGGCGGCGGGTTCGTTTCTCACTTTTTCCAATAAGCTGCATATCAGTCAGTACCGGTACTGCTTCATCAAAGATCTTATAGTTGGCTTCTATGTCGAACACAGGGTTAGCTTTCTTCATTACAGAACGAAGATAAGCAATATCGTGATAAATAGTTGCAGGCTTTGCTCCTGCACCACGGCGATTTTTGCAGTGCTGGATTAGGTCGCTAGTTTTGAGTTCGTTGGTGTCTATTCGCGCTATATCACAATCTCTAAGCATCTCTATGACGTAGCGCTTGGTTCGCCCTGTGTTGTTCCATAAATCCTTATCCGCCATGAACTTATCGAGGAGTACCGAAAGGGGGACTGTTTTGGTACTATTTACACCGTTTAATTCAATGTCGGATAGGCGTTTCTTACCGTAGGTGCGAGCGTGTTCTTTCTTTTTGAAAGTCTTTGACTCTCTGTGTATGATTGCCTGCTTTTTCTTGACGATGATTGTTGCTTTATAGCGGAATTCACCGTTTTTAAGTTGCCGCTTTTCGATTGAGAGTGAAGCCATTCCGTCGTCCTACTCTTTGAGGGGTACTGTAAGGGGTACTATAGGACGAAATTTGGGAAAATTCCACGATATTCAAAGCGGATTTGATGGGTAAAATTATTAGGTAAAACAATGACCAAGCCAGATAACACAAGCAATTTCCAATCAAACCGCTTATCCGTGGCACCGATGCTCGATTGGACAGATAGACATTGCCGCTACTTCCATCGTCTTCTGTCATCACAAACTTTGCTGTACACCGAGATGGTGACAACTGGTGCGATCATTCACGGTAAAGGTGATTTTCTAGCGTACAACGAAGCAGAGCACCCAGTGGCACTTCAGCTAGGTGGTTCAAATCCTGCTGATTTGGCAACCTGTGCAAAGCTTGCTGCTGAGCGTGGCTATGATGAAGTAAACCTAAACGTAGGCTGCCCGTCAGATCGCGTTCAGAATGGCCGCTTCGGTGCATGCCTGATGGCTGAACCTGATTTAGTGGCTGAGTGCGTGGCAGCGATGCGTGAAGTGGCTGATATTCCAGTGACGGTAAAAACTCGTATTGGTATCGACGATCAAGACTCGTATGAGTTTTTGACTAAGTTTGTATCTACGGTATCTGAGAAGGGCGGTGTGGATCAGTTTACCATTCACGCACGTAAAGCTTGGCTAAGTGGCTTGAGCCCTAAAGAGAACCGTGAGATCCCACCGTTGGATTACCCTCGCGCTTACCAAATTAAGAAAGACTTCCCACATCTGAATATGGCGGTGAATGGCGGCGTAAAAACGCTAGAAGAATCTCTAGAGCACCTGCAGCATCTTGATGGCGTGATGATTGGTCGTGAGGCTTATCAGAACCCGTATATCCTCGCGCAGGTTGACCAGCTTATCTTTGGTTTAGACACACCAGTGAAAAAGCGTAAGCAAGTGGTTGAAGAGATGTACCCGTACATTGAGCGTCAGCTTTCGAACGGCTCGTATCTTGGTCATATCTCGCGTCATATGATTGGTTTGTTCCAAGCAATGCCGGGCGCTCGTCAGTGGCGTCGTTACATCAGTGAAAATGCACATAAGAAAGGTGCAGGCATTGAAGTGCTTGAAACAGCACTAGCAAAAATCCCATCTGAATTGGATGTGTAATTTACCAATCATTTGGCGATAAATACCAACTCCGACTGTGCGAAAGCGTGTCGGAGTTTTTGTTTTTGACTATGTCTATGATTTTTAAGGTTTATGAAAGTTGGAACGTTTCCTGCAATCCATTTAAGTAATTCAAAAGACTTAAACTAGCAACGAAATGGGAGAGGTTATGTTTGAACTAATTTTCGTTTTGGTATTCCTTGCAACTCTAGTAATGACTGGCGTTACGTTTGTCACGGTGACAATGGCGATTGTGGTGTCGTTTGCTGTAATGTTTCTATTGGGCATGGTCGGGGTTGTGTTCAATCTCTTGCCTTACATTATCGCGTTCCTTATAGCGATTTGGATCTATAAAAAGGTAATGGCGCCCACAAATTAACAAACTGATCACAAATAACCCTACAGGGATAAGCACAATTGCTATAGTTATCTATATGACCAAGGGCGTCGGTCATTATAGGATTTCTGGAGGGAGCCATGACAATTACGGAATTGAAGTATTTATTCCATCAAGATTTACTGGCAGAAGCGATCATTGAACCCGCCGAATCTGAAGGCGGTTGGATCGTTGAGTTTCGCCACAAACAGGGCGGTTTCGTTATGTTGACGGATATTCATGGCGCAGAGTGTCAGTACAATGATCTCGACAAGGCGTCTAAGTCAGCGCTGGCCGTCGGCTTCACTGAGGTTCGTATTGAGGCTAAATAGTCTCCCTTCCAAACGAACCTCTTCTTCCAAAAAGTTATAAAACATTCATATCTATTCTTTCTTGTTATTAAGGTGGTTGGTTAATCTATCGTCACGCAATGATTAGGGATGTCGTGACAATGTCTTCAAACGTAAAACAGTCGCCGAACGGTAATAACAATTCTCAAGAATTACCAAGCCTAGCTGCTCCACTTAACGATCAGCAGCTATCACAACTACAACAAGCATCAACGAACCTATCTTCAAACCAGCTTGCATGGGTAAGCGGGTATTTTTGGGGATTGAGTCAGGCGGGTGCACCTTCAACGCTGACTCCAGTTGCTAGCGCAGTGAATACAGCTGCGGCTGCTGTACCTGCAGGTAAGCTGACCATTATCTTTGCCTCTCAAACGGGCAACGCCAAAGGGGTTGCTGAGGAACTAAAAGAAGAAGCTTCTGCGCTTGGTATCGATGTTGAGCTATTTGATGCCAGTGACTACAAAGGTAAAAACCTAGCGAAAGAGACACACGTCATCGTTGTTGCCTCTACAAACGGAGAAGGCGAAGCGCCTGATAACGCGATAGAACTACATGAGTTCCTTCAATCTAAGAAAGCGCCAAAACTTCCGAACCTTAAGTATGGTGTTATTGGCTTAGGCGACTCTAGCTATGAGTTCTTCTGCCAAACGGGTAAAGATTTTGATGAATACTTAGGCAAGTTAGGTGCCACCTCATTTATTGATCGTATCGACTGCGACGTTGATTACGACGCACCAGCGGGTGAGTGGCGAGCGAAAGCGCTAGAGGTCATCAAAGAGGATCTTGCCTCTCAACCGGCAGATGTTGTGACACTGCCTGTTGCAACTGCAGCCGCTACGGTTAACTACACCAAGAAAAATCCATATACCGCCACATTACTGACTAGCCAAAAGATCACGGGTCGTGATTCTGGCAAAGATGTTCGTCATATCGAGATTGATCTTGAAGGCTCAGGCATCACTTACAAGCCGGGCGACGCGCTGGGTGTGTGGTTCGAGAACAGCAGTGAGCTGGTGGATGTACTTCTTGCTCAAGTCGGTTTATCAGGCATTGAAAGTGTGGATGTGGATGGGGAGAGCTTATCTTTGCGCTCTGCGCTGATTAAGCACTATGAGATCACTTCGGCAAATCCTCAGCAAGTCGCGCAATACGCGGAGATTTCAGGCAGCAAGAAGCTTGAGAAGCTAGCGGCTGATAAAGACAGACTTCGCGAGTATGCTTCGAATACTCAAGTGATTGATGTCTTTAAAGAGAAGAAAGCAAAACTAGAGGCCGAGCAATTACTGGGTCTACTACGCCGTTTAACCCCACGTCTCTATTCCATTGCATCAAGCCAAGAAGAAGTGGATGAAGAAGTTCATCTGACGGTTGGGCTTGTTGAGTATCAAGCAGGTGAAGAAAGCCGATTTGGCGGCGCGTCTTACTTCCTATCGCGTGGATTGGAAGAAGGTGGTGAAGTCAAAGTATTCGTTGAGCACAACAATAACTTCAAGCTACCAGAAAATGGTGATACGCCTGTGATTATGGTGGGTCCAGGTACGGGTATTGCGCCATTTAGAAGCTTCATTCAAGAGCGTGATAACCAAGGCGACACTGGCAAAAACTGGTTGTTCTTTGGGGATCGCACTTTCACTCAAGATTTCCTATATCAAGTGGAATGGCAAAAGTACCTGAAATTAGGTGTGCTAAACCGATTGGATGTGGCCTTTAGCCGTGACCAGCACGAGAAAGTGTATGTTCAGCATCGATTGCTAGAGCAAGGTGAGCAGGTATGGCAATGGTTACAGGAAGGTGCCCACATTTATGTATGTGGCGATGCCAACCATATGGCCAAAGATGTTCACAATGCCCTGATTGAGATTGTTAAGGTGCATGGTGGAAAAGAAGCTGACCAGGCAGAAGAATTTGTCAACGAACTAAGAAAAGCAAAACGTTATCAGAAGGATGTGTACTAATGAGCAAGCAATCAGCCACTATTCAAGAAGTGTTGGGTGAAGAGTTGGGGCCGTTGTCTGATAACGAGCGTCTAAAAGGGCAGAGTAACCTACTGCGCGGAACCATTGAGAACGATCTACAAGATCGTATCACCGGTGGATTTACCGCTGACAACTTCCAGCTTATTCGTTTCCATGGTATGTATCAGCAAGATGACCGTGATATCCGTAACGAGCGAGCTAAGCAAAAGCTAGAACCTCTGCATAACGTGATGCTTCGTGCACGTATGCCGGGCGGTATTATCACGCCTAAGCAATGGTTAGCTATCGACAAGTTTGCGACTGACCATTCTCTTTATGGAAGTATTCGTTTAACGACTCGTCAAACATTTCAGTTTCACGGTGTGCTTAAGCCAAACATCAAGCTAATGCACCAAACGCTGAACTCTATCGGTATTGATTCTATTGCGACAGCCGGTGACGTGAACCGTAACGTGCTATGTACGACCAACCCTGTGGAATCCGAGCTACATCAAGAAGCCTATGAGTGGGCGAAAAAGATCAGTGAGCATTTGCTGCCGAAAACCAAAGCGTATGCAGAGATTTGGCTTGATGGTGAGAAAGTAGAAAGCACAGACGAAGACGAACCTATTCTGGGTAAAAACTACTTACCACGTAAGTTCAAAACGACAGTCGTGATCCCACCACAAAATGATGTGGACGTGCACGCCAATGATCTGAACTTCGTCGCTATTGCTGATAACGGCAAGCTGGTGGGCTTCAACGTTCTTGTTGGCGGTGGTCTTGCCATGACTCACGGTGACACCTCGACATATCCAAGACGTGCCGATGACTTTGGTTTTGTTCCTCTAGAAAAAACGCTTGATGTAGCTGCAGCGGTTGTAACGACTCAGCGTGACTGGGGTAACCGTTCAAATCGTAAGAACGCCAAAACTAAGTACACACTTGACCGTGTTGGTATTGATGTATTTAAAGCAGAAGTTGAAAAACGTGCAGGGATTAGCTTCGAGCAAAGCCGCCCATACGAGTTTACTGAGCGTGGCGACAGAATTGGTTGGGTTGAGGGTATCGATGGTAAATACCATTTAGCACTATTCATTGAGAATGGCCGACTGCTCGACTTCCCAGGTAAGCCTCTTAAAACTGGTGTAGCTGAGATCGCTAAGATTCACAAAGGCGACTTTAGGATGACGGCGAACCAAAACCTGATTGTCGCTAAGGTATCTAAGTCAAACAAAGCCAAGATTGAGAAGATCGCTCGTGAACATGGTCTGATGGACGATGCGGTATCTGAGCAGCGCAAAAACTCTATGGCGTGTGTGGCTTTCCCAACTTGTCCTCTTGCCATGGCAGAAGCGGAACGTTTCCTACCAAGCTTTGTTACTGATGTAGAGAGCATTCTGGATAAACACCAGATCCCAAGTGATGAGAGCATCATCTTGAGGATCACCGGTTGTCCAAATGGTTGTGGTCGAGCGATGCTGGCTGAAATTGGTTTAGTTGGTAAAGCGCCTGGTCGATACAACCTGCACTTAGGCGGCAACAAAGCAGGTACTCGTGTACCTAAGATGTATAAAGAGAACATTACGGATGCGCAAATCCTAGAAGAGATTGATGCTTTGGTAGGTCAATGGGCGGAGCAACGTAACGAAGGTGAAGCATTTGGTGACTTCGTTATCCGCGCTGGGATTATAGAAGAAGTCAAAGTATCGAAAAGGGACTTCTATGCCTAGAGACGTTATTTCCCAGAAAAAAGCAGTTAAACAAGGCTCAGTTAGCGAAAGCGTGCAAGGTCAGAGAAAAGCGCTAGAGCTTCAAGACCTGTTATCACTGACTAAAACCGAGCAAATTTTAAAGCTAGCAGAGCTAAATGGTCAGCTTGAGCTATTAACTGCGAAGCAGAGAGTTGAGTGGGCGCTAGAGAATTTGCCAGGTGGGCATATCCTAAGCTCAAGCTTCGGAGTTCAGGCAGCGGTTATGCTTCACTTAGTAACAAGTGTAAAAGCAGACGTTCCGGTAGTGCTTACCGATACTGGGTATCTATTTCCAGAAACGTATCAGTTTATAGATGAGCTTCAGAAGCAACTAGATCTGAACCTACATATATATAAAGCGAACATCTCGCCAGCTTGGCAAGAGGCTCGCTACGGTAAGTTATGGGAAAAAGGGCTCGATGGACTCAAGCAATACAACCAGCTTAATAAAGTAGAGCCAATGAAAAGGGCACTCGAAGAGTTGGATGTTCACACTTGGTTTTCTGGCCTAAGACGTGAGCAGTCAGAGAGTCGAGCTAACTTGCCAGTACTGGCGATTCAAAATGGCCGTTTTAAGTTCTTACCAATCATCGATTGGAGCAACGAACAAGTTGATAGCTATATAGAAGAGCATGGCTTGAGTTACCACCCCCTTAAAGAAGCCGGGTACCTATCTTTGGGTGACATTCACTCTACAGTGAAGTGGGAACCAGGTATGAAAGAAGAGGAAACACGCTTTAACGGTTTAAAACGAGAGTGTGGTTTGCATGAAGACGACGGTGAGACAGACGGTTCTGGTATTTAACCTTTGCTCACATTATTAAAAAAGGAGGGCTGAGCCCTCCTTTTTTAATAACTCTGTGGATAAGTTGTGCTCACAAGTAGGATAAAGTTGAATAAATACGCCTTTGGATGAAAAAGACACGGTTAAGCGTTATTTTTGTATTTTTTCTAAAAAAAGGCTTGCTAATGTGATGAGGCTCTCTATAATGCGATTCCACTGACACGGCAGAGCCCACAAGGGTTCGAGGCGATAGTCAGTAAGGCATTCAGCTTACAAGATGGTCTTCTAGTTAGATTTGAAAAAATCAAAAAAATTAGAAAAAAGTGTTTGACACTGAGAATCATCTCGTTAGAATAGCCGCCTCTTCAAACGGAAGCGAAACGCAGAGTTTTGAAGAAAATGTTCTTTAAAAATTTAAACCTATCAATCTGTGTGGGCACTCGTTGATGATAATCAAATTAGATACCTCGGTATCAAATTAGGTTTTCAATGAACTGAGTGACCAATCGAGATTACTTTCTTGTAAAAGAACTTAGTCTTGGCACAGTCAATTCATTATCGTTCTGTTGGAACGATAATAGCTTTAAAATTACTTCTTACTTTTGAGTAAGGATGAGTTTTGAAGTCAGTATTCATTGAGCCGAACAAAATCTTAAATTGAAGAGTTTGATCATGGCTCAGATTGAACGCTGGCGGCAGGCCTAACACATGCAAGTCGAGCGGAAACGAGTTAACTGACCCTTCGGGTGACGTTAACGGCGTCGAGCGGCGGACGGGTGAGTAATGCCTGGGAATATGCCTTGATGTGGGGGATAACCATTGGAAACGATGGCTAATACCGCATAATGCCTTCGGGTCAAAGAGGGGGATCTTCGGACCTCTCGCGTCAAGATTAGCCCAGGTGGGATTAGCTAGTTGGTGAGGTAATGGCTCACCAAGGCGACGATCCCTAGCTGGTCTGAGAGGATGATCAGCCACACTGGAACTGAGACACGGTCCAGACTCCTACGGGAGGCAGCAGTGGGGAATATTGCACAATGGGCGCAAGCCTGATGCAGCCATGCCGCGTGTGTGAAGAAGGCCTTCGGGTTGTAAAGCACTTTCAGTCGTGAGGAAGGTGGTGTAGTTAATAGCTGCATTATTTGACGTTAGCGACAGAAGAAGCACCGGCTAACTCCGTGCCAGCAGCCGCGGTAATACGGAGGGTGCGAGCGTTAATCGGAATTACTGGGCGTAAAGCGCATGCAGGTGGTTCGTTAAGTCAGATGTGAAAGCCCGGGGCTCAACCTCGGAACTGCATTTGAAACTGGCGGACTAGAGTACTGTAGAGGGGGGTAGAATTTCAGGTGTAGCGGTGAAATGCGTAGAGATCTGAAGGAATACCGGTGGCGAAGGCGGCCCCCTGGACAGATACTGACACTCAGATGCGAAAGCGTGGGGAGCAAACAGGATTAGATACCCTGGTAGTCCACGCCGTAAACGATGTCTACTTGGAGGTTGTGGCCTTGAGCCGTGGCTTTCGGAGCTAACGCGTTAAGTAGACCGCCTGGGGAGTACGGTCGCAAGATTAAAACTCAAATGAATTGACGGGGGCCCGCACAAGCGGTGGAGCATGTGGTTTAATTCGATGCAACGCGAAGAACCTTACCTACTCTTGACATCCAGAGAACTTAGCAGAGATGCTTTGGTGCCTTCGGGAACTCTGAGACAGGTGCTGCATGGCTGTCGTCAGCTCGTGTTGTGAAATGTTGGGTTAAGTCCCGCAACGAGCGCAACCCTTATCCTTGTTTGCCAGCGAGTAATGTCGGGAACTCCAGGGAGACTGCCGGTGATAAACCGGAGGAAGGTGGGGACGACGTCAAGTCATCATGGCCCTTACGAGTAGGGCTACACACGTGCTACAATGGCGCATACAGAGGGCGGCCAACTTGCGAAAGTGAGCGAATCCCAAAAGTGCGTCGTAGTCCGGATTGGAGTCTGCAACTCGACTCCATGAAGTCGGAATCGCTAGTAATCGTGGATCAGAATGCCACGGTGAATACGTTCCAGGCCTTGTACACACCGCCCGTCACACCATGGGAGTGGGCTGCAAAAGAAGTGGGTAGTTTAACCTTCGGGAGGACGCTCACCACTTTGTGGTTCATGACTGGGGTGAAGTCGTAACAAGGTAGCCCTAGGGGAACCTGGGGCTGGATCACCTCCTTATACGAATAGATTATTGCGATGAGTGTTCACACAGATTGATTGGTTTTTATTGATAAAGACGAAAGAGCTTTAATTAATGTTTAGTCATTGATTAAAGCTTTTTGCTTTAAGCTCTTTAACAATTTGGAAAGCTGACGAATAACATTTGATTAATGTTATTCATTTAAAAGTTCTCAAATCCTAGATGATTTAATCATTTAGGTACCAACACACATTCAAGTGTTCTTGGAAGTGACGAAAGTCCACTTTTGCCTCTGCTTTTTCTTAAAAGCGGAAACAAAGAGTTATTTGAGTCCGGCAAAATCGAGTCTGCACATGTATAAAAATGCAGACAACTTTGGTTGTTTAACGACAATCTCGAGGTTTCTTTGAAACTCTTTGGGGTTGTATGGTTAAGTGACTAAGCGTACACGGTGGATGCCTTGGCAGTCAGAGGCGATGAAAGGCGTAATAACTTGCGATAAGCTCAGATTAGGTAGTAATAACCTTTGAGTCTGAGATTCCTGAATGGGGAAACCCACCTACATAAGTAGGTATCGCTGAGTGAATACATAGCTCAGCGAGGCGAACCGGGGGAACTGAAACATCTAAGTACCCCGAGGAAGAGAAATCAACCGAGATTCCGAAAGTAGCGGCGAGCGAAATTGGATTAGCCCTTAAGCTTTTAATGAGACAGACGAAGGCTCTGGAAAGTGCCGCAGTAAAGGGTGATAGCCCCGTAGTCGACATCTCATCATCAGTGAAATCGAGTAGGGCGGGACACGTGATATCCTGTCTGAATATGGGAAATTCATCCTCCAAGGCTAAATACTACTGACTGACCGATAGTGAACCAGTACCGTGAGGGAAAGGCGAAAAGAACCCCTGTGAGGGGAGTGAAATAGAACCTGAAACCGTGTACGTACAAGCAGTAGGAGCACCTTCGTGGTGTGACTGCGTACCTTTGTATAATGGGTCAGCGACTTATATTCAGTGGCAAGGTTAACCGTTTAGGGGAGCCGTAGGGAAACCGAGTCTTAACTGGGCGTTCAGTCTCTGGATATAGACCCGAAACCAGGTGATCTAGCCATGGGCAGGTTGAAGGTTGAGTAACATCAACTGGAGTGATCGAACCGACTAATGTTGAAAAATTAGCGGATGACTTGTGGCTAGGGGTGAAAGGCCAATCAAACCTGGAGATAGCTGGTTCTCCCCGAAATCTATTTAGGTAGAGCCTCGGACGAATACTACTGGGGGTAGAGCACTGTTAAGGCTAGGGGTCATCCCGACTTACCAACCCTTTGCAAACTCCGAATACCAGTAAGTACTATCCGGGAGACACACGGCGGGTGCTAACGTCCGTCGTGGAGAGGGAAACAACCCAGACCGCCAGCTAAGGTCCCAAATTATAGCTAAGTGGGAAACGATGTGGGAAGGCTTAGACAGCTAGGATGTTGGCTTAGAAGCAGCCATCATTTAAAGAAAGCGTAATAGCTCACTAGTCGAGTCGGCCTGCGCGGAAGATGTAACGGGGCTAAGCTATAAACCGAAGCTGCGGCAATGACTTAGGTCATTGGGTAGGGGAGCGTTCTGTAAGCCGTTGAAGGTGGACTGTAAGGTCTGCTGGAGGTATCAGAAGTGCGAATGCTGACATGAGTAACGATAATGGGGTGAAAACCTCCACGCCGGAAGACCAAGGGTTCCTGTCCAACGTTAATCGGGGCAGGGTGAGTCGACCCCTAAGGCGAGGCCGAAAGGCGTAGTCGATGGGAAACGGGTTAATATTCCCGTACTTCTTACAATTGCGATGGGGGGACGGAGAAGGCTAGGTGGGCCTGGCGACGGTTGTCCAGGTTCAAGTGCGTAGGCTTGAGAGTTAGGTAAATCCGGCTCTCTTTAAGGCTGAGACACGATGTCGAGCTACTACGGTAGTGAAGTCATTGATGCCATGCTTCCAGGAAAAGCCTCTAAGCTTCAGATTGTAAGGAATCGTACCCCAAACCGACACAGGTGGTCGGGTAGAGAATACCAAGGCGCTTGAGAGAACTCGGGTGAAGGAACTAGGCAAAATGGTACCGTAACTTCGGGAGAAGGTACGCTCCTCGCGGTGAAGTCCCTTGCGGATGGAGCTATGGGGAGTCGCAGATACCAGGTGGCTGCAACTGTTTATTAAAAACACAGCACTGTGCAAAATCGTAAGATGACGTATACGGTGTGACGCCTGCCCGGTGCCGGAAGGTTAATTGATGGGGTTAGACTTAGGTCGAAGCTCTTGATCGAAGCCCCGGTAAACGGCGGCCGTAACTATAATCGGTCCTAAGGTAGCGAAATTCCTTGTCGGGTAAGTTCCGACCTGCACGAATGGCGTAATGATGGCCACGCTGTCTCCACCCGAGACTCAGTGAAATTGAAATCGCTGTGAAGATGCAGTGTACCCGCGGCTAGACGGAAAGACCCCGTGAACCTTTACTACAGCTTGGCACTGAACATTGACCCTACATGTGTAGGATAGGTGGGAGGCTTTGAAACGAGTACGCCAGTATTCGTGGAGCCGTCCTTGAAATACCACCCTTGTAGTGTTGATGTTCTAACGTTAGCTCTTTATCGGGGCTGCGGACAGTGCCTGGTGGGTAGTTTGACTGGGGCGGTCTCCTCCCAAAGAGTAACGGAGGAGCACGAAGGTGGGCTAAACACGGTTGGACATCGTGTGGTTAGTGCAATGGCATAAGCCCGCTTGACTGCGAGAATGACAATTCGAGCAGGTGCGAAAGCAGGTCATAGTGATCCGGTGGTTCTGAATGGAAGGGCCATCGCTCAACGGATAAAAGGTACTCCGGGGATAACAGGCTGATACCGCCCAAGAGTTCATATCGACGGCGGTGTTTGGCACCTCGATGTCGGCTCATCACATCCTGGGGCTGAAGTCGGTCCCAAGGGTATGGCTGTTCGCCATTTAAAGTGGTACGCGAGCTGGGTTTAGAACGTCGTGAGACAGTTCGATTCCTATCTGCCGTGGGCGTTGGAAGATTGAAGGGGGCTGCTCCTAGTACGAGAGGACCGGAGTGGACGAACCTCTGGTGTTCGGGTTGTCATGCCAATGGCATTGCCCGGTAGCTAAGTTCGGAATCGATAACCGCTGAAAGCATCTAAGCGGGAAGCGAGCCCTGAGATGAGTCTTCCCTGGCACTTTAAGTGTCCTAAAGGGTTGTTCGAGACTAGAACGTTGATAGGCAGGGTGTGTAAGCGTTGTGAGGCGTTGAGCTAACCTGTACTAATTGCCCGTGAGGCTTAACCATACAACACCCAAAGGGTTTTGATTGGACTCAAAGCAAGAACAAATTGAATGTGTAGAGAACGCATTAACAGCTTTCCGAATTTATTGTTTTCAGATTTTCAGAAAATCTGAAGGCAAAACAGAATTTGCTTGGCGACCATAGCGTTGTGGACCCACCTGATTTCCATGCCGAACTCAGAAGTGAAACGCAATAGCGCCGATGGTAGTGTGGGGCTTCCCCATGTGAGAGTAGGACATCGCCAGGCTCCTATTTATTTTCACTTTTTTGAAAAGTGAAGACAAAAGGTTCGCACTTGCTTATTTAATAAGCAAGTCACCATAGAGTTCTAAAGTTTCTTAGAATTTTATGTTGACTTTCAAAGTGAGAAGCGTATTATACGCACCTCGCTGACGCACTAAGGTGTTGAAAGCAAAGCTCTTTAACAATATAAACCTATCAATCTGTGTGGGCACTCGTTGATGATAATCAAATTAGATACCTCGGTATCAAATTAGGTTTTCAATGAACTGAGTGACCAATCGAGATTACTTTCTTGTAAAAGAACTTAGTCTTGGCACAGTCAATTCATTATCGTTCTGTTGGAACGATAATAGCTTTAAAATTACTTCTTACTTTTGAGTAAGGATGAGTTTTGAAGTCAGTATTCATTGAGCCGAACAAAATCTTAAATTGAAGAGTTTGATCATGGCTCAGATTGAACGCTGGCGGCAGGCCTAACACATGCAAGTCGAGCGGAAACGAGTTAACTGACCCTTCGGGTGACGTTAACGGCGTCGAGCGGCGGACGGGTGAGTAATGCCTGGGAATATGCCTTGATGTGGGGGATAACCATTGGAAACGATGGCTAATACCGCATAACGCCTTCGAGTCAAAGAGGGATCTTCGGACCTCTCGCGTCAAGATTAGCCCAGGTGGGATTAGCTAGTTGGTGAGGTAATGGCTCACCAAGGCGACGATCCCTAGCTGGTCTGAGAGGATGATCAGCCACACTGGAACTGAGACACTGGTCCAGACTCCTACGGGAGGCAGCAGTGGGGAATATTGCACAATGGGCGCAAGCCTGATGCAGCCATGCCGCGTGTGTGAAGAAGGCCTTCGGGTTGTAAAGCACTTTCAGTCGTGAGGAAGGTGGTGTAGTTAATAGCTGCATCATTTGACGTTAGCGACAGAAGAAGCACCGGCTAACTCCGTGCCAGCAGCCGCGGTAATACGGAGGGTGCGAGCGTTAATCGGAATTACTGGGCGTAAAGCGCATGCAGGTGGTTCGTTAAGTCAGATGTGAAAGCCCGGGGCTCAACCTCGGAACTGCATTTGAAACTGGCGGACTAGAGTACTGTAGAGGGGGGTAGAATTTCAGGTGTAGCGGTGAAATGCGTAGAGATCTGAAGGAATACCGGTGGCGAAGGCGGCCCCCTGGACAGATACTGACACTCAGATGCGAAAGCGTGGGGAGCAAACAGGATTAGATACCCTGGTAGTCCACGCCGTAAACGATGTCTACTTGGAGGTTGTGGCCTTGAGCCGTGGCTTTCGGAGCTAACGCGTTAAGTAGACCGCCTGGGGAGTACGGTCGCAAGATTAAAACTCAAATGAATTGACGGGGGCCCGCACAAGCGGTGGAGCATGTGGTTTAATTCGATGCAACGCGAAGAACCTTACCTACTCTTGACATCCAGAGAACTTAGCAGAGATGCTTTGGTGCCTTCGGGAACTCTGAGACAGGTGCTGCATGGCTGTCGTCAGCTCGTGTTGTGAAATGTTGGGTTAAGTCCCGCAACGAGCGCAACCCTTATCCTTGTTTGCCAGCGAGTAATGTCGGGAACTCCAGGGAGACTGCCGGTGATAAACCGGAGGAAGGTGGGGACGACGTCAAGTCATCATAGCTCTTACGAGTAGGGCTACACACGTGCTACAATGGCGCATACAGAGGGCGGCCAACTTGCGAAAGTGAGCGAATCCCAAAAAGTGCGTCGTAGTCCGGATTGGAGTCTGCAACTCGACTCCATGAAGTCGGAATCGCTAGTAATCGTGGATCAGAATGCCACGGTGAATACGTTCCCGGGCCTTGTACACACCGCCCGTCACACCATGGGAGTGGGCTGCAAAAGAAGTGGGTAGTTTAACCTTCGGGAGGACGCTCACCACTTTGTGGTTCATGACTGGGGTGAAGTCGTAACAAGGTAGCCCTAGGGGAACCTGGGGCTGGATCACCTCCTTATACGAATAGATTATTGCGATGAGTGTTCACACAGATTGATTAGGTTTATGAATTAAAGACGATGCTTGGGTCTGTAGCTCAGGTGGTTAGAGCGTTCGCCTGATAAGCGAGAGGTCGGTGGTTCAAGTCCACTCAGACCCACCAATCTTCCTCCCAGATGATTGGCGATAAGCATCAACACTGATGGGGCTATAGCTCAGCTGGGAGAGCGCCTGCCTTGCACGCAGGAGGTCTGCGGTTCGATCCCGCATAGCTCCACCATCTTTAAGTGTTTTCTCTTTGAGAATATTTAAAAATGGTTTCTTTCTTTAACTAGAAAGCAAATCTCGTTCTTTAACAATTTGAAAGCTGACGAATAACATTTGATTAATGTTATTCATTTAAAAGTTCTCAAATCCTAGATGATTTAATCATTTAGGTACCAACACACATTCAAGTGTTCTTGGAAGTGACGAAAGTCCACTTTTTGCCTCTGCTTTTTCTTAAAAAGCGGAAACAAAGAGTTATTTGAGTCCGGCAAAATCGAGTCTGCATCATGTATAAAAATTGCAGACAACTTTGGTTGTTTAACGACAATCTCGAGGTTTCTTTGAAACTCTTTGGGGTTGTATGGTTAAGTGACTAAGCGTACACGGTGGATGCCTTGGCAGTCAGAGGCGATGAAAGGCGTAATAACTTGCGATAAGCCCAGATTAGGTAGTAATAACCTTTGAGTCTGGGATTCCTGAATGGGGAAACCCAACTGCATAAGCAGTTATCGCTGAGTGAATACATAGCTCAGCGAGGCGAACCGGGGAACTGAAACATCTAAGTACCCCGAGGAAGAGAAATCAACCGAGATTCCGAAAGTAGCGGCGAGCGAAATTGGATTAGCCCTTAAGCTTTTAATGAGACAGACGAAGGCTCTGGAAAGTGCCGCAGTAAAGGGTGATAGCCCCGTAGTCGACATCTCATCATCAGTGAAATCGAGTAGGGCGGGACACGTGATATCCTGTCTGAATATGGAAAATTCATCCTCCAAGGCTAAATACTACTGACTGACCGATAGTGAACCAGTACCGTGAGGGAAAGGCGAAAAGAACCCCTGTGAGGGGAGTGAAATAGAACCTGAAACCGTGTACGTACAAGCAGTAGGAGCACCTTCGTGGTGTGACTGCGTACCTTTTGTATAATGGGTCAGCGACTTATATTCAGTGGCAAGGTTAACCGTTTAGGGGAGCCGTAGGGAAACCGAGTCTTAACTGGGCGTTCAGTCTCTGGATATAGACCCGAAACCAGGTGATCTAGCCATGGGCAGGTTGAAGGTTGAGTAACATCAACTGGAGGACCGAACCGACTAATGTTGAAAAATTAGCGGATGACTTGTGGCTAGGGGTGAAAGGCCAATCAAACCTGGAGATAGCTGGTTCTCCCCGAAATCTATTTAGGTAGAGCCTCGGACGAATACTACTGGGGGTAGAGCACTGTTAAGGCTAGGGGTCATCCCGACTTACCAACCCTTTGCAAACTCCGAATACCAGTAAGTACTATCCGGGAGACACACGGCGGGTGCTAACGTCCGTCGTGGAGAGGGAAACAACCCAGACCGCCAGCTAAGATCCCAAATTATAGCTAAGTGGGAAACGATGTGGGAAGGCTTAGACAGCTAGGATGTTGGCTTAGAAGCAGCCATCATTTAAAGAAAGCGTAATAGCTCACTAGTCGAGTCGGCCTGCGCGGAAGATGTAACGGGGCTAAGCTATAAACCGAAGCTGCGGCAATGACTTAGGTCATTGGGTAGGGGAGCGTTCTGTAAGCCGTTGAAGGTGGACTGTAAGGTCTGCTGGAGGTATCAGAAGTGCGAATGCTGACATGAGTAACGATAATGGGGGTGAAAACCTCCACGCCGGAAGACCAAGGGTTCCTGTCCAACGTTAATCGGGGCAGGGTGAGTCGACCCCTAAGGCGAGGCCGAAAGGCGTAGTCGATGGGAAACGGGTTAATATTCCCGTACTTCTTACAATTGCGATGGGGGACGGAGAAGGCTAGGTAGCCTGGCGACGGTTGTCCAGGTTCAAGTGCGTAGGCTTGAGAGTTAGGTAAATCCGGCTCTCTTTAAGGCTGAGACACGATGTCGAGCTACTACGGTAGTGAAGTCATTGATGCCATGCTTCCAGGAAAAGCCTCTAAGCTTCAGATTGTAAGGAATCGTACCCCAAACCGACACAGGTGGTCGGGTAGAGAATACCAAGGCGCTTGAGAGAACTCGGGTGAAGGAACTAGGCAAAATGGTACCGTAACTTCGGGAGAAGGTACGCTCCTCGCGGTGAAGTCCCTTGCGGATGGAGCTATGGGGAGTCGCAGATACCAGGTGGCTGCAACTGTTTATTAAAAACACAGCACTGTGCAAAATCGTAAGATGACGTATACGGTGTGACGCCTGCCCGGTGCCGGAAGGTTAATTGATGGGGTTAGACTTAGGTCGAAGCTCTTGATCGAAGCCCCGGTAAACGGCGGCCGTAACTATAACGATCCTAAGGTAGCGAAATTCCTTGTCGGGTAAGTTCCGACCTGCACGAATGGCGTAATGATGGCCACGCTGTCTCCACCCGAGACTCAGTGAAATTGAAATCGCTGTGAAGATGCAGTGTACCCGCGGCTAGACGGAAAGACCCCGTGAACCTTTACTACAGCTTGGCACTGAACATTGACCCTACATGTGTAGGATAGGTGGGAGGCTTTGAAACGAGTACGCCAGTATTCGTGGAGCCGTCCTTGAAATACCACCCTTGTAGTGTTGATGTTCTAACGTTGACCTCTTATCGGGGCTGCGGACAGTGCCTGGTGGGTAGTTTGACTGGGGCGGTCTCCTCCCAAAGAGTAACGGAGGAGCACGAAGGTGGGCTAAACACGGTTGGACATCGTGTGGTTAGTGCAATGGCATAAGCCCGCTTGACTGCGAGAATGACAATTCGAGCAGGTGCGAAAGCAGGTCATAGTGATCCGGTGGTTCTGAATGGAAGGGCCATCGCTCAACGGATAAAAGGTACTCCGGGGATAACAGGCTGATACCGCCCAAGAGTTCATATCGACGGCGGTGTTTGGCACCTCGATGTCGGCTCATCACATCCTGGGGCTGAAGTCTGGTCCCAAGGGTATGGCTGTTCGCCATTTAAAGTGGTACGCGAGCTGGGTTTAGAACGTCGTGAGACAGTTCGATTCCTATCTGCCGTGGGCGTTGGAAGATTGAAGGGGCTGCTCCTAGTACGAGAGTGACCGGAGTGGACGAACCTCTGGTGTTCGGGTTGTCATGCCAATGGCATTGCCCGGTAGCTAAGTTCGGAATCGATAACCGCTGAAAGCATCTAAGCGGGAAGCGAGCCCTGAGATGAGTCTTCCCTGGCACTTTAAGTGTCCTAAAGGGTTGTTCGAGACTAGAACGTTGATAGGCAGGGTGTGTAAGCGTTGTGAGGCGTTGAGCTAACCTGTACTAATTGCCCGTGAGGCTTAACCATACAACACCCAAAGGGTTTTGATTGGACTCAAAGCAAGAACAAATTGAATGTGTAGAGAACGCATTAACAGCTTTCCGGATTTATTGTTTTCAGATTTTCAGAAAATCTGAAGGCAAAACAGAATTTGCTTGGCGACCATAGCATTGTGGACCCACCTGATTTCCATGCCGAACTCAGAAGTGAAACGCAATAGCGCCGATGGTAGTGTGGGGTTTCCCCATGTGAGAGTAGGACATCGCCAGGCTTTGAATTTTGGACACTTGCAATAGCAAGTATGCCACTGCGGAGTGGTAGTTCAGTTGGTTAGAATACCGGCCTGTCACGCCGGGGGTCGCGGGTTCGAGTCCCGTCCACTCCGCCACTTATTAGAAAACCCGATGCGAAAGCATCGGGTTTTCTATTATCTAAAATTTGGTTGCTTCCTTTTTAAAGGAAGTCGAGTCCCGGTTGATGGCAACCCCCGCCACTCCGCCACTTATACTAAGCCCTAGACTGGGCGTCCCCGTCGAAAGACTAGGGCTTTTTTACGTCTTTAGCTTTTTGAAGCTCAATCCAATAGATGCAAAAAAGGCGGTATTTCTACCGCCTTTGTTTAATGTTTATCGTCTATTCAAACAAATCTTCGTGCAATGCTTTTACTGCATCCTTCGCTTCGCCTTCGTCTAGAAGGAAGCAAAGGTTGTGAGGGCTAGCGCCGTAGCAAATCATGCGGATATTTAAGCTGTCTAGAGTATCGAATACTTCCGCTGCCGAGCCTTTGGTTTCGCTCATGTTGTTGCCGATTAGTGCAACAAGGCTGAGCCCTTGTTTTACTTCAACAGTACAAAGCTGCTCCAGCTCTTGCTGTGCTTCAAGTGGGAGCTCTGGCGCGCCGCCACCGGTATCTGTTTGGTCAAGAGTCAACGAGACGCTGACTTCAGACGTCGTCACGAGATCTACAGAAATCTTGTGCTTGGCAAGCACAGTAAACACGTTTGCCAAGAAGCCATAGGCTTGGAACATGCGAGGGTTTCGCAGTGTTACCATGGTTTGGTTATTGCGTAGAGCTAGCGCGCGGAATAAAGGCGCGCTCTCTACCGTTTGTCGTACCCAAGTGCCGCCTTCTTGTGGCGCTTTTGATGAACCAACAAAGACTGGGATCTGGTGGCGAAGCGCTGGCAGTAGTGTTGAAGGGTGAAGAATTTTAGCACCGAAATTCGCCATCTCAGAGGCTTCACTGAAGCTGATCTCTGGGATTGGACGAGCGTTTGGTGCAATGCGTGGGTCAGTAGTGTAGATGCCTGGTACATCTGTCCAGATTTCCAGACCTGCAGCTTCTACTGCTTCAGCAATCAGTGCTGCGCTGTAATCACTACCGCCACGACCTAGTGTGGTAGTCTCGCCATCTTCATCTGAACCGATGAAGCCCTGCGTAACTACAACGTGTTGCTTGCAAAGCGGAACCAGCTTCTCGCTAGCTGCTGCTTTGGTCGCTTCGATATTGGGTTCTGCTTTTCCGTAATCACTGTCAGTCTTAAGCGCTTCACGAATATCAAAACGTACGGCATCTATGCCACGTTCTTGCATTAAGCGAGTAAGAATGTGCGTTGACATACGCTCGCCACATGCCACTAGGTGATCGGTCAGCTTTGGAGTAGCGGCAATGCATGCCGCTTCAGAAAGCGTCGCTACCTTTTCAATTAAAGCGTCAACACGCGCTTCAATAGAGCTGACGTCATTGAGCTTTGACATAATGTCAGTATGGATATCGCGAAGTTTGCTTATTAGCTCGGCACGATGAGTTTCGTCTTTAACGCCGTTAGCGAGCTCAACCAAGATGTTGGTCACGCCTGAGCAAGCGCTACTCACCACCAATTTGGTTTGCGGGTTATTTTCGATGATTTCGGCACAACGGCTCATGGCTTCGAAGTTGGCGACGCTTGTTCCGCCAAATTTAGCTACATTGAATGCGCTCACAGTGTTTCTCCAGGACTTCCAGTTTAAAGTTTAAGGTTGGTAACCCAACATCCGATGTTTGAAGAGAGAAATAGAGCAGAGGAATCTGAATATTAGAATAGACCTCAGAAGCTCTTCACCAAATATTGGTGACAGTTAAAGGGATTCAGCCCGTTTAACCGACAAACTAAATCCGACAATTTTAGTTCATCTCGGCACTGCTCCCCATGAGTGAATTGTATTGAAGTTGCGGCTTCACAAATCACTTGCCTGGGCAATGCTCCTCTTCCGCTGTAGTATCGAGAACGTCAATGAAAACGATTGGCTACAGATAGTGTGTTTATTCAACGTTTTTGCGTGTCAAAAGTCAATGGATGTTTATGCATTTCACATGAAAAACTTGAGTGGTTGGATGTTGCAAAAATGTTGTTTTTTCGCCATTGTAGATCGCATTAACGTCCAACGTGATGTTTTTCCCAACAACTACAATAACCTAATAGGATAACTGTCCATGACCATTTCAAGCTTTGTGCCCCCCTCACCGAACCCTAATGGGACCTGGCCCCATCTGATATCTATCCGCAAGTATTGCAAGCATTGAGCCGTCCAACGATTGGCCACCTTGACCCGCTATTTATCGGTATGATGGATGAGCTGAAAGTGCTGCTAAAATATGCATTCCAAACTGAGAACGAGTTTACAATCGCGGTTTCTGCTCCCGGTAGTGCAGGCATGGAGACTTGCTTTGTAAACTTAGTCGAGCCAGGTGATAAGGTTATCGTGTGCCGCAATGGTGTGTTTGGTGAGCGCATGCGTGAAAATGTGGTTCGCTGCGGCGGCGAGCCGATTGTTGTGGATGATGAGTGGGGAGCACCTGTTTCGGTGTCTAAAGTCGAACAGGCGATTGCTGAACATCCCGATGCGAAGATCCTTTCGTTTGTGCATGCTGAAACCTCTACAGGCGCAGTGAGTGATGCGAAGGTGCTAGGTGCGCTTGCTAAGCAGCACAACATGCTATCTATCGTGGATGCAGTGACCTCGCTCGGTGGTGTGCCGCTTTTAGTCGATGAGTGGCAGTTGGATGCAGTGTACTCTGGTAGCCAGAAGTGCCTCTCTTGTGTTCCTGGTTTGTCACCAGTAACTCTGTCCCCTGCAGCTATTGAAGTGATTAAGTCTCGACGAGCACCTGTTCAGAGTTGGTTCTTGGATCAGAGCTTGGTGTTAGGTTACTGGAGTGGGGAAGGTAAGCGCAGTTATCATCACACGGCGCCAGTAAACAGCCTTTACGCGCTTCATGAGTCATTGGTACTTTTGAAAAACGAAGGTCTAGAGGATGCATGGCAGCGCCATAAAGATATGCATATGCTGCTGCGTTAAGGGTTGGAAAACCTAGGTCTGAGCTTTGTGGTTGAAGAGAAAAGTCGTCTACCACAACTTAATGCTGTCTATCTTCCAGAAGGCGTGGATGATGCCGCAGTAAGATCGCAGCTTTTAGAAGAATACAACCTTGAGATCGGTGCGGGTCTTGGTGCGCTCGCAGGAAAAGCATGGCGTATCGGCTTGATGGGTTATGGAGCCAGAAGAGAGAACGTTGCGCTTTGTTTGAAGGCGCTTGAGACTGTGTTGAAGTAGTCTTTGTAACTCTAGATAACTGACGTCAAACCCTGTCCACTGACGTTGAAAACAAAAAAAGCCGAGAGTATTACCACTCTCGGCTTATGTTTTTAGGTTTACTAATTATAGCGCAGCAATAGTTTGCTTTTGCTCTTCAAGTTTAACTAGCGTTTCTTTGTAGCCTTCTAGCTTCTCACGCTCTTTAGCAACAACCGCTTCAGGCGCTTTTGCCACGAAGCCTTCGTTGCCTAGCTTACCTTCGATACGCTTGATCTCGCCTTGAGTTTTAGCGATCTCTTTCGCTAGACGATCTAGCTCGGCATCTTTGTCGATCAGACCTGCCATTGGGATCATCAGCTCTGATTTACCAACCAGTGCGGTTGCACATGCTGGTGTCTCTTCGCCTTCTGCCAGTACCTTGATGCCTTCTAGTTTAGCAAGCGAAGCGAGTACTGCTTTATTTGCTTCTAGGCGCGATGCGTCTTTCTCATCAGCAACTTTTAGCATCACGTCCAGACCTTTGCTTGGTGCAATGTCGTATTCTGCACGAAGGTTACGGATGCTAGTGATGAATGCTTTCACCCACTCGATGTCATCAAGCGCTTCTTGGTTGAAGTTAGCTTCTTCAAACTGAGGCAGAGCTTGAAGCATAATTGTGTCGCCTTCAACACCGTCTACTAGCGGCTTCACGCTTTGCCAGATAGTTTCAGTGATGTATGGCAGTACTGGATGAGCTAGACGAAGCGTCTTCTCAAGTACCGTGATCAGCGTTCGACGCGTACCACGTTGCTGAGCTTCGTTGCCTTTCCAAAGAACCGGCTTCGTGAGCTCTAGGTACCAGTCACAGAATTGGTTCCAGATGAACTCATAGATAGTGTTCGCTGCCATGTCTAGACGGTAGTTGTCTAGGTGAGCGTTAAACTCTTTTGCTGCTAGCTCAAACTGAGATTCGATCCACTTGTCTGCTAGTGAATACTCGATGTCACCTTCGCCGAAGCCACAATCTTGGTCTTCAGTGTTCATCAGTACGTAACGGCTTGCATTCCACAGCTTGTTACAGAAGTTACGGTAACCTTCAAGACGCTTCATATCCCAGTTGATATCGCGACCGGTAGATGCCATTGCTGCTAGGGTAAAGCGAAGTGCGTCAGTACCGTAAGGTTCAATGCCATCTTCGAATGTCTTACGAGTGTTCTTCTCGATTTTCTTCGCTAGTTGAGGCTGCATCATGTTACCAGTGCGCTTCTCAACCAAAGACTCTAGGTCAATACCATCAATCATATCGATTGGGTCAAGTACGTTACCTTTCGACTTAGACATCTTGTCGCCGTTCTCGTCACGGATTAGGCCCGTAACGTAAACCGTCTTAAATGGTACTTGTGGCTTACCATTTTCATCTTTACAGAAGTGCATGGTCATCATGATCATGCGTGCAACCCAGAAGAAGATGATGTCGAAACCGGTGACCAGTACATCTGACGGGTGGAAAGTTTTCAGATCATCTGTATTTTCTGGCCAGCCTTGTGTGCCGAATGTCCAAAGTGCTGAAGAGAACCAGGTATCCAGTACATCGTCGTCTTGGCGCAGCACGACAACAGGAGCTAGACCGTTCTTCTCACGAACTTCTTCTTCAGTGCGACCTACGTAGACATTACCGTCATTGTCGTACCATGCAGGGATACGGTGACCCCACCATAGCTGACGAGAGATACACCAGTCTTGAATGTCGCGCATCCAAGAGAAGTACATGTTTTCGTATTGCTTAGGTACGAACTGGATTTCGCCGTCTTCAACCGCTTTGGTCGCTGTTTCAGCAAGAGGTGCAGTGCGAACGTACCATTGGTCAGTTAGCATTGGCTCGATAACCACGCCGCCACGGTCACCATAAGGGACTGTTAGGTCGTGATCTTTGATCTCTTCAAGAAGACCCAGTTCTTCTAACTCTGCCACGATTGCTTTACGAGCAGCAAAGCGCTCCATGCCGTGGTATTTCGCAGGAAGCTCTGTTGCGTATGCATCGCATGCTTCACCGTTGGTGTTAAACACTTCAGCGGCGTCACGAATATTCGCATCGAAGGTTAGGATGTTGATCATCGGTAGTTGATGACGTTTACCTACTTCGTAGTCATTGAAGTCGTGTGCTGGCGTGATCTTCACACAACCCGTGCCTTTTTCCATATCGGCATGCTCATCACCCACGATAGGGATGCGGCGATCAACGATAGGAAGCAGGATTTCTTTGCCGATAAGATCTTTGTAGCGTGGATCTTCTGGGTTTACGGCAACACCAGTATCACCCAGCATGGTTTCTGGACGAGTGGTTGCAACAACGATGTAGTCTTTGCCTTCAGTGGTTTTAACGCCATCCGCTAGTGGGTAGCGGAAGTGCCACATGTGGCCTTTTTGTCTTTGTTTTCTACTTCTAGATCTGAGATTGCAGTGTGCAGTTTTGGATCCCAGTTAACCAGACGCTTACCGCGGTAGATGAGATCGTCTTCGTATAGGCGAACAAATACTTCTTGAACGGCGTTCGACAGGCCGTCATCCATAGTAAAGCGCTCACGATCCCAGTCTACAGAAGCACCTAGGCGACGAAGCTGTTTGGTGATAGTGCCACCAGACTCGCCTTTCCATTCCCAGATTTTGTCGATGAACGCATCACGACCGTAATCGTGCTTAGTTTTACCTTCTTCAGCAGCAATCTTGCGCTCAACTACCATTTGCGTTGCGATACCAGCGTGGTCGGTACCTACCTGCCAAAGCGTGTTTTTGCCTTTCATGCGCTCAGCACGGATCAGAGTATCCATGATGGTATCTTGGAAAGCGTGACCCATGTGTAAGCTACCAGTGACGTTCGGTGGCGGGATCATGATGCTGTATGATTCTTTAGATGTGTCACCGTGTGGCTTAAAGTAGCCTTTCTCTTCCCAAGCTTGGTACAGAGCTTGTTCGATAGATTGTGGGTTATATGTCTTTTCCATAGCTTTCTGGATACTTACTTTAATCTGTGAAAGAAATTTGCCAAACCTTATAAATAAACGCAGATAGAATCACGCTTACTTATAAGGATTGACCTTGATTAGGATTCTGAATGTTGAATCTCAATGGTTTGTAGCTGATAGCCCGCTTGACGGTAAATTTTATACCTTTCTCGCGCAACTTGCTTAGCTTTTTCTTCGCAAGGGACGAAGTCTACCACTTGACCAAAGGAGTTCGCAAAGGTTGCGTGACTATTGGCCATATTTATTACCAATTGACGGTTCCAGCTGGGTTTAAGGCCCTCAAAACCAATTTCAACAGGCGTGCCATTCTTGGGACCTTCGCCCACCAAATTATGAGCGATGAACTGCTCTGGTGAGACTTGCCAGAAGAGTTCCGCTACCGCTTCCGCGTGCTGTCTATCGGTGCAATTGATGTAGAGTTTGGCACCTTGCCCTACGAAATGACGACTGAGAAAGTGCACATAAGCAAACCAGCCTTGCTGTGTCGCTTGTTCGGAGTCTTCTCCAATAATGTAGAATGTTGCAGTATTCATATCGTGACTTCTGTATACAAAAGAGTTGCTGGTGCCCAAAACTAAAAAAGGGCCTTGCGGCCCTTTTTTTGATTACTCTTCAGTCTCTTGGCCACTGCGGTTAAGCAAGAATTGGACAAGCATTGAGACTGGACGGCCGGTAGAGCCTTTCGCTTTACCCGACTTCCATGCTGTACCCGCGATATCTAGATGAGCCCAGTGGTACTTCTTCGCAAATCGCGATAGGAAGCAGCCAGCTGTAATAGTGCCGCCAGGACGACCGCCGATGTTTGCCATGTCTGCAAACGGGCTTGCTAGCTGTTCTTGGTACTCGTCAGCCATAGGTAGACGCCAAGCGCGGTCACCCGCTTGCTCAGAAGCATTAACTAGCTCGTGAGAAAGTGGGTTGTGGTTAGAGATAACGCCGCTGATGTGGTGACCTAGAGCGATCACACAAGCGCCTGTTAGCGTAGCCACGTCAACCACACACTCTGGCTCATAGCGCTCTACATACGTCAGTGCGTCACACAGTACCAGGCGGCCTTCTGCGTCAGTGTTTAGCACTTCAACCGTTTGACCTGACATGGTAGTTAGGATGTCGCCTGGACGGTAAGCGTTGCTACCTGGCATGTTTTCACAGCCCGCAAGGATACCAATAACATTGATAGGCAGGTTTAGCTTCGCAAGTGCTTTCATGGTACCCATTACAGATGCCGCACCACACATGTCGTACTTCATCTCATCCATGCCCTCACCAGGCTTAAGTGAGATACCGCCTGAATCGAAAGTCAAACCTTTACCAACCAAAACAATCGGCTTTGCTTCGGACTCTGGGTTGCCCTTGTACTCCATGATAGACATCATAGATTCATTTTTAGAGCCACGACCTACCGCTAGGTAAGAGGTCATGCCCAGTTTTTCCATCTCTTGCTCACCGATGATCTTAGTCGTTACGGTTTCGTAATCATCTGCGAGACGACGAGCTTGAGAAGCAAGGTAAGCTGGATTCGCAATGTTTGGTGGCATGTTGCCAAGATCTTTGGATGTTTTCACGCCTGATGCAATCGCTAGACCGTGGGCAATCGCTTTTTCGCCTAGGTTTAGTTCACGGCGAGTTGGTACGTTAAATACCAGTTTGCGAAGTGGACGGCGAGTTTCTGGCTTGCTGCTCTTAAATTGATCGAAGGTATAAAGACCATCTTTGGTCGCTTCCACAGCCTGACGCACTTTCCAATACGTGTCGCGGCCTTTAACGTGAAGCTCAGTCAGGAAGCAAACGGCTTCCATTGAACCTGTTTCGTTCAGCGTGCTGATGGTTTTTTGGATAATTTCTTTGTATTGACGCTCGCCAAGCTCGCGTTCTTTACCACAACCAACAAGAAGCACACGCTCCGACAGTACTCCAGGTACTTGGTGCAAAAGAAGCATTTGGCCTGGCTTACCCTCAAGGTCGCCACGGCGAAGCAGTGAGCTGATATAGCCATCACTGATTTTGTCCAGTTGCTCTGCAACTGGAGAGAGACGACGTGGCTCAAAAACGCCAACTACGATGCAAGCACTGCGCTGCTTCTCTGGGCTGCCACTTTTTACACTAAACTCCATGCGTACTCCTACATCCTAAAGACAAATAGAACTAAATGTTAGATAATCGATTATTAGTGTTTGAATTTTATGTGCCAGTTCGGCCTATAATCTAAAGATAAGAATCGATCAAAAAAGTAAAAAATAAAAGGTTTATCCGAAAACTATAGCGATTCAATCAAAAAAACAAGTTTTGTATAGGTGTTTTCACTGTGATTATTGTTAGATATTTGATCAGAGAAACAGTTAAGAGCCAATTAGCTATCTTTTTAGTGCTCTTTCTCGTGTTTTTCAGTCGTCAATTTATCCAAGTGCTTGCTGATGCGTCGGATGGAGATATTCCCGCCGGGTTGATTATGACGTTGGCGGGGATCAGCATGCCAACCATGGGGCTGTTAATGTTCCCACTGAGTATCTATATCGGTATTTTGGTGACATTTGGCCGTCTTTACGCCGAGAGTGAAATCACGGTCATGAACGCGACCGGCATTGGTAATAAATTTTTGATCCGTGCGGCGATGTATCTGGCGGTGATCACTACGTCTTTAGCGGCATTTAATGCATTTTGGCTAGCACCTTGGACTCAAGAGCAAGAAGTGCAGATCCGTGAAAAACTGGCTTCGGAAAACTCAGTTGAGCTCATTCAAACGGGTAGCTTCCAGCGCACGCCAGATGGTTCTTCTGTGGTGTTTATCGACGATATTCGTGATCGTAAACTCGATAACGTATTTGTCGCGCAGCTTAGTCCGAGAGATTCAGTGTTGCCGAGCGTGATTGCTGCTCAATCCGGCGAAGTGAAAGAGTTGAGCGATGGCAGGCAGGTTATCGCTTTGTATGACGGTACGCGTTATGAAGGCGTGCCTACACGGCTAGAGTATATGATAACGGAGTTTTCTGAGTATGAAGGGGTGATTGGCCAGCGTGAAGTGCAGCCAAGAGGTCGTTCATGGATGGCGATTCCAACGCTGGATTTGCTCTCTGATCCCGCGCCTAAAGCGCAAGCAGAGCTTCATTGGAGACTATCCCTGGTGGTGTGTATTCCATTGCTGACCATGCTGGTGGTACCGCTGTCAGCGGTGAACCCAAGGCAAAGTAAGTTTGCCAAGATGGGGCCGGCGATATTCGTTTATTTCGCTTACTTTATGGCGATCAGTGCGATGAAATCGGCACTAGAAGATGGCGCATTCCCAACCTACATTGGTCTGTGGCCGGTGAATTTTGCCTTGTTGGTCGCAGCGATTAGTGTCAATACTTGGGATACCGTACCTGTGAGACGAGTCCGAGAAAAGTGGCGTCGCAAAAGACGCGGTAAGCCGCAAGAGGTAGCGTAAACGTGTTTCGAATTTTAGATGTCTATGTTGGCAGAACCATTATTACCACTATCTTGTTGGTACTGTCGGTGTTTGTTGGTTTGTCGGCGGTGATCAAGTTTGTCGAGCAGCTGCGCTCTGTTGGTGAAGGTAGCTATGACATGCTGGCGGCCATGTACTTTGTACTGCTAGGTATGCCACGTGATGTGGAGCTGTTCTTCTCCATGGCTGCGCTGCTTGGCTCGCTTATTGGTCTTGGTATGTTGGCCAGTAGCTCTGAGCTTGTGGTCATGCAGGCAGCGGGCATTTCCAAAATGCGCATCGGCTTTTCGGTGCTAAAGACCGCAGTACCTTTAATGCTCGCGGTGATGGCGCTTGGAGAGTGGGGTGCTCCTACCACCCAGCAAATGGCTCGTGATCTAAGGATGCAGTCTATTACTGGGGGCAGTATTGTCTCAGTGCGAAATGGGGTTTGGGCGCGCGATGCCAATGACTTTATATTTATTTCTAAGGTTGATGGCGAATCTATTTATGGCTTGAATCTGTGGCGCTTCGATACTGATAAGCACTTGGTGACAACAATATACGCCGATCGCGCAGACTATCTGGGTAATAACAGTTGGCAGATGCACGACATTCAGGTGACGGACATGTCTGACAGCGTCGTACTGAGTAAAGAGACCATCGATAGCCAAGAGTGGCAAACATCGCTAGTGCCTGACAAGTTAGCGATTGTGACGGTTGATCTAAATGAGCTGCCGTTGAGTGGACTTTGGGATTACACCCAATACCTAAAAGACTCTGAGCAAGATGCGTCACGCTATGAACTGGCCTTTTGGCGTAAGGCAACGCAGCCTATATCGGTGGCTGTAATGATGTTGATGGCGCTCTCTTTCGTCTTCGGTCCACTGCGCAGTGTGACTATGGGTGCGCGGATCTTATCGGGTGTAATAGCGGGTTTTACCTTCTATATTTCTAGTGAGTTCTTTGGTCCGGTGAGTTTGGTGTATGGCATGTCACCGCTGTTTGGTGCTCTGGGGCCGAGCCTAGTGTTCCTCACCATTGCATTGCTGTTGTTAAGAAGAAAGTTATAGATAAAAAAGAAGGCTCCGATGGAGCCTTCTTTTTTATGCAATCATGATAGTGGCGAGACCTAAGAATACCGAGAGGCCAACGACATCGGTGATGGTCGTCAGTGCCATACCTCCGGCTAGTGCTGGGTCGATGTTCATCTTCTTGAGTAGAATAGGGATAGTTACCCCTGCGACACCAGCAACAAGTAAGTTTGTCATCATCGCAGCTGAAATAATGCCGCCAAGCATCCAATCACCTTTCCATGCAACGACGATACCACCTATGATCAACGCCCAAAGGATCCCGTTAAGAAAACCTATCGCTGCTTCTTTTAAGAGTAACTCTCTACGGTTACTTTCGCCAATGTGACCCAATGCTAAGCCGCGGATCACCAGTGCCACTGTTTGGTTACCAGCGACACCACCCATAGATGGCACTATGGTCATCAATACTGCGATGGCGGCCATTTGCTCAAGAGTAGCCTCAAACATGTTGGACACCGAAGCAGCGGCAAGCGCAGCCAGTACATTAGCGCCAAGCCAAACACTGCGTCGTCTAGCGGATTTTACCACTGGAGCGAATGTGTCTTCGTCATCGTCCATCCCCGCCATGCTCATCATGGAGTGTTCAGCGTCTTCACGAATAATGTCGACTACGTCATCGATGGTAATGCGACCGACAAGGTGGTGGTCACTATCCACTACCGGTGCGGATACCCAGTCACGGCGTTCAAATAATGAGGCGACATCGGAATCGCTGGTTTCAACATGGATAGCTTCATCGGCGTCATCCATTACGTCACTGACTTTGATATCGGGTTGAGTAGTTAACAAAGTGGTCAGAGAAAGGTGACCAATCAGCATATCTTCTTCATCAATAACATAGAGCGCATCGGTAGCCTCTGGTAGCTCGCCTTTCATGCGCAGATAACGTAGAACTACATCGACATCAACATCACCACGAATGGTGATAACGTCGGTATTCATGATACCGCCGGCGGTATCCTCAGGATAAGAAAGGGCGGTCTCGACGCGCAAGCGATCTGCCGTGTCCATTTGCGATAGGACTTCACGGGAAACATCGTCAGGAAGGCTACGAAGGACATAAGCCACATCATCGGTGTCCATGCCTTCGGTCGCTTCAGCAAGCTTCTCTGGCGCCATTTTCGAGACTAAGGCATCTTTAACATCCTCGTTAAGTTCATCGAGGATTTCGCCGTAATCTTCAGGGTCAGTCAGCTGCCACAATACCTCACGGCTTTTGCGTGGTGAGGCCTCTAAAAGATGGGCAATATCTTCAGGCTCCATGTCCTGAAGTTGTCTACGAACGAATACGAAGCGGCCGTTTTCCAGCGCTTCTGTGACTTCTTGGAGGGTTTGGTGAGCTTGATCGAATTCTATTTGCTCTGCCATGGATGCCCCCTACACTCAACTGCTTGTTAATGTACTGAATAGTAGCCTAATTCTGCTTGTTAATTAATAACAAGTTATCAATGGCGAGAAAGTTTTTTGTCTGGAGTAGGCCAGGGAAGGAGGTTACTCGTCTTCGTCGAACCGGTGTTCGACCAAATCACAGACGGCATTGAGTGCTGCTTCAGCCTGAGAACCTGTTGCTTTGATGGTGATGTTCTCACCTTGCGCTGATTCAAGCATCAATAATCCCATCACGCTATCAGCTGTGGCTTCTTTCTGTTCGTGGTTACAGATGGTCACTGTTGCATCAAAGCTCTGCGCTAACTCAACCAGTTTGACCGCTGCGCGGGCGTGTAGACCAAGACGATTAAGAATAAGCACAGTGCGTGAGTGAGACATTGATGTTCCTATTGGTGTTTTTCGAGTGAAGCGTGACGGATTTTAACCTTATGGCCGAGCTGCTCAAAGTACTCTCCAATTTGCTGTGTAATGTACACTGAGCGGTGTTTGCCACCGGTACAGCCGATTGCCACGGTCAAATAACTGCGATTGTTCTTTTCGAGTAACGGAAGCCAGCGCTCGACAAAGCCTTGGATCTGCTGTCTGAGTTCAATCACATCTGGGTAGGATTCTAGAAATGATTTGATAGGCGCATCTAAGCCGGTCATTGGACGAAGTTCTGGTTGCCAGTGCGGGTTAGGTAAAAAGCGCACATCAAACACGTAGTCCGCGTCATTTGGCATACCGTATTTAAACCCGAAGGACTGAAATACCATTACTAGATCTTTCTTCTCTTGTCCTTCAATCTGAAAGCGAATGGTTTCACTCAGGTCATGAATAGACTGTTCGCTAGAGTCGATGACGAAATCGGCTTGTTCTTTGATCGGTGCGAGCAGTGTGTGCTCTAAATCGATCGCTTGCTCAAGAGAAAGTTTGTCTTCACGCTGCGACAGTGGGTGAATACGTCGCGTTTCACTATAGCGAGTAAGCAGCACAGACTTGCTGGCATCAAGAAACAGCAGCTTGACGTCATGCTTTAGCGAAAGCTGATCCAAAGTCAGTGATAGCTGAGCAAGATTTTTAGGTAGGTTTCTAATGTCGATACTCACTGCGACACTTTGCTGTGTGTCTTGGCTTGAATCAACAAATGGGCCGAGAAGGTCGACGGGAAGATTGTCGACGCAGTAGTAGCCAGAGTCTTCTAAGACTCGCAAGGCGACGCTTTTGCCAGCCCCTGAGTGTCCACTTACCACAACCAAACGCATGTCTGCTGGTTTCCTTGATCAGTGACTAACAATAATGTCGTAAAGCTCTTGATCGCTTTGAGCATTACGAAGTTGCTTTAGAACCGCCTTGTCGTTAAGACGCTCTGCCATGCAAGAGAGTGTTTTTAGATGCTCTTTACATTGTGCATCTGGCACAAGCAGAGCAAACATGAGATCGACAGGGCGATTATCGATAGCATCAAAGTCGACGGCATCTTGACATTGAAGCAATACCGCTACGGCTCTGTCGCTATCTTGCATACGAGCGTGCGGGATGGCGATACCATTGCCGATACCTGTGCTGCCGACTTTTTCTCGGCTCAGCATGCACTCGAACAGTTCTGTTGAGTTCTTTCCAGTATGCTGCGCGGCGATTTCGCTAATGATCTCAAGCGCGCGCTTTTTGCTCGTACAAGGGACTGCACTTTTGGTGCAGTCCAGTGTCAATACTTCACTTATTTGCATGTTAGTGATTACTTAACTTTTCTTTGTGCTTATTCAGTTGTCTGGTCAGTTTGTCTACTAACGAGTCAATTGCAGCGTACATACTCTCATCATTGGAGGCTGCGTGAATTTCAGCTTGATTTACGTGGAGCGTAGCTTCGGCGATCTGGTCTAATTTTTCAACTTTTAAAACTACATGAATGTTGTTTATATGCTCAAAAAAGCGCTCGAGCTTCTGAAATTTACTGTGAACGTAGTCTTGCATTGACTCAGTGAGATCAACATGGTGGCCTGTAATTTGAATTTGCATAGACTTTCCTTCTTAGTTAATGACCTTAGAGTAGGCGTTTACGCTGACTGGATGGGGCGATGCCCAACGATTCACGGTATTTCGCTATGGTTCGCCTAGCGACCTGAATTCCTTGGTCAGCGAGTTGAGCTGCGATTTTACTATCGCTCAATGGCTTGGCTGGGTTTTCCACAGCAACAAGCTTCTTGATTAGGGCACGTATAGCGGTTGACGAGCATTCTCCACCATTGTCGGTCGACACATGGCTTGAGAAGAAATATTTGAGCTCGAAGATGCCGCGTGGTGTATGCATATACTTTTGTGTTGTCACACGCGAGATGGTGGATTCATGCATGTCGACCGCGAGTGCAACGTCGTTTAGCACCATTGGCTTCATCGCTTCTTCGCCATATTCGAAGAAATCATGCTGATGTTCCACAATACACTTAGCCACTTTTAATAGGGTTTCATTCCGGCTTTCGAGGCTTTTGATTAGCCATTTCGCTTCTTGAAGGTTAGAGCGAATGTATTGGCTGTCTGCACTGTTGCCGGTACCTAGCTGAGCATACTGCTGATTGACCTTTAGCCTAGGCACACTATCTGGGTTGATCTGCACTACCCATTTACCACGGTCTTTGAACACCGATACATCAGGCACTACATATTCGGTTTCATCTGGGGTGATCTTACTGCCAGGGCGTGGGTCAAGTTGCTGAATCAGCTTCATGACTTCACGTAGTTCCGCTTCTTTAAGTTTGGTCTCTTTAATCACCAACTTGTAGTCACGGTTACCTAACTGGTCAATATGGTGAGTAAGGACTAACTTGGCCTCGGCAAGCCATGGCGTATCTTCAGGGAAGGTCGCAAGTTGTAGCAGTAAGCAGTCTTGAAGGTTGAGAGATGCAATGCCTAGAGGGTCAAATTGCTGAATGCGTTTGCGTACAGCCTCGACTTCATCGAGCTCAACGTCTTCAATATCGACACTTTCTAAAATTTCTTCGCAAGAGAGTGTCAGGTAGCCGTAGTCGTCTACAGCATCAATGATGGCTAGAGCAATGGCGCGATCGGTTTCCGTAAAGGGGGTTAAATCGAGTTGCCACACCAAGTAGTCTTGTAGTGACTGAGTGGTTTCACCCTGATAAATGGGCATGTCATCGTCGACGGCAATGCCGGTATTACCAGTGTTAGCGCTGTAGACATCGTCCCACGTGGTATCCATTTCTAGCTCGTTGGAGATCTCTGATTTTTCAATTTGATCAGAGCTGTCCTTAAGCTCAGGCTCACTGATTATTTCTGCAGTTGGGCTCTCATCTTTGTTCTCAGCAGTGGGCTTGTCGTCATTGCTTACCTCTTCGGCAGATTCTTCAACGTCGAGAAGTGGGTTTGAGTCCAGCGCTTCTTGGATCTCTTGTTGCAAATCAAGCGTCGACAATTGCAGTAAGCGAATTGCTTGCTGCAGCTGTGGCGTCATTGCTAACTGTTGACCTAGCTTGAGTTGTAATGAGGGTTTCATGCAGTGTTATGAGCCTATTATTAATATTGTATCCATGCCTATTAAATCATAGTCTGAATTGTTCACCGAGATAAACCTGCTTTACGTGTTCATTATTGAGAACATCTTCAGGACTTCCCTCCGCGATCAAGTGACCTTGACTCACGATGTAGGCTTTTTCGCAGACATCTAGCGTTTCGCGCACGTTGTGGTCGGTGATGAGTACACCTAACCCTCTGTCGCGTAAGTGTTCGATGATTTTCTTTATATCAATTACAGAAATTGGGTCAACCCCAGCAAAGGGTTCATCAAGCAGGATAAACTGCGGGTTTGCAGCCAGTGCTCTAGCGATTTCTACGCGTCTACGCTCACCGCCAGAGAGCGCCATACCTGCGCTTTTACGAATATGCTGGATATTAAACTCGTCGAGCAAATCTTCGAGTCTGTCCTGTCTTTCTTCTTGAGTCAGTTCGTTGCGCGTTTCCAGTACCGCCATGATGTTGTGTTCAACACTGAGCTTACGGAAGATCGAAGCTTCTTGAGGCAGATAACCGATGCCCATTTTGGCGCGGCTGTGCATAGGTAGAATACTGATGTCATTGCCATCGATGGTGATGCTACCTTCATCACGCGCTACCAGACCAACGATCATGTAGAACGAGGTTGTTTTACCTGCGCCATTTGGGCCGAGTAGTCCGACAATCTGACCAGATTCGACCGATAGGCTTACGTCAGAGACTACTTTGCGGTTTTTGTAGCTTTTCGCCAAATGCGAAGCTTTCAGTAACGCCATATTGGACTCTACTTCTCTTGAACTTGTTGTGGCTGCAACACGGTAGAAACGCGTTCGTTGGCGTTACCGTCAGCAACCAGCTTTTGAGATGAAATTCGGTATTTGATCGTGGTACCACGGATCACACTGTCATCTTGCGACAACATTGCTTGCTTTTTCATCGTTAGCTGATCATCTTTTAGTGAGTAGTGAAGCTCTTTGGCTTCGCCATACAAGGTTTTACCATCGTCAGTTAACTGCGAAAAGGTTGCCAGATCACCAAATCCTTGGATCACTTCTATGGTTCCCGTCTGCGGTTCGCGGGTCACGACGATTTTGTCAGCATTAATGTTGATACTGCCTTGCTTTAACTTCACATCGCCCGCAAATGTCACTTTGTTGCTCTTCATATCGAGCTGCTGGGTGTCTGAGTCAATGTATACCGGTTGTTCAGTATCGGTCGACAATGCCAGTGCGGCGGTTGGCAATAGCAGACACAGGCTGAGACTAAGGTGCGAGAGTTTCATATTTACTATTCACTTTGTTGTAAAGTTCCGCGAGATGATTAGCAAAGTTTCCTTTCATTGCATCACCTTGCGTTTCAAATTGTGGACCAAGCATGATCACTTTGTTGTCGGCCCAAAAATCGCGATTTTCGAGCTTGATACTCATGGTTTGCGTCGATAGCGTGTCAAACCCTGACTCAGGGAGCAAGTTTCGGGCAACCACATTATCATGAAGCGTTAACACTTCTTCCTTATCCAATACTGCTGTTTCTGCAGAGATCTCCCACTCTTGGATTTCACCGTTGGCAAAAATACGCACAATGGGTTGTTGGAATACGGTTTCTCCTCGTTTCGAGAAGTGCTCTAGATGCGCAGAGGTGATGCTATAACTGCGGATTCCCGTATCGCTGTAGGAGATATTGTGTAAGTTGGTACCGCTAAACGCCGGCAGTTCAATGTCCGGCTCAATTTGGATGACATTTTTATCATCCTTGCTGTACAGGTAGTAAGCACTACCTGCGATAACAATGGCAAGTAAACTGTAAAGAATACGAGATAAACTCATATACTTAGACCCTTGTGAAGCTCAAGTTCTCCCTTTGATTCTAGGATCAGATCACAGATTTCCCTAACCGCGCCATGTCCACCACGAATCGTTGTTACGTGGTCTGCTTTTTTTGCTAATAGTGGATGACCATCAGCCACACAAATACCGAGGCCAACTTGCGCCATAACAGGCCAGTCGATCAAGTCATCGCCGATGTAAGCGGTATGCTGTGGGACAATGCCTAGCTTGTCGCAAATGTCTTGGTAAGCGACTACTTTGTCATCTTGACCTTGGTAAATCAATGTGATGCCAAGGGCTTTCATACGGTTCTCTACAATCTTTGAGCTACGTCCAGTAATGATGGCCACTTGTACTCCGGCACTCATTAATGCTTTGACACCATAGCCATCACGAGTATGGAACGTCTTTAGCTCCTCACCATCGTTGCCCATGTATATAAGGCCGTCAGAAAACACGCCGTCAACGTCGCAGATTAATAGCTCAATGGCCGCGGCTTTTTCTACCGTCCCTTTACGGATTGGGCCATAAAGTGTTTCAACGCACTCAGACATTACACTACTCCTGCTTTGAGCAAATCATGCATGTTTAATGCACCGACTACTTTGTTTTGTTCCAGTAGAACTAGACCACTAATTTTCTTCGATTGCATCAAGTTTAGTCCTTCTGCCGCCAACATGTTTGGCGTTGCCGTGGTTGGCGTCGTGATCATGACTTCGCCAATGGTCGTCTCGTGAATATCCACGCGTCGATCGAGAATACGGCGTAGATCTCCATCGGTGAAAATACCAAGCAGGGTTTGCTTGTCGTCGACAATGGTCGTCATACCAAGCCCTTTATTGGAGATCTCGAGTAGAGCCTCACGAATTAAAGTGTTCGGGCTGACCATCGGAAGTGCATCACCAGTGTGCATGATATCGCTTAGTTTCAGAAGTAGCTTGCGACCTAGTGCGCCACCTGGATGAGAGAGGGCAAAATCTTCCTCGCTAAAACCGCGAGCTTCAAGCAGCGCCATGGCCAGAGCATCACCCATCACCAGTGTCGCTGTCGAGCTCGACGTAGGAGCAAGCTCTAATGGACAAGCTTCTTTAGGTACCGTGATTTGTAAATGGTAATCGGAAAGCTTACCCATTGTCGATTCTGGCTTACCGGTCATGCTGACGGTAGTAATCCCCAAGCGTTTGAAAACAGGGAACAGACTGATGATTTCATGCGCTTCGCCTGAGTTTGAAATCGCAATCACTAGATCGCGAGCTTCTACCATGCCTAGATCGCCATGGGCCGCTTCACCTGGGTGCACAAAAAACGCCGACGTACCTGTGCTTGCAAGAGTTGCAGCGATTTTCTTACCAATATGCCCAGATTTGCCAATTCCCATCACGATAACTTTACCTTGATGATTCAAAATGGCTTGGCATACCGCTTCAAAATGTCCGTCAAAGTAGCGCTCAATATGCATTAACGCTTGAACTTCGGTATTTAGAACACGTTTGGCACTGCCAATGAAATCAAATTCAGACATACAATTGCTCCTAAGCCGCCATGTTGGCAAATAGATACACTTGATAACCTAAGAAGAGCACAAACAAAATGCCCCCTTCGATGCGATTAATACTTTTCGACTTGCCAAGAGCCATAACGACAAGGAGCAAAGATAGCCCTAGCATTACCCAGAAATCTCGACCCATCGCATGTTCACTCAAAAGCGATGGATTAAGGACGCCTGGGATACCCATAACGGCAAGGATGTTGAATACGTTGGAGCCGATGATATTGCCTACGGCCATATCATCTTCCCCTTTGAGCACGCCGGCAAGAGAGGCGGCAAGTTCAGGTAAACTGGTACCTATTGCGATGATAGTTAGACCTATCACCAGATCGCTCATCCCAAAGTACTGAGCGATAACAACCGCGCTGTCGACCAAACGATCCGCCGCTAGGGGAAGCACAATCAAACCAATGACTACCCACATCGCGGCTTTGGCATTACTGACGCCTTCCGGTACTTCAGATTCTTGATCGTCTAGTAAGGCATCGGTGTTTCCGCTTTCTTTTTCAGCCTTGCTAATACGTAGCATGGCTAGGATGAAGGCAGCAAATAAAGCGAACAGGATGACACCTTCAACGAAACCAAGGTGACTATCCCAAAGAATAAGACCTGCAATCAGTGTGACCGCGATCATCAGCGGGAGTTCACGTCTCAGAACGGCTGATGAGATAGAAAGTGGCTTGATCATCGCGGTAATGCCGAGGATGAGTGCGATGTTAGCAATGTTGGAACCGAGTACGTTACCTACAGCGGTGTCTGTTTTTCCTTCTAGCGCTGCGGTGGCAGATACCATCATTTCTGGGGCAGAAGAGCCCATCGCAAGAATGGTCATGCCAATCACCAGTGGTGAGATACCTACGTTGCGTGCCAACGCGGCAGCACCAAATACCAGTTTATCCGCACTCCATACGAGAAAAACCAGTCCAATAATCAGAAACACCACGGCTTCGAGCATGTTTAATTCCACTTTTTTTTTCTGAGACAATTGGCGGCTAATTTTGACGCTTTGTCATCCAAAATGGAAGCCAATCAATAAATAAAATACCGATAACACTGTTAATTACGTACCTTTACTATCAGCAAGCTGATAGTTTGTTGAACGAAGCTAGGAAGCTCAAAACAGGGAATGGCTTATTCATCTGGAGTATTATGTTGAATTGTTTATACAACTGAGTGAATGTTAGGGTTTTAATTACGGCCAGGTATCATTATCATGAAAGGTTATGAAGCTTGGAATTCGAGATAAGGAAGTCTATGTCAAACAATGACTTGGTTTCTATTAGCGGATTATCTTTTTCACGTGGTTCACGAGTTATCTTTGATGACATAGAATTGCATGTGCCAAAAGGTAAAGTGACCGCCATAATGGGACCTTCGGGAATTGGTAAAACGACACTACTACGCTTGATTGGTGGGCAGTTGATGCCTGACCAAGGAGAGGTGTGGTTTGATGGCGACAATATTCCAACGTTGTCTCGTAAACGTCTTTATCAAGTTCGCAAAAAAATGAGCATGCTGTTCCAATCGGGCGCACTGTTTACTGATTTGACAGTGTTTGACAACGTGGCATTTCCACTGCGTGAGCACACCGAATTAGATGAATCTATGATCCGCACGCTTGTGCTGCTGAAACTCGAAGCGGTTGGACTAAGAGGCGCGGCAGAGTTGATGCCGAGCGAACTCTCAGGCGGTATGGCACGACGCGCTGCATTAGCAAGAGCCATTGCCCTTGATCCCGAGTTGATTCTCTATGATGAGCCGTTTGTCGGCCAAGATCCCATTACCATGGGGGTGCTAGTAGAGCTTATCCGTAAGCTCAATAACGCACTAAATGTCACTTCTGTCGTCGTGTCCCATGATGTGCCTGAGGTGATGTCGATTGCTGATTGGGTCTACTTGCTGGCAAATGGCAAAATTGTTGCCAAAGGGACGCCAGATGAACTGCGCAATAACCCAGCTCCTCAAATACAACAATTCCTCAAAGGCGAAGCCGATGGTCCGGTGCCATTTCGCTTTCCTGCCTCTCCGTTAGAACAGGAGCTATTTTAATATGGCATCGCTTTCGTTGTGGGTTCAAAAAGTCGGTCAGCGCGCGCTTTCTGTGGGTTATGCATGGGGTCGGGCGACGTTTATGTTGCTGGGTGTGGTGTTATCTCGTCCGCAGCCGAAAAAGCATTTCCCATTGCTAATTAAACAGCTTTATAACGTCGGAGTGCAGTCTCTGGCGATCATTTTAGTCTCTGGACTATTCATTGGCATGGTTCTTAGCCTGCAAGGTTATGTGGTGCTGGTGGATTACGGCGCGGAAGGTAGCCTGGGGCAAATGGTGGCGCTATCGCTACTTCGAGAGCTTGGTCCTGTGGTCACAGCGCTGCTTTTTGCCGGGCGCGCAGGCTCTGCGCTTACTGCTGAAATCGGCTTGATGAAAGCCACTGAGCAGCTATCTAGTTTAGAAATGATGGCTGTTGATCCGATAAAACGTGTTGTGGCGCCGCGCTTTTGGGCGGGGGTCATCTCCATGCCTCTATTGGCGATGATTTTTATGTCGATAGGTATTTGGGGGGCACAGTTAGTGGGTGTGGACTGGAAAGGTATCGATCATGGTAGTTTCTGGTCAGCAATGCAATCTTCGGTGGAGTTAGGCCGCGATATTGGTAACAGTACGATCAAATGTGTGGTGTTTGCGATTACCGTAACTTGGATTGCTTTATTTAACGGTTATGATGCCATCCCAACTTCCGAGGGTATTAGCCAAGCCACGACACGTACTGTTGTGCATTCTTCGCTCGCGGTACTCGGATTAGATTTTGTTCTTACTGCCTTGATGTTTGGCAACTAAGCTTAAAACAATAATTAAAGGAACTCTTAATGCAACAGACAAGAAAGTTGGAATTGTGGGTAGGCAGTTTTGTGTTGTTAGGCCTTAGCGCAATCTTGTTTATGATTCTTCAGGTTGCTGACGTCAAGAGTCTAGGCTCTGGTGATACTTATACTCTAGAAGCCCGATTCGACAATATTGGCAGTCTAAAGGTGCGCTCCCCAGTCAAAGTGGGCGGCGTGGTCATTGGACGAGTGAGCGATATCCATCTCGACAAAGAGTCATTTCTACCGGTCGTGAGTTTGGCGATCAGCAGTGACTATCAGTTTCCGGACACCTCTAGTGCACAAGTACTGACCTCGGGATTGATAGGCGAGCAGTATATTGGACTGGTACCAGGCTTTGTTTTTGATGATGAAGGCTACTTAGCGGATGGTGACCGAATCGAAGACACGAAATCGGCATTGGTGCTAGAAGATATGATTGGCCAAGTGCTGTATAGCATCGGTGGTTCTGATGAGAGCAGCAAGGAGTAAGGGATGTTGAAGCGATGGTTTGAAATGTGTTCGGCGCTGATAGTGGCAATATTGCTCTCAGCCAATGCAATGGCAGATACAATTGATGCGACCAAGCCTTATGACATGATTATCAAGGTCTCGGATCAAGCTTTCTCGCGCCTTAGTGCGGAGCAGGACACCATCAAGGGCGATCCTGAACACTTGAAAGTGGTTGTAGAAGAAGAACTGATGCCACATGTGAATTATCGCTATGCGGCACTCAAACTACTGGGCCCCAATTTAAAAGGGGCTAAACGTGAAGACGTGATGGAGTTCATCAATGCCTTTCGAGCTTATTTGGCTACCTCTTACGCACAAGTACTGACGCAATATACTGGTCAGGAGGTGAAATTTGGTCCTGAACCCAAAATCGACGACAAGACGTCTATTATCGGCGTAAAAGTGACCATCATGGACTCGCCGCGACCGAACATTAATCTTGAGTTCAAACTCCGTAAGGATAAGAAAACCGGTGAATGGAAAGCGTTTGATATGATTGCCGAAGGCATCAGTCTGCTCTCCAGTAAGCAATCGGAATGGAACACCAAGATCCGTCAAGAGGGCATCCTTTCGGTTGCTGATGAGCTTGAACAGTTGGCGAAAGCGCCAATCCGTTTTGAGGGCAGCGGGAAGTAATGGAAGCAAAATTAGAACAGCGTACTGACACAAGCTTGGCACTGGTGGGTAATATAAGCCGCGATACTGTGCCGGCACTTTGGCGTGATGTTCAACGCATTAACTTCACTCAGCCAGAGATGAATTTGACGTTAGAACAGGTCGAGCGCTTCGATTCTGCCGGATTGGTGATGTTAATCCACTTATTAGAGCATGCAAAAAATCGAAAGTGTCATATAATGCTCAGCTTCGTGCCCGATGAGCTGAACATACTGTTTCAGCTATACAACGTTGAATCAGTCATAGAGAAACACATTTAGGAGTATCTTGTGGATAGCACAAAAGTACAGGAACTATTACAAAGCGCGTTGAACCTAGAAGAGCTTATCGTCAAAGGCGAAGGTAGCCACTATGAAGTCATCGCGGTAGATGCTCAATTTGAAGGCATGAGCCGAGTTAAAAAACAGCAGACGATTTACGCTCCGCTGATGGAATACATTCAGCGTAATGACATCCACGCAGTATCAATTAAAGCCTATACTCCAGAAGAGTGGGCTCGTGATAAAAAGCTGATGTCTCTTTAAGGTTTATTAATGGATAAGTTTCGAGTTATTGGATCGAACACGCCGCTGAGTGGCGAAGTGTCGATCTCTGGTGCTAAGAACGCAGCACTGCCAATTTTATTTGCTTCTATTCTGGCTGAAGAGCCGGTTGAAGTCGCCAACGTCCCTCATCTTCGCGATATTGATACGACGATGAAGCTACTGAGCCGCCTAGGTGCTAAAGTGCATCGTAACGGTTCTGTTCACGTTGATGGTAGCGAAATCAATGAGCTATGTGCACCTTATGACTTGGTGAAAACCATGCGTGCATCTATTTGGGCTCTTGGCCCGCTTGTCGCTCGCTTTGGTAAAGGTCAAGTATCACTGCCTGGCGGTTGTGCGATTGGTGCCCGCCCAGTGGACCTTCATATTCACGGTCTAGAGCAGCTAGGCGCGACCATCACGCTTGAAGATGGTTATGTGAAAGCGGAAGTCGATGGTCGCCTAAAAGGCGCGCATATCGTGATGGATAAAGTCAGTGTTGGCGCAACCATCACAGTCATGTGTGCTGCAACGCTTGCTGAAGGTACGACCGTGCTTGATAACGCAGCGCGCGAGCCTGAGATTGTTGATACCGCAGACTTCCTGAATAAGCTTGGTGCCAAAGTGACTGGCGCGGGTACAGATACCATCACTATCGAAGGTGTTGAGCGTCTTTCTGGTGGTAAGCACACCGTGGTTGCAGACCGTATCGAAACGGGTACCTTCTTGGTCGCTGCAGCAGTATCTGGCGGTAAAGTGGTTTGCCGCAATACCAGTGCACATCTGCTTGAGGCGGTACTGGCTAAGCTTGAAGAAGCGGGTGCTAACGTTGAGACTGGCGATGATTGGATCTCATTGGATATGACGGGTCGTGAGCTCAAAGCTGTATCGATTCGCACTGCGCCTCACCCTGGCTTCCCAACGGACATGCAAGCGCAGTTTACGCTATTGAATATGATGGCGAAAGGCGGCGGCGTGATCACGGAAACTATCTTCGAAAATCGCTTTATGCATGTGCCTGAGCTAATGCGTATGGGGGCAAAAGCGGAAATTGAAGGTAACACGGTTATCTGTGGTGATGTGGAATCACTGAGCGGTGCTCAAGTGATGGCAACCGACCTTCGTGCTTCAGCGAGTTTGGTTATTGCAGGTTGTATTGCACAAGGCGAGACCATTGTTGACCGCATCTATCACATCGATCGCGGCTATGAGCGCATTGAAGACAAATTGTCAGCGCTGGGTGCCAACATTACCCGTGTCGCGGGCGATGAATAACAACATTTAAGATTCAATTAGCCGAAATCCAAGGGTTTCGGCTTTTTTTTGAAGCCATTGTCGGAGAACAAAATGGTTGCTTTACTTCGCTGCATTGCAGTGGCTATTTTCGCCGTTGTGATGTTTGTATTTGGCTGTGGCTATTGCCTGCTCAGCCCAAGAAATCCAAAACATGTGTTTACCTTTGGCCGCTACTTTGGCGCTATGTCGAAGATCCTTGGCGTGAAGCTCGATCTGCGCCTTCCAGAAGACGCGTACAAACGTGGCCAGCACATCTATATTGCCAACCACCAGAATAACTGGGATTTGTTCACAGTTTCTTCAGCGGTGACGCCGAACGTGGTGACGGTAGGTAAGAAGAGCTTATTGTGGATGCCGCTTTTCGGTCAGCTGTACTACCTAACGGGTAATATTTTGATTGACCGTGCCAATCGCAGCAAAGCGAAAGGCACGATCGATCAAGTTGTGGATAGCATAAAAAAGAGCAATCTATCTGTATGGATGTTTCCTGAAGGAACGCGCTCTCGCGGTCGCGGTATGCTTCCGTTCAAGACAGGCGCTTTCCACGCAGCTATTGGCGCAGAGGTGCCAATCATTCCTATCGTATGCAGTAGCACAAGCCATTTAAAGCTGAATAAGTGGGATAATGGTCATATCATCGTTGAGATGTTGCCACCTATCTCTATTGAAGGCTACGGCAAAGAAGATGTGCGCAAACTGGCGAATGTTTGTCGCGAACAAATGATAGAGAAGCTCGCTGAGCTAGACGCCGAAGTCGCCGAGCTTAACGCGAAGAAATAACTAAAAAAGGGTTGCCAATGGCAACCCTTTTTCTCTTCAACCGAAGCGATTATTTGCGAACCGCGATCGCTTCAATTTCAATTTTCACATCTTTTGGAAGACGCGCAACTTCAACACAAGAGCGTGCTGGGTAATTCGCTACATTGTGCTCATCGAAGAACTTGCCGTACACCTCGTTCACAGTACCAAAGTCGTTAAGGTCTTTAACGAATACCGTCATTTTTACGATGTCTGAAACAGTCAGGCCAGATGCTTCAACTACAGCTTTCACGTTGTCTAGAGACTGACGTGCTTGCTCAGAAATGTCTTCTGACACTTCACCTGTTTGAGGGTTCACTGGAATTTGGCCTGAAGTCAGTACCATGTTGCCTAGATCAACACCTTGAACGTAAGGGCCAATTGCTGCTGGTGCAGACTCTGTATGAAGTACTTTTGTCATCGTTGTATCCATTATGATGGGATTAGTAAGAGCTTAAGACTGCCTCTAGGACAAATAAAAATCAAGCCTACAACAATGAGAAATATTGTAGGCTTGAATGACTATTGACTTGTGATTAATTCTAGCGCTCAGTCACGATCTCGCGAGAGTAAACTTTTTCGCAATATTTACACTTCAAACGGATGTCTTCGTGCTTTTCGAATACCTTGAAGCTGCTGTCTACTGGCTCGTTGTGCGTAATGCAGTTGCTGTTCGGACATTCAAAAACACCGGTGATGGTTTCTGGTAGCTCTAACGCCAGCTTTTTGCACACTTCGTAGTTTTCAATCTGGTTCACTGTGGCATGTGGTGCGTACAGTGCTAGCTTGTTCGCTTGCTCTTCCGTGATAAACACGTTTTCAATCTTTAGCAGATCTTTGCTGCCTAGTGCTGATGACGGCAAGTTCAGGCCGATAGTCACGCGCTGCTTTGATTCATCCATCGCAAACAGTTTCAGCACTTTGATGCCAATGTTTGCTGGGATGTGGTCAATAACGGTGCCGTTTTTGATCGCTTCAACTTGCAATTGGGTTTCTTTAGCCATGACAATCTCTCCTTAAAGTGCTTCGTTAAGAACAAGGGCAAGCAATGCTTCACGAGCGTACACACCGTTTTCTGCTTGTTGGAAGTAATACGCGTAAGGCGTTTTATCAACGTCTACGGTGATTTCATCCACACGAGGCAGTGGGTGTAGGACTTTAAGATTGTCGCGTGCATCTTTCAGTGTCTCTGCAGACAGGATATACGCCGACTTAATGTGCGCGTACTCAGATTCGTCAAAACGCTCTTTCTGTACACGTGTCATGTAAAGGACATCAAGTTCAGGTACAACGCTGTCGATGTCTGTGTGCAGGCTAAATTGAATGCCGGCTTCTTCTAGCTCTTCACAGATGTAATCTGGCATCGCTAGCGCCTCTGGTGCGATGAAGAAGAAGCGTACGTTATCGAATTTCGCCAGCGCTTGGGTCAATGAGTGAACCGTGCGGCCGTATTTTAGGTCGCCCACAAATGCAACGTTGATATCATCTAAACGACCTTGCGTCTCATAAATAGAGTACAGGTCAAGCAGGGTTTGTGTTGGGTGCTGGTTTGCACCGTCTCCAGCATTGATAACCGGCACGCCGTTAGAGAACTCAGAAGCTAGACGCGCTGCGCCTTCTTGTGGATGGCGCATGACGAAGGCATCAACGTATGAAGAGATGACCTGTACAGAGTCTGCCAGTGTCTCGCCTTTTTTCGCCAGCGAAGTGTTACCGCCACTGTCAAAACCAATCACATCACCGCCGATGCGTTGGATAGCCGTTTCGAAAGAAAGTCGGGTACGTGTCGATGGCTCGAAGAAGCAGCTTGCCACGACTTTATTCTTGATTAACTCAGGTTGAGGGTTGGATTTTAGATGACCCGCGGTTTTCACAATGAGTTCTAGCTCCTCACGTGACAGTTCCGGAATCGAGATAATGTGCTTTTGATAGAGCGTATTCGCCATGTTTATCTTCCCTATAGTTACAACCAGACCAGATACTTTCTCTAAGTGAATTAGAGATTAACGACCATAAAAAGGCCCCCCATATTGGGAGGCTTAGAATTCGATAGGAAATAATAACGGTGCGTGATAAGCAAATTGCTTATCGAGAGTGTGTAGTGATGTCAAACTCGCTTGCGCCATTAATCGTTCCCCAGACAAATTGCCGAGAATTATACGCCCAAAATTTGCGAGCGCAAGCGATTACATCAAACATTTAGCGTCAATTATTGCCAACTTTGTTAGCTGCCTAAAGTGGCCACCATGACCGCTTTGATAGTATGCATACGGTTCTCAGCTTCATCAAAAACGATTGAATATTCAGACTCAAACACATCATTGGTCACTTCAAGGCCGTTGAGTCCATATTTATCCGCAATTTCTTTGCCTATAGTCGTCTGGTCATCGTGGAAAGCGGGCAAACAGTGCATAAATTTCACGTTTTTATTCCCTGTTGCTTCGATCATCGCCATATTAACTTGATAAGGTTTCATTAGAGCGATTCGCTCTTCCCATGCCTCGGCAGATTCGCCCATCGATACCCAAACGTCGGTATATAGGAAGTCACAATCTTTAACGCCGGCTTGTACATCCTCAGTTAGGGTGATGGTCGCGCCCGTTGTGTGCGCAATGGTCTGACATTCATCGACTAAGCTCTGTTCTGGCCAAAATGCTTTTGGTGCCACCAAGCGAATGTCCATGCCCATTTTGGCTGCGCCTACCATAAGTGAATTGCCCATGTTATTGCGCGCGTCACCTAAGTAAGCAAACTTGATTTGGTGCAGCTGTTTGCCTTTGCCGTGCTCAAGCATGGTTAGGAAGTCAGCTAGGATTTGAGTTGGGTGGAACTCATCGGTAAGACCGTTCCATACAGGAACGCCGGCATGTGCACCTAATTCCTCGACAATCGCCTGACCAAAGCCGCGATACTCAATGCCATCGTACATACGGCCTAACACACGCGCTGTATCTTTCATCGATTCCTTGTGACCAATTTGCGAGCCAGAAGGGCCGATATAAGAAACTTGTGCACCTTGATCAAAGGCTGCTACCTCAAAAGCACATCGGGTACGGGTCGATGCTTTTTCGAAGATAAGCGCAATGTTTTTGCCAACCAAGTTTTTCTGTTCTGTGCCAGCGTATTTTGCCGATTTGAGCTCTTTGGACATATCGAGCAAAAACTGAATTTCTTTTGGTGTGAAGTCGAGAAGCTTGAGAAAGTTCCTGTTCCGTATGTTGTAAGCCATGGTCCGTACCTCTGTGTTAATTGTTGATTCTATTTATACATACAAATTCTTATTTTGTGAATAATTATTTTGTTTAAGCGCAAAAAAAGCCCCTTATTTGGGGCTTTTGTAAATAGTTATGTTTAAATGCCATCACGTTCTATTGGACAACTCATACAGCGAGCACCGCCACGACCACGACCAAGTTCGTTCCCTGGAATGGTCAACACTTGAATGCCGGCTTTGTCGTATTTCTCATTGGTGTAAACGTTGCGTTCATAGCCAATGACAACGCCAGGTTTAACTGTCAGCACATTGTTGGCGTCGTTCCATTGCTCTCGCTCGGCTTCGTAGTTATCGCCGCCGGTGGTTATGATCTTAAGCTGATCGACATCCAGTGCGCTTTCGAGTGCTTTGAGATAGTTTGGTAGCTTCTCAACTTGCATTTGACCGTTATTCGATGGGGTTAAACGCCAAGTATCGAGCTTGTCATTGATGATTTCTGGATAGACTGAGAAGGTGTCGACATCCATGTGGGTCATGACTGTATCTAGGTGCATGCATGAGCGATGCTTAGGTAGGTCGATGGCAATGACTTGGCTTGCTTGCCCTGATTTGAACAAACTGGCTGCCAAATTTTCCACGCCTTGCGGTGTAGTACGCTCAGAGATACCGATCAGCACCGCCCCTTTACCAATGACGAGTACGTCTCCGCCTTCAATGTTGGCGTTGTCGTAATGGAGGTCTTCATCACCAAAGTATTTGATGAAATCTTGTCCTGCAAATGTAGGATGCCAGCGGTAGATAGCTCGAAGGTGATTGGTTTCGCGTTGACGAGCCGCCTTCATCATCGGGTTTAACGAGACGCCACCATACACCCAGCAAGAGGTATCACGAGTGAAGAGATGGTTTGGTAAAGGCTCGATGACAAAGTCGAGCGGCCTGCTCATCTTTTGCAATATCGAAGGTGTTTTGATTGGCAGCTCAGAGTAGGCAAGTCCACCAAGCAGCACAGTCGCTAAATGCTCGTTGTCCATTTGCGCTAAATATTGACGCAGCTCGCTGGCAAAAATAGGTCCGTAGCGAAAATCAGAGATTTGCGTATCGAGTAGCCAGGTTCTGGCATCGTCTACTGCGAGGGTTTCTACTAGCAAGTCATGAAGCAACAAAACCTCGACGTCTTGGCTGCGCAATGTGCTTGCAAAAGCATCGTGCTCTTCGCCGGCCGCTTCAACTGCCAGTACGTCATCGAACAATAGCTCATGACAGTTAGATGGGGTGAGGTGGGTTAGGGCTCTTTCTGGACGGTTTAGCAAAACGCGTCGTAATTGACCGACTTCCGAGCCGACATACAACTTACTCATTACGATTCCTTTCAGCTTGATCTGCCGCTATTTATGACAAGCTTGTTATCAAGATGCAAGTTTAATAACCAGTAAATATCACTGGTAACCGATTGCTTTGCAGTTAAATTGATTGATTGATGGTTTCAATACAGACAAAGATGGCGGTTTTTTGGCTATTTACATGGGAGGATGAATGCTTGGATATGCAGTGTTTTATGCTCACCCCTCCTCAATACTCATGTTTTTCATTTGAATAAATAACCATTTTGCGATGGATTTATGATTGATTAATGAATAAAACAAAAAGCTGGGCAGTGTTTGACGCTCTGGCGGATATGCATGCTTTATCTATAAATTTTCGGCTATTTAAGCTGAGCTCTGCGCCCACAATCAATACACCTAAAAAGAGGGAAGTCTTCGGTCATGAAAATGTTAAATTTATGTATATGTGATCTTGATCATACTTTGTCACCGATGCGATTTCGAAAAATAGTCAGCAAAGATCTCGTTTTGATCTTTCGATCTCCGGCGACTTCTCGTATTATTCATGCCGTTAACCTATTTATAGCTGGAGCACTTTATGTCTCAACAAGATGAGTATATGTCCGTTGAAGAACTGATCGAATTTCAAAAGGAAGAAACTCGCGATATCATTCAAGCGCTAATTGAAGATGGAAGTGATCCAGAAGCTCTTTACGAGATCGAGCACCACCTGTTCGCAGAAGACTTTGATCGTCTAGAGAAAGCCGTTGTTGAAGCGTTCAAGATGGGCTTCGAGGTTTTAGAAGCAGAAGAAACTGAAGACGAAGATGGCAATAAGCTACTTTGTTGTGATGCGACAATGGAATCAACACTAAACGCTGAGCAAATTGATGCTCAGGTTGAAAAGCTGGTTCAATTGGCAGAGAAATACGACATCATCTACGATGGCTGGGGTACGTATTACGAGGGCGAAGATGCGCTTTACCCTGAAGAGGATGATGAAGACGAATAAGTCTTGATGAAAAGGTCAGCTGCGCTGACCTTTTTTGATCTTGCTATCTTTCCAAATTCGATTTGATTATACTTCGCCTAACATGATCTAGGTCAATATAATCAATGAAGATGAATCTCGCCGGTCTTTGGCAACTCTCCCCCCTTACCGATCTCTCCATCCCTCAAGATGATCTGACGTTACCTGGTGCACTGAGCCAAGTACTCCCTGAAAGCTTATCGGAGCAAGCGATTCGTGACCAAGAGTGGCACTTAATGCACGACTTTGAACTCACAGATGCTGAGTTGGCGAACCCAGCGGTAGATCTGGTCATTGGTGGTGTTGATTACTATGCAGAAGTGCGAATAAACGGACGTGCAGTCATTGATTGTGATGGCAGCGAGACGAGTTATCGCAAAGAGATCCGAGCCCATCTTCAACAAGGCCCAAATCGAGTCGAGATCCTATTTCTTGAGTATGATGAAGATGACCTGCTAATGGAGATGGACAGCGCACCAACATGTTCACTTGTCCAAGAAAAGCCCCGCGGCGAAGATCGCATGGGCGTTTGGCAAATACCTTATTTGCAGTTCATACCTCACGTACGTCTTGAGCATGTGGCTATGGAGCAGATCTGGCACCACGGTGGCGGCTGTGAATTCAAAGTCGACTTATATTATCAAACGTTTCGTGCAGGCCTTGTCTCGGCATCGGTTAAGTTTGATGGTATGACCTACTTTTTGCCGATAGACGTTCGCGCTAATCAGGCATCCGCGCTGTTTCAGATAGAAGCACCTAAATACGCAGACCCAGAACACCCGAATAAAGAGGATCTCTACAACCTAGCCGTAGAACTCGATGGCCAACGACAAGAGTTCGACGTAGCACTCAGCGAACAACTCTGTGTCACTCATGTAGCTCTCTAATAACTAGGCGATGCGCAGCGAGGCTTCGTTCCTCCCCTTTATAAGGGGAGGCTAGGAGGGGTAAGCTTTTGACTTAAAAACTAAAGCAACTGCTTCAACCGATACAACTCTTCCAACGCCTGACGCGGCGTTAAATCATCCGGATTAATCTGCGCCAACGCTTCTTCCACTTCACTAGGTTCAGGGATCAAACTCAGCTGATTGGCAATATCCACCTGCTGCGATTCTGCACGCGAGGGATTCTGACCAATCTGCTCAAGTTGTGTCAGCTTCTGGCGCGCGTTTTTAATCACCGCCTTTGGCACGCCCGCAAGACCCGCAACCGCAAGGCCGTAAGATTTGCTAGCAGCGCCTTCTTGTACCGCATGCATAAAGGCAATCGAGTCACCATGCTCAACCGCATCCAAATGGACATTAGCAAGGTTCGGTAACTGATTTGGCATTTCTGTTAGCTCAAAATAGTGCGTTGCAAATAGAGTCATCGCGCCAACTTTGGTTGCCAGCCACTCAGCACTTGCCCAAGCGAGCGACAGGCCATCGTAGGTACTGGTGCCGCGACCAATCTCATCCATGAGCACTAAGCTATTTTGAGTAGCATTGTGCAAAATATTGGCGGTTTCTGTCATCTCAACCATGAAGGTCGAGCGGCCAGAGGCAAGATCATCAGAGGCGCCAATACGAGTAAAGATACGATCCAATGAACCGATTTCAGCCGATTCCGCAGGCACATAGCAGCCGATGTGTGCCATTAGCGCGATGAGTGCGGTTTGGCGCATATAGGTTGATTTACCACCCATGTTTGGACCGGTAACGATCAGCATCTTACGCTCTGGGTTGAGCGCTATTGGATTGGCAATAAACGGTTCATCCATTACTTGCTCGACCACTGGGTGACGACCTGACTGAATCTGAATGCCCGCTTTTTCGGTTAAGGTTGGTCGGCAATAATCTAGACTTTCTGCTCGCTCAGCTAAGTTTTGCAGTACATCGAGCTGCGACAAAGCGGACGCTAGGTTTTGGAGCTGTTCTAGACTTGGCAATAGCAAATCAAACAGCTCTTCCCAGAGTTTCTTCTCTATGGCGAGCGCTTTTGATTTTGAGTTCAATACCTTATCTTCGTGCTCTTTAAGCTCTGGGATAATGTAGCGCTCGGCATTTTTCAACGTTTGACGACGAACGTAGTGCGGCGGCACAAGGTGGCTTTGACCACGGCTTACTTGGATATAAAAACCGTGGACATTGTTGAAGCCTACCTTAAGGGTGTCGATGCCGTGACGGTCACGCTCATCGTGTTCAAGCTTGTCTAGGTATGCGGTTGCGCCGTTGGCAAGATCGCGCCACTCGTCTAGCTCTGCATTGTAACCATCGGCAATCACGCCCCCGTCACGAATCACAACAGGTGGGTTGTCTTTGATGGCGCGCTCAAGCAGATCGGCCATTGCGTCCATTGGCGCAGAGAATTCAGCGAGCTGCTTGAGGTATGGGTGAACGACGGTCTCTAGGCTCAGCGCCAATTCAGGCAATTGCTGCAGTGCGCTGCGAAGACGTGCCATGTCACGCGGTCTTGCGGAGCGCAGTGCCAGTCTCGCTAAGATGCGTTCAATATCGCCGATCTGTTTGAGCGTTGGCGCTAGCTCTGCGTAAAGGGCGTCTTGCTTTATCTCGGAGATCGCATCTAGGCGGTAGTTCAGCGTTTTTTGGCAGCGCATTGGCTGGTGGATCCAGCGCTTAAGCATACGACTACCCATGGCCGTTGCAGTATGATCTAGCACTTCAGCGAGCGTATTGTCATGACCGCCAGAGAGGTTTTGCGTGAGCTCTAGATTGCGTCTTGTTGCGGCGTCTAGGATCACGGATTGATCTTGGCTGTCTAACGTCAGCGATCGAATGTGAGGCAGAGCGGTTCTTTGGGTGTCTTTGACGTACTGGATCAAACAGCCAGCAGCACAAAGCCCAAGTTCACACTGCTCTACACCAAAGCCGACAAGATCTTTGGTGCCAAATTGTTGGTTCAGCTGCTGTCTTGCGGTATCGATTTCAAATTCCCATACCGGGCGGCGGCGGTTGCCATTGCGATTGGCCATAATGTCCACCGGTTTAAAGTCTTCCGGGAACAAAAGCTCTTTTGGCGCCGTGCGTTGCAGTTCGGCCAGCATCGCTTCTTCACTACGAGGTTCACAAAGTTGAAAACGACCAGAGGTAATGTCTAGAGTGGCATAGCCAAATTTACCGTTTTGGTGATAGATTGCGGCAATCAGGTTATCGAGTCGTTCTGATAGTAGAGCTTCGTCAGAGACGGTACCCGGTGTCACGATACGAACAACTCGTCTCTCTACCGGCCCTTTGCTGGTCGCTGGATCGCCTACCTGTTCGCAAATCGCGACCGATTCACCAAGCTGCACCAGTTTGGCAAGATAACCTTCGACAGCATGAAAAGGGACACCCGCCATTGGAATGGGTTCACCCGCGGAGGCACCACGTTTGGTTAGCGAGATATCAAGCAGTTGCGATGCGCGCTTGGCGTCATCGTAAAACAGCTCGTAAAAGTCGCCCATTCGATAAAACAGCAAAATATCTGGGTTTTCGGCTTTTAGCTTCAGATACTGCTGCATCATTGGTGTGTGTTTTTGTTCCGCTTTCACTGTCACTTCTTTGCTACTGGTTTTCGTTGCCGCCTAGGATACGTCAAAGCAGCGAGGGCGAAAAGGGCAGAGTCTTCAATGATGCTCGTTAACATGATGCCACATCACAGTTAGCCTCAGTTTGAGGCGAGGAGTAGGGGAAATGCAAAACCTAACTGAGTTAAGTACACAATTGGGTCAGCTATTACAACAAGGCGACCAGATACTCGTTACAGCCGAGTCATGCACAGGCGGTGGCGTTGCCACTGCTATCACGGATATTGCGGGTAGCTCGACTTGGTTTGATCGTGCGTTTATTACCTACAGTAACGATGCCAAAATGGAAATGCTTGGTGTGCGTTCAAAAACGCTCGGTCAATTTGGCGCGGTCAGTGAGGCCGTGGTTGTGGAAATGGCGCTAGGCGCACTGCGTCACTCGAATGGCACACTGAGTGTAGCCATTAGTGGAATCGCGGGCCCTGGAGGGGGCAGCGAAGATAAACCTGTGGGCACTGTTTGTTTTGCTTGGGCATCGTCATTAGGTTGGCAAAAAGTAGAGACGTGTTTGTTTGCCGGCGATCGCTCTGAGGTTCGCACGAAAGCGGTTTGCCATGCCTTAACAACCTTGCTTGAGCATATGACCGACGAAGAGCCATTTAGCTAGTCACACCAAGTGTTTATATTAATCTTGGTTTTTTGCTAAACGTATGGAATTTAAAAGACTCTTTTGGAACTCACATCAAGGTCACAAAAAAATCTTCATACAGGTATGGACACTGTATGAATCAACAGTATAATGAAACACATCTTGCAGCGTATTGAACACGCTGCTCACCTGATTAAAACAGCTCAAGCATGTAAGTTGCCTAAAGCGTATATCCGTAAAGGATAGTTGTGGAGAAAGTAATGGACGAGAATAAACAGAAGGCGTTAGCCGCTGCATTAGGTCAGATTGAAAAGCAATTTGGTAAAGGCTCAATTATGCGCCTTGGTGATAACCGTACCATGGACGTTGAAACCATTTCAACCGGCTCACTTTCTCTTGATATCGCGCTGGGCGCTGGTGGTCTGCCAATGGGTCGTATCGTTGAGATCTACGGCCCAGAGTCATCAGGTAAAACAACGCTTACTCTTGAGTGTATTGCAGCTGCTCAAAAAGCAGGTAAAACCTGTGCGTTTATCGATGCTGAGCACGCGCTAGACCCTGTTTATGCGAAGAAGCTAGGTGTTGATATCGACGCGCTACTTGTGTCTCAGCCAGATACAGGTGAACAAGCACTTGAAATCTGTGACGCACTGGCACGTTCTGGCGCGATTGACGTAATGGTTATCGACTCGGTTGCAGCACTGACACCAAAAGCGGAAATCGAAGGTGAGATGGGCGATAGCCACATGGGGCTGCAAGCTCGTATGCTTTCTCAAGCGATGCGTAAGCTTACAGGTAACCTAAAGCAGTCTAACTGTATGTGTATCTTCATTAACCAAATTCGTATGAAGATTGGTGTTATGTTCGGTAACCCAGAAACGACTACGGGTGGTAACGCACTTAAATTCTACGCGTCTGTTCGTCTTGATATCCGCCGTACTGGCTCTATCAAAGAAGGCGACGAAGTGGTGGGTAACGAAACTCGCATTAAAGTGGTTAAGAACAAGATCGCAGCGCCATTTAAGCAAGCGGAAACGCAAATTCTATACGGTCAAGGCTTCAACCGTTACGGCGAACTGGTTGACCTAGGCGTTAAGCACAAGTTGGTTGAGAAAGCGGGCGCTTGGTACAGCTACAATGGCGACAAGATTGGCCAAGGTAAAGCAAACGCGTGTAAGTTCCTTCGTGAGAACCCAGAAGCGGCGCAAGCGATTGATAGCAAGCTGCGTGAACTGCTTTTAACACCTGCACTTCCTGAAGAAGCGGAAACTGGTGAAGCGCCGGCAGAAGAGCTATAAATCTTCATCTGAATTAAACAAAGCCCTGCACTGCGGGGCTTTGTTGTATCTGTTTTCCCTACCAAACCACTAGTCTATATGTATCAACGAAAGCCACCGACGCTGTCAGCTAACGAGACCGCTATTCAATTGCTTAGTCGTCGTGATCATGGTGAGTATGAGCTGTATCAAAAGCTTAGCTTCAAAGGTTATGAAGAGTCAGAGGTCGAGGCTGCGATTGAATTGTGTAAGTCTTATCGTTACCTCGATGATCTGCGCTTTGCGAAAAGCCAAGTGCGTCAACATATCTATAAAGGTCATGGCGAGCGCCGTATTCGTCAGGAGCTGAATCAAAAACGTGTCGCAGAGTCTGTGGTCAATGAGGCCATGATGGAAGAACAAGTCGATTGGTTTGAGCTGGCTAAAACCACGGCCGAGAAAAAGTTCCGTCACGGAAAGGCGAGCGATCCTAAAGAGTACGCCAAGCAAGTGCGATTTTTACAGTACAGAGGCTTCTCTTTTGAGCAGATAAACTACGCGCTGGACTCACTAGAAACTGAATAAATGCCATGCGGGAGTGCCTGCAACTGCTTGTCCTCACTTGAATAAAGTGTCATTTCCTTACCTTTAATGCCTTTTTTACCAGAAGACTAGGCGAATCCTTACTCATGGGGTTACAATATGTCCCCAAAATCTAACTCGAATTATTTCAGGAAGAGCTGCATGTACATGAGCACAGACGAGGTTCGCAACGCGTTCCTTAAGTTCTTTGAGAGCAAAGGGCACCAAATCGTAGACAGTTCATCGTTGGTTCCACACGATGACCCAACTCTGCTTTTCACTAACGCCGGTATGAACCAGTTTAAAGACTGTTTCCTTGGCCTAGAGAAGCGTAACTACACTCGTGCCACTACGGCCCAGCGTTGTGTTCGCGCTGGTGGTAAGCACAACGACCTTGAGAACGTTGGCTTCACTGCTCGTCACCACACTTTCTTTGAGATGCTGGGTAACTTCAGCTTTGGTGATTACTTCAAAGAAGATGCCATCAGCTTTGCTTGGGAATTCCTAACTGAGACGCTAAAACTGCCTAAAGATCGCCTGCTGGTTACGGTTTATGAAACTGACGACGAAGCATTCGAGATTTGGAACAAGCAAGTTGGTGTTCCTGCAGACCGTATTATTCGCATTGGCGACAAAAAAAGGCGGTAAGCCATACGAGTCAGACAACTTCTGGCAGATGGGTGACACTGGCCCTTGTGGTCCATGTACAGAAATTTTCTACGATCACGGTGAGCATATTTGGGGCGGTCGTCCTGGTACGCCGGAAGAAGACGGTGACCGTTTCATCGAGATCTGGAACAACGTATTTATGCAGTTCAACCGTCACGCCGACGGTACTATGGAACCGCTACCAAAACCATCGGTAGATACGGGTATGGGTATCGAGCGTATCTCTGCAATCATGCAGGGCGTTCACTCAAACTACGAAATCGATGTGTTCCAAACGCTAATCAAAGCAGCAGCAGAAGTGATCGGCTACGAAGACCTTTCTAACCAATCACTGCGCGTGATTGCCGACCACATTCGTTCGTGTTCATTCCTAATCGTTGACGGCGTAATGCCATCAAACGAAGGCCGTGGCTACGTGCTTCGTCGTATTATCCGTCGTGCAGTTCGTCACGGTAACAAGCTTGGCGCACAAGGTGCCTTCTTCTACAAACTGGTTGGCACCCTAGCATCAGTAATGGGTACGGCAGGTGAGGAGCTTAAGAAGCAACAAGCAGTTGTGGAAAAAATACTGCGTATCGAAGAAGAGAACTTCGGTCGTACTCTTGAACGTGGTATGACAATCTTGACGGAAGCGCTTGATAATCTTGGTGACGAGAAAGTGCTAGACGGCGAAACCGTATTCAAACTTTATGATACCTACGGCTTCCCAGCTGACCTGACCAACGATGTAGCTCGTGAACGTGAGTTTGCTATCGACGAAGAAGGGTTTGAGAAGGCGATGGAAGCTCAGCGTCAACGTGCGCGTGAAGCTGGCCAATTTGGCACAGACTACAACGCTGCGATCAAAGTTGATACCGACACTGAGTTCTGTGGCTACACAGGCACCGAAGGCAACAGCACAGTGGCGGCAATGTTTGTTGAAGGCAATGAAGTGGAAGCACTGTCTGCTGGCGACAAAGCGATTGTTGTTCTTGAACAGACGCCGTTCTACGCAGAGTCTGGTGGTCAATGTGGTGATGCTGGCGTACTGAAAACATCAGCGGGTCTATTTAAAGTAGAAGACACTCAAAAGCTAGGTAACGCGATTGCACACCACGGTGAGCTGGTTGAAGGCGTACTTGCTAAGGGCGATGAAGTAGCCGCGACTGTAGATGCAGAGCGCCGCGCAGCTATCTCGCTAAACCACTCAGCAACGCACTTGTTACACGCAGCACTGCGTCAGGTTCTGGGCGAGCACGTGACACAGAAAGGCTCACTAGTGAAGCCTGACAATCTACGTTTTGACTTCTCTCACCTTGAAGCGATGACCAAAGCGGAAATCAAACAAGTTGAGCGCCTGGTAAACGCACAGATCCGTACTAACCACGTGATCGAAACCAACGTTATGGACATTGAGTCTGCGAAAGCAAAAGGCGCGATGGCTCTGTTTGGTGAAAAGTACGACGATGAAGTTCGCGTTCTGTCTATGGGCGAGTTCTCAACGGAGCTTTGTGGTGGTATCCACGCAAGCAACACTGGTGATATTGGTCTATTCAAGATCACTTCTGAAGGTGGCATCGCTGCGGGTATCCGTCGTATTGAAGCGGTAACAGGTGAAGTAGCTCTGGATGCGCTAGAAGCGACAGCGGCACAGTACGAAGCAAAACTTGGCGATGCGGCAAGCAAAGCGAAATCTCTAGAAAAGGAGATTGCTCAGCTTAAAGATAAGCTAGCAGCGGTAGAAAGTGCCAACATCATGGGTAAAGTCGAAGAGATCGGCGGTACTAAAGTACTGGTTGCTGCACTTGAAGGTGCGGATAGCAAAAACCTACGTACTATGATGGACAACGCTAAAAACCAAATGGGCAGCGGTATTGCGTTCATTGCAAACGTTGCTGATGGCAAGATTGGTTTGATTGCAGGTGTGACCAAAGACCTAACTGGCAAAGTGAAAGCGGGTGATCTTGTTAAGATGGTGGCTGAGCAAGTAGGCGGTAAAGGCGGCGGTCGCCCTGATATGGCGCAAGCTGGCGGCACCGATGTCGATGCACTGCCAGAAGCACTGCAGTCTATTCGTGGTTGGTTAGAAGAACGTCTATAACGCTCTGAACCAACAATGAAAATGCCCAATCAATGTAAGTTGATTGGGCATTGTTGCTTTAGGTCACTACTTATTCAGTGTATCAATTGCATACTATAAAGCGGCACATAAATTTAATAGGCGAGGTAAATAGCGTCGCCTATCTATAAGGAGCGACCTTGATGGTCGCAGTTTCAAAATCTGACAACTCACGTTGTCTTGGGAAGGTGAAGACTGGTGAAAAGACCACTAATCGTACAAAAGTTCGGTGGAACTTCTGTTGGCTCTGTTGAACGTATTGGTAACGTTGCAGAGCAAGTAATTCGTGCAAAACAAACAGGCAAACAGGTCGTTGTCGTTGTCTCTGCAATGTCAGGGGAAACCAATCGTTTGGTGGATCTGGCGAAACAGGTCGATAGCGTACCGAACGCGCGCGAACTCGATGTGCTTCTAGCGGCCGGAGAGCAAGTCTCAATGGCATTGCTTTCTATGGCTTTAAACAAGCTAGGGCATGCCGCAGTATCGCTGACTGGAGCACAAGCGCAAATTACTACCAATAGTCGCCACAACAATGCCACGATTAGTCACGTCGACACCTCTGTTATTGACCAGTATCTAGACCAAGACAAAGTCGTCATAGTTGCCGGCTTCCAGGGCGTTAATGAATCTGGCGATATCACCACGCTTGGACGCGGTGGCTCTGACACCACCGCAGTAACCTTAGCTGGTGTGCTCAATGCCGAAGAATGCCAGATTTATACTGATGTAGATGGTGTTTACAGCTGTGACCCACGGGTCGTCACCAATGCGGTAAAGTGGCCAGAAATTGATTTTCCTACTATGCACGAAATGGCGCGCAAAGGAGCGAAAGTATTGCACCTCCCTTGCGTGAGTTACGCTTGGCAACATCAGGTGCCGCTGCGTGTGTTATCAAGCTTTGAGTCAGGACAGGGCACTTTGGTGGTCGGCGAACAAGCGAAAGCCCAGGTTCAAGGTGTTGCATTGAGAAAGCAGATGCGCCTGCTCAAAATTGCTAAGTCTCATGTCGATGTGGTCGACAAACAGAAAGAAATGCTCGGTGTGGATGAAGCCGAATGGCTGCACGATGAGCACTTTAGTCAGCTTTTGCTCAAGTCAGATTGTTCCGACAAGCTTAAATTGGTGATTGAAAATAAACTCGTTGCGGAACAAGACGTCGCGTTAATTACTATGATTGGCGTCGAGGCCATAGCGCAAGCGTCACAATATCAACAACTTCTCAACCATTCAGACATATCTGTTCTACACTTTTGTGAGGATAAACACTCAATTACATTGGTAATAGAGCCTGAAGCTATCGACAAAGCGGCAGTCGTACTGCATGATAACACCATTATCACCAGTGGCACCGTAGTGGAAGACGTGAAACAGGTACATTTGGGGTAAATACTTTTCATAAGAGAGTTTACGAAAATATAACTTTTGTTGGATAATAAGTTTCGTAGCAAGATAATTAGAGACTACTCAAGGAGCTAAGAATGCTGATTTTGACTCGCCGTGTTGGTGAAACGTTGATGATTGGTGATGAAGTCACTGTTACTGTATTGGGTGTAAAAGGCAACCAAGTTCGCATCGGTGTGAATGCTCCGAAAGAAGTATCCGTGCATCGTGAAGAGATCTACATGCGCATTCAAGCGGAAAAGGGAAATGGTAACGTTGCACCTGGCAACTACTAATTCTAACCGAAAGGGCTGGCATATTGCTGGCCTTTTTGTTGCGTGAAATTCGCCATTAACTAGTGGCACAAAGGTGAATTTTGCTTAGGAAAGCTACGATTAAATGGTGGTTTGGTTAAATTGCCAACGCTTAGTCTGTTTTTTCCTATTTTTGCCAAGAAAATGTTTGACTTATTTTTGGTAAATCGTAATATGTGCCTCCGCAAGACGGTGAGGTGGCCGAGAGGCTGAAGGCGCTCCCCTGCTAAGGGAGTATACGGTTTATAGCCGTATCGAGGGTTCGAATCCCTCCCTCACCGCCATTCTTGCACTGTGTTGTATGACACTGTTCTTATTGAACATATTGCGCGCTCGTAGCTCAGCTGGATAGAGTACCTGGCTACGAACCAGGCGGTCGAAGGTTCGAATCCTTCCGAGCGCGCCATTTCTCTCTTCGGAAAGAAATACATGCGGTGAGGTGGCCGAGAGGCTGAAGGCGCTCCCCTGCTAAGGGAGTATACGGTTTATAGCCGTATCGAGGGTTCGAATCCCTCCCTCACCGCCATTTATTGACTGTTTAAGTCAATTTTTTTGTTCAAAAAGAAAATAAATGTGATATGCTTCACATCCTTGCGCGCTCGTAGCTCAGCTGGATAGAGTACCTGGCTACGAACCAGGCGGTCGAAGGTTCGAATCCTTCCGAGCGCGCCATTCTCTTTTTTGTAGAGAGTGCCCTTTGGGAGAGGAAGTTCTCTTATAGAGAACAAGGGTAATGCCCTGTAACGTCAAATGACAATGCGAAAACTTATTGCGCGCTCGTAGCTCAGCTGGATAGAGTACCTGGCTACGAACCAGGCGGTCGAAGGTTCGAATCCTTCCGAGCGCGCCATTCTCTCTTTTAGAGCTTTATCTCTTGGAGAAAAACGGGGAAGCCCAAGCATCGTTAACTGACAACACGAAAATTTGTTGCGCGCTCGTAGCTCAGCTGGATAGAGTACCTGGCTACGAACCAGGCGGTCGAAGGTTCGAATCCTTCCGAGCGCGCCATTCATTCTACTTTGTAGAGAAAAGGGCAATGCCCTGCAGCGTCATATGACAATGCGAAAACTGTTGCGCGCTCGTAGCTCAGCTGGATAGAGTACCTGGCTACGAACCAGGCGGTCGAAGGTTCGAATCCTTCCGAGCGCGCCATTTTCTTTCTTTATAGAGACTTAGGGTAATGCCCTGCAGCGTCACCTGACAATGCGAAAACTTGTTGCGCGCTCGTAGCTCAGCTGGATAGAGTACCTGGCTACGAACCAGGCGGTCGAAGGTTCGAATCCTTCCGAGCGCGCCATTCTTAAAAAAAACCTCGCTTCGGCGGGGTTTTTTATTAACAAAAATTTATCATATCAATAACCTTATTATTACAACGTAATGTTTTTAAACGAAAAATTGCGGTAATTTTAAGCGTGTCCCAGTTTTTCAACTTTAGTTTGTTTATGTTGAAACCTTAGGTCAGGTCATAGTATGAAGTTCTACATAACTTGAAATGCACCGCAAATTGTCGTGCACATCATAGTTTTTCATTTGAATGACGTTTTAATGACGGTGTTAGATTAAACAAAATTGACAAAATTTCACCAATCGAGATAATCCTAGACCTCTTGCAATGGATCGATGCAAGACCATTGCCAGTCAATCAGTGTGCAGTGACGCCACAGACAATGATTGAGTAACTTGTCAGGATGACAAAGAAAGGACGCAACATGACTAATATTGGAAGCCTGCTAGGAGATGCAGCCACCCTAATGCTTACGGGTATGGTTGTCGTATTCGTTTTCCTAACAATCCTCGTTTATCTCGTTCGGTTAATGTCGAAACTGGTACCACAAGAAGTACCAGAGCCGATCGCAGTTCCTACTCAAAATACATTACAACAATCCCCCTCAAATGGCGTTAGTCCGAATGTGGTTGCAGCAATTTCTGCTGCTGTTCATCAATACCGCACGTCGGCTGCTAAATAGATTGAGTTAAAAGTTTAAAAAGGAGTTTATGAGCATGTCTAAACCACTCGCTATCACGGACGTGGTACTTCGTGACGCCCACCAGTCTCTGTTTGCAACGCGTATGCGTATCGAAGATATGTTGCCGATCGCAGCTGAGCTCGACAAAATTGGCTACTGGTCTTTGGAAACGTGGGGGGGAGCAACCTTTGACGCGTGTATTCGTTTTCTGGGTGAAGATCCTTGGGAGCGCTTGCGTGAGCTGAAAAAAGCCATGCCGAACACGCCAATGCAAATGCTGCTCCGTGGCCAAAATCTATTGGGCTACCGTCATTACGCAGATGATGTGGTCGAGAAATTTGTTGAGCGTGCTCATGCTAACGGCATGGATGTGTTCCGTATCTTTGATGCGATGAACGACGTTCGTAACTTCGAAAAAGCGGTGAAAGCTGCGGTTGATGTGGGCGCGCATGCGCAGGGTACGCTGTCGTACACCACAAGCCCAGTTCACAACATCGACACTTGGGTAGACCTTGCTAAACGCCTAGAAGATTTAGGCTGTCACTCGCTATGTATTAAAGATATGTCTGGCCTACTTAAGCCATACGAAGCGGAAGAGCTTATCTCACGCATTAAAGCGTCGTGTGAAGTGCCGTTAGCGCTGCACTGCCATGCCACAACGGGTCTCTCTACCGCGACGGCTGTAAAAGCTGTTGAAGCCGGTATAGATATTCTAGATACCGCAATCTCTTCAATGAGCCAAACTTACGGTCACACGCCAACGGAAACTGTGGTAGCAATGCTGCAAGGTACTGAGCGTGATACCAACCTGAAACTTGAGCAAATAGAGCCGATTGCGGCTTATTTCCGTGAAGTTCGCAAGAAGTATGCGAAATGGGAAGGTCAGCTTAAGGGCGTTGATTCACGCATCCTGATTGCTCAGGTACCAGGCGGCATGCTTACCAATATGGAAGGCCAGCTTAAAGAGCAAGGCGCGGCAGATCGCATTGATGAAGTTCTAGAAGAGATCCCACGCGTACGTGAAGATCTGGGCTTCATCCCTCTCGTCACACCTACCTCTCAGATCGTTGGTACTCAAGCGGTGATCAACGTGCTTACTGGTGAGCGCTACAAGAGTATTACCAAAGAAACAGCGGGCGTACTCAAAGGCGAATACGGCAAAGCACCTGCAGAAGTGAATGCTGAGCTACAAGCTAAGGTACTGGATGGCGGTGAAGCAATCACTTGTCGCCCAGCAGATCTTTTGGAAGCTGAGCTACACACACTCACCGATGACCTGCTACAAAAAGCAAAAGTGGATGGCATTTCTCTGGCTGAAGACACTGTGGACGACGTTCTTACTTACGCACTTTTCCCACAAGTTGGTCTTAAATTCCTGAAAAATCGTCATAACCCAGATGCATTTGAACCAGCACCAGGCAAAGAAGAAGCGAAACCTGCTGCGCCAGCGGCGACCCCTGCGACATCAGCTCAAGGTATCGAAGCCTACAGCGTGAAAGTCGATGGTCAGGTTTATGATGTTGAAGTTGGCCCTAAAGGCGAGCTAACGTCTGTAACGCCCGCTCAAGCTCCGGCAGCAGCGGCAGTTCCTGCACCTGCAGCAACCAATGTTGAAGCGGTAGCAGCGCCACTTGCAGGAAACATCTTCAAAGTGAACGTTGCTTCTGGTGCGCAGGTTCAAGAGGGTGACGTGCTACTTATCCTAGAAGCAATGAAGATGGAAACCGAAGTTCGCGCAGCGCAAAGTGGCGTGGTTCAAGATGTACACGTGAAAGAAGGTGACGCAGTTGTTGTTGGCGCGCCTCTCGTTAGCTTAGCGTAAGGGAGTACCATGGAAGGATTGATGACCTTATGGTCAGAAACAGGGATCGCTAACTTTGAATTCGGCCAGATCTGCATGATCATGGTCGGATGCACCTTGCTGTTCTTAGCGATCCGCAAGGGTTTTGAACCTTTGCTGCTTTTGCCTATCGGCTTTGGTGCGATCCTAGCGAACATTCCAAATGCTGGCTTTACTGAGCCAGGTGGTTTGCTTTACTACGTCTACTACATTGGTATTGAGTCAGGGGTATTCCCTCTGCTTATCTTTATGGGTGTAGGGGCAATGACGGACTTTGGCGCCTTAATTGCCAACCCGAAAACCTTATGGCTAGGAGCAGCGGCGCAGTTTGGTATCTTTGCGACCTTATTTGGTGCAATTTTGCTGAACTATGTACCGGGCATGGAGTTCTCCATGCAGGACGCGGCGTCTATCGCTATCATCGGCGGTGCTGATGGTCCAACAGCTATCTTCTTAGCAAGTCGTCTCTCTCCTGATTTGCTGGGTGCAATTGCCGTTGCGGCCTACAGCTACATGGCATTGGTGCCGATCATTCAGCCACCGATCATGAAAGCGTTAACGACGCCAGAAGAGCGTACTATCAAGATGGCTCAGCTTCGTCATGTCAGCAAAGGGGAAAAAGTTCTGTTCCCACTTGCTGTGCTTCTGATGACGATTTTGTTCTTACCATCAGCCACACCGCTTGTCGGTATGTTCTGTTTGGGCAACTTGATGCGTGAAGCAGGCGTAGTCGATCGCCTTTCAAAAACGGCTCAAAATGAGCTTATCAACATCGTCACTATTTTCTTAGGTCTCGGTGTTGGTTCGAAGCTTCAAGCTGAAGAGTTCTTGAACTTCGAAACGCTAGGTATCTTGGCACTCGGCGCTGTAGCATTCAGTATTGGTACTGGTGCAGGCGTTATGATGGCGAAGCTCCTCAATAAGTTCTCAAAAGAAGACATTAACCCACTTATTGGCGCAGCAGGGGTTTCTGCAGTGCCGATGGCGGCGCGTGTTGTGAACAAGGTTGGTCTTCAAGCGAATCCACAAAACTTCCTACTGATGCATGCAATGGGACCAAACGTTGCTGGCGTTCTGGGCTCTGCGGTCGCAGCAGGTATCTTGTTAGCGCTCGTTGGCTAATTCATTGGCGATAAGCTGTTATTAAAAAGGGAAGCGTAAGCTTCCCTTTTTGCTGCGTTGTTTATGTTAAAGGTGAACATAGTCGCTAGCTAAAGTGATTGAATTTGTTACATACTTGCTACTGAACGATGAAAAGATAATCTAGACTCATGGATGGAAATCGTTACTATGAAGTCTTAGTCAGTAAGAGGAAGCTGCAATGAAGTGTAAACAGGTCGTGATTCCAGAGTTTGGTGCTGCAGAGGTTTTATCGTTTCAGGAAATCGAAATCCCACAGCCACAGGCCGGAGAGGTGTTGGTGAAAGTGGCGTATTCGGGGATCAATCCGATTGATGTGAAAACTCGTGCTGGACTTGGCTGGGCAGCCGCCGAGAACAAAGACAATCTTCCTTGGGTTCCTGGCTATGATATCGCAGGCACGGTTGAAGGATTAGGTGAAGGCGCGGAGAAGTTTGAGGTCGGCGAAGAGATCGTAGGCTTTATCGGTTTCCCAGTGCGTGGTGGCGGTTACAGCCAGTATGTGTGTATCCCTGAATCGGAGCTTACTCTCATTCCAAATTCTGTCGCCCTTGAAGCGGCTGCAGCGTTGCCTTTAGCCGGACAAACCGCGGCACAAGCTATCAATAAAGCTCAAGTTCAAGAGGGTGACCGAGTGTTGATTCTAGCCGGCGCTGGCGGTGTAGGGCATATCGCAGTGCAGATTGCAGTTGCAGCAAAAGCGGAAGTGTATACCACCTGTAGCGAACGTAATTTAGATTACTTGGCTACGCTGGGCGCGCACGCGATTAACTATGAGTTCGCTCCTGCTTCAGAGCGTTTGAGCGATGTGGATGTACTGATCGATCTGGTTGGCGGCGATACTGCGCTAGATGCACTTAAGTGTCTGAAAGACAATGCTCGTGTTGTCACTATTCCTACTATCACTGCGGAACTGGTATGCGAAAAAGCCAAACTGCTTGGTTTTGAAGCCAGCGGGATGCTGGTATCGCCAGACGCTAAGCAGATGGAAACATTACTCTATATGGTGGGTGTTGGATTGCTGAAGACAGAGATCCAGCATGTTTACCCTTATCAACAAGTGGTCGAGGCTCATCAGCAAGTCGAAACCAGCCGTACACGCGGTAAAGTACTTCTTAATATGCAATGCTAGAAACATTCTCTCAATATCTCGCGGAGTCTTGGTTTGCCGACTCCGCTCTCGCCGTTCTTTTTATTTCAGGATTTTTAAGTGCCACGCTTTTACCTGGTGGGTCGGAAGCAGGTTTAGTTGCGACACTGAGTTTGCAACAGTACTCGCCCGTATGGATCATTGTGGTCGCCACGGTAGGTAATACGCTAGGCGGCTTGACCAACTACTGGATAGGAATTTGGCTGCCGAATCGAACTCAAAACGAGAAGCACGGTCATAAAGCCATAGCTTGGCTGCAAAAGTATGGTTACTGGAGCTTATTGTTCAGTTGGTTACCCGTGATTGGCGACCCGCTCTGTTTAGCGGCAGGTTGGCTAAGAATGAAATTTCTTCCTTGCGTTATTTTGATAGCCATAGGCAAGGCGCTGCGCTATATCGCGCTGACAGCCATCTTCTATGGACTATTTTAGTTTTCTCGATCTTTAAGGAGCTCTTATGAGAAAGATCTGGCTCGGCTTGCTGTCGGTCGTTTTTGTTTACGGTTGCAGTAACAGCGACGTTTCGACTCAAACAGCAAGCGCACTTCCTCCCGGTATTACCCTTGTTGAGGAAATGAAAGCCGATCCCGATAGGGTGATGATCCCGTACTCTAAGTACCAGTTGGATAATGGTCTAACGGTGATCTTAGCACCCGATGATTCAGATCCCTTGGTGCACGTAGACGTGACCTATCATGTTGGCTCGGCGCGTGAAGAAATTGGTAAGTCCGGTTTCGCTCACTTCTTTGAACATATGATGTTCCAAGGCTCTGAGCATGTTGGCGACCAGCAGCACTTTAAGATCATTACGGAAGCGGGCGGTACCCTTAATGGCACCACGACCCGAGATCGAACCAACTACTTTGAAACGGTCCCGTCGAACCAGCTAGAGAAAATGCTGTGGCTTGAAGCCGATCGCATGGGCTTCTTACTGGGTGCGGTCTCCCAGCGTAAATTCGAAATTCAGCGTGATACGGTAAAAAACGAGCGTGCACAGAACTTTGATAATCGCCCTTATGGCTTAATCTGGGAGCGCATGGGGGAAGCCATGTTCCCAGAGGGTCACCCGTACTCTTGGCAGCCTATCGGTTACGTGGAGGATCTTGACCGTGTTAACGTCAACGATTTGAAAGCCTTCTTTTTACGCTGGTATGGGCCAAACAATGCGGTATTGACCATTGGTGGCGACATCGATAAAGCGCAAACCTTAGAGTGGATCCATAAATACTTTGGCACCATCCCTGAGGTGCCAAGTGTTGAGAAAGCACCTAAGCAGCCTGCAGTATTGCCAGAAGATCGCTATATCACCCTAGAAGATCGCATTCGTCAGCCAATGGTGGTGATCGGTTGGCCAACGACAAGCTATCGCGGTGCGCACGACCAAGTTGTGCTCGATGCCATGGCCGACGCCATTGGTGGCGGTACCAATGGTTTGTTGTATCAAAAGCTGATTAAAACCCAAAAGGCACTTGATGCAGGCGCATTCAGTGATTGTAACGAGCTCGCTTGTAACTTCTATGTTTATGCGATGGGGGCTTCCACCGATAAAGATGGACTAAAGTCGCTTTACAATGACTTACTCGCCACCTTGGATGATTTTGAAAAGCAAGGCATCAGTGAAGAGCGTTTACAGCAAATCAACGGCCTTTCTGAAGCCGGTGCTGTGTATGCGTTAGAAAGTGTCAAAGGTAAGGTCACTCAACTGGCCGCGAATGAAACCTTCTATGGCAAGCCTGATCGCATAGAGCAAACACTAGAGCGAATTCGCGCGGTCACTCCAGAGGCGGTGAGCGCGGCTTATCAAACGTTTATCGAAGACAAACATAAGGTCACACTCAGCGTGGTGCCGAAAGGGCGCACTGATATCGCAGTGCAACCTGCAACATTCGTAACGCCAGCGCGCACGCTACCTGAGTATAACGAAGTGACTGAAGCGGATCTTGATTTCCGTCGTCCAGTAGACAGCTTTGATCGTAGTGTTATGCCGAAAGTGGCCGAGGCCGTTAGCGCGAAAATTCCAGAGCTGTACGAAGTGTACTTTGATAATGGCAGTGAACTGCTAGGTACTGAAACGTCTGAAACGCCAACGGTGGAGATCCATTTCCAACTACCAGCAGGCAGTCGTTATGTGCCAAAAGGGAAAGAGGGACTCGCGGGGCTGACCGCTTCTATGATGGAAGAGGGCACCAAAACCCGTACAGTTGAGCAACTACAAGCTGAGCTTGATCGTTTAGGCAGTCAGATTGGGTTTAGCGAAGGGGCATATACCACGCGTGTTTCTGTGTCTGCTCTGGAGCGAAATCTGCCGCAAACACTGACGCTTCTCGAAGACATGCTGTTTAACCCTGCGATGAAGCAAGAAGACTTCGACCGCCTCAAAGCACAAACGCTTGAAGGCTTGGTTTATCAGCACCAAAAACCGAGTTGGATGGCCTCGCAAGCAACCCGTGATGTGCTTTATGGCGACAGCGTATTTGGCCGCTCTTCAGACGGCAGTAATGCCTCTATTTCATCCATCACTTTGGATGACGTCAAAGCGTTCTATCGCGAGCACTACACACCGCAAGGGGCACAAATTGTCGTGGTGGGGGATATCTCCAAGAAGCAAATTACCGAGCAGCTAGCGTTTTGGTCGCTATGGCAAGGGGAAGCAGCGCCGCTGATTGATCCAGAGGTCATCCCTTCTTTGGCGGGCCAGAAAATCTACCTGGTGGATAAACCCTCTGCGCCGCAAAGTATCGTTCGTATGGTACGTCAAGGTTTGCCGTTTGACGCCACGGGTGAGCTCTACCTAAGTCGCCTCGCTAACTTTAACTTGGCTGGCAACTTTAATAGCCGTATTAACCAGAACCTAAGGGAAGATAAAGGCTATACCTATGGTGCAAGTGGCTATTTTGCAAGTAATCGAGAGGTGGGTGCAATTGTGTTTAGCGCTCAGGTGCGCGCTGATGCGACGCTAGCCTCACTTGAAGAAATGATCGCAGAGCTGAAAAACTACAGCGAGAACGGTATGACGGATGAGGAGCTGGCATTTATGCGTCTAGCCGTTGGGCAGCAAGATGCATTGACGTATGAAACACCAAGTCAAAAAGCCAGCCTGCTTTCGTCGATTTTAACCTATAGTTTGGATAAGGATTACCTGAAGCAGCGCAATGATATTGTTGCCACCGTTGATAAATCGACGCTGAATGCGCTGGCGACGAAGTGGTTTGACCCTAGCCAATACCAATTGATAGTGGTTGGCGATGCTAAGCGTTTGAAGCCACAGTTAGAGAAACTGAATATTCCAATTACAGAGCTTGAAATCTCTCAGTAACATGACCATATAGTGGGAATAGGTGATTTAGCGAACACCTTACTTAGTGTTCGCTAATGTATCCGTTTTTCAATTGGAATAACAAACTATAAGCGAATCGCATTGTGACTAAATTTGCTCAGCGACTGGATCAAGTTGCTAAACATCAGGCCGTGTTCAAAGAGTTCGGACGCGGAGTGGAGCGGGAATCGCTGCGTTACACCGACGATGGTCGATTGGCGACAACGCCTCACCCTAAGTCGTTAGGCTCAGCCTTCACCAATGAATACATCACCACGGACTTCTCTGAGTCTCTGCTGGAATTCATAACGCCAGTATCACGTGATGTCGACACGCTGATTAATCAGTTATCCGATATTCATCACTTCACACAAACCAAACTGGGTAACGAGAAGCTATGGCCGTTGTCGATGCCTTGCTATGTTGGCTCAGAAGACGACATTGCTCTAGCGCAGTATGGTACGTCCAATTCGGGACGTATGAAGACGCTATACCGTCAAGGTCTTAAGCATCGTTACGGCAGCTTGATGCAGATTATCTCTGGTGTGCACTTTAACTTCTCATTCCCTGAATCGTTCTGGGATGCGTTGTTCGGTGAACAAGACAAGAAAACGCGTCAAGATGCGAAGTCGGAAGCTTATTTTGGTTTGATTCGAAACTATTACCGCTTCGGTTGGTTGATCCCGTATTTCTTCGGTGCATCTCCTGCTATCTGCTCATCATTCTTACAAGGTAAAGAGACTAAACTGCCATTTGAAAAAGTGGGTGGCACCTTGTATTTACCAAAAGCCACCTCGTTGAGATTGAGCGATCTTGGTTACACCAATAGCGCACAAAGTGCCTTAAAGATTGGTTTTAACAGCCTTGACCAGTATCTGGAAGGGCTGAATCAAGCGATTCATACCCCATCGCAAGACTTTGCCAAGATTGGCGTCAAAGTCGATGGTGAGTACCGTCAGCTGAACGATTATGTGCTGCAGATCGAAAACGAACTGTATGCGCCAATTAGACCGAAACGTGTAGCGAAAAGTGGTGAAAAACCGTCAGAGGCACTGTCTCGTGGTGGGGTTGAATACATAGAAGTTCGCTCGTTGGATGTGAATCCATATAGTCCAATTGGCATTACCGCTGAGCAAATTCGCTTCCTTGATCTATTCCTAACCTGGTGTGCACTTAAAGATTCCGAGCCAATGGATGATTGTGAACTCGCATGCTGGCGCGAAAACTGGAACAAAGTAATCGTCGAAGGCCGTGAGGTTGGTCTGCAGCTACAAATTGGTTGTGATGGTGAAGTGCTTGATAGCCAGTCTTGGGTCAAGCGTGTCTTTACCGATCTTCGTGATATCGCGAAGCATATGGATGCAGCACACGGTGGCAGCGAGTACAGCGCGGTGTGTGACAGGCTTGAGGTATGGAATGAAAACCCTGAGTTGTCTATTTCTGGTCAGCTACTGGCGAAAACTAAAGAACTAGGTGGACTAGGTAAAGTGGGCTGCGAATTGGGTAAAGAGTACCGTCAGAAGAACCTTTCTCACGAGTACAAAACGTATACGACTCAAGTGATGGAAGATGAGGTAACGCGTTCGGTTTCTGCTCAGTTGAGTATTGAATCGGCGGATAGCGTCAACTTCGATGACTTCTTGTCTGATTACTTTGCTTATTTATCACCGGAGCAAGCCCAGGTCGCTAACTAAGCTTGTCTACTGAGGTTGCGCAGCGCTGCTGCGCCACTTACAATCACGCTAAAGACACAGTTCTTAAAAGACACAGTTCTCACGGTCTTAATCCAAGGCTGGAGCCGTGAGTAAACCAAGGAGAAAATATCATGCCACTACTGGATAGCTTTACGGTAGACCACACTAAAATGCACGCTCCAGCGGTACGCGTTGCGAAAACAATGCAAACCCCTAAAGGCGATACAATTACTGTTTTCGACCTGCGTTTCACGGCTCCAAACAAGGACATCTTGTCTGAGCGTGGTATTCACACCCTAGAGCACCTATATGCTGGCTTCATGCGTGCGCACCTAAATGGTGAGCAGGTTGAGATCATCGATATCTCTCCAATGGGTTGTCGCACGGGCTTTTACATGAGCTTGATTGGTACGCCATCAGAGCAGCAAGTTGCTGATGCTTGGCTAAATGCAATGCAAGACGTACTGAAAGTTGAGAGCCAGAACAAGATCCCTGAGCTTAATGAGTATCAGTGTGGTACTGCGGCGATGCACTCACTAGATGAAGCGAAAGCGATCGCTAAAAACATCATTGAAGCGGGCATTCAAGTGAATAAGAATGATGAACTTGCTTTGCCTGAGTCTATGTTGCAAGAGCTGAAAGTAGACTAATTGAATTATGTCGCTTTGAGTAGAAAGGCGGCTGGCGAAAATTAAAAAGGATGGCATTTGCCATCCTTTTCTGTTTTAAATCAGATTTAAGCCCACTGCGCTTCAAACCAGCTCTCTAGGATCACAACTGCTGATTGGCAATCGACATTGCCTTTTGACAATGCCTTGTAACCCCCCATCTCAAACAATTCTGAGCGAGCCTCGGCTGTAGACAGCCTTTCATCGTGCATTTCAACTTGGTAACCGAAACGGCCATGAACGCGGTTAGCAAACTTTTTAGCGCGTGCAGTAATGTCTTCAAGCGCTTTGCCGCGCACATCTGTTGGCAAGCCAACAACGATGAGATCGGGTTGCCACTCTTTGAGTGTTGCTTCGATGTCATCCCAGTTGGGGATACCGTCTTTGGCCTTGAAAGCCTTTAGTGGGCTTGCTGTGCCGGTGACCTCTTGGCCGATAGCACTACCAATACTTTTGGTTCCGAAGTCGAAAGCAACGATGGTTCTGGATGTCATAAGTTCTCTGTTTGTGAAGGCACTATTCTTGTAAAGACGAGGGCTATGCGCAATGCAGTCTATGCGTGACCGACATCCGCTGAAAGCTGAGCGATATCAAACCCTAACATACCCACCGCACTACTCCAACGCTCTTCCACTGGAGTGTCAAAGATAACGCTTGGATCCGCCTCTATGGTGAGCCAAGAGTTTTCAGCCAGCTCTGTCTCCAGCTGTCCTGCACTCCAGCCAGAATAACCGAGGGCGACGATATAGTTTTCAGGTTGAGCATCGGTACCTAGTACCGCCAAAATGTCTTTGGATGTAGTGACTGATACCCGGTCGGTGATCTGAATGCTCGATTGATACTGATCTTTAGGATTATGTAGGATAAACCCACGGTCCTCGGACACGGGGCCGCCGTTCAGTACTGGCTCGTCGAGGCTCTTGCTGTGGGTGGTTTGTGAAGCGATAGGGAGTTCAACTTGTATTTGCTTAAGCATGTTTGCGACAGTCACATCAATTGGGGTGCTGATCATGATGCCCATCGCGCCCTCATCGTTGTGCTCGCACACATAAATCACGCTGCGCTGAAAGTAGGGATCTTTCATCCCTGGCATGGCAACGAGAAAGTGATTAGCTAAGTTCATACCCGTTTCTCCCTATCTACATCCACTATTGGCTATTTGCCTAAACGACGCTCGATAGCATCCATTAGCTTGCCGGTAATAGAGATGTCAAAGGCGGCTTCGATTTCACGAATACAGGTTGGGCTGGTCACGTTGATTTCTGTCAGTTTGTCACCAATAACATCCAGTCCTACAAAGATTAAGCCTTTCTCTTTCAAAGTGGGAGCAACAGCTTCGGCAATTTGCTTGTCTGTCTCACTTAAGGGACGTGCTTCACCACGGCCGCCAGCAGCTAAGTTACCGCGGGTTTCACCCTTGGCAGGGATACGCGCTAGGCAGTACGGCATTGGTTCGCCGTCAACAACGAGAATACGCTTGTCACCGTTACTGATATCAGGAACGAACGTTTGTGCCATCGCATAGTTTTGGCCGTGATTGGTCAGCGTTTCAATGATCACTGAAACGTTAGGGTCGTCTTGCTTAACACGGAAAATAGATGCGCCGCCCATACCATCGAGTGGTTTTAGGATCACATCACCATGTTGGTCACGGAACTGTTTAATCTTGTCTGCTTTGCGAGTCACAATAGTCGTTGGTGTCAGCTCTGGGAACCACGCAGTGAATAGCTTTTCGTTACAGTCACGTAGGCTCTGAGGCTTATTGACGATGAGCGTGCCTTTTTCTTCTGCACGTTCTAGGATGTAGGTCGCGTAGATATATTCAGTGTCGAACGGAGGATCTTTACGCATCAGCACTGCGTCAAGTTCTGACAGTTCGATGGTTTGCTCTGAAGTAAATTCATACCAGCCGTTTGGATCTTCTTTGAGCTTGACGACTTTGGTGTCGGCGACAGCAGTGCCTTGATCTAGGTGCAGGTCATTCATTTCCATATAGTGGATTTCATAACCGCGACGCTGGGCTTCCAGCATCATTGCAAAGCTAGAGTCTTTCTTGATGTTGATGGAGGAAATTGGATCCATCACGATACCGAGTTTGAGCATTGTTTTCTCCCGTTAACCTAAATCGCCAAAGCGTACTTGAAGTGCCGTGATCGCCGTAAGCGCGGCCGTTTCTGTTCTCAGTACGCGAGGACCAAGCAGGGTTTCTTCGAATTGATATTGTTCCGTCATTTCAATTTCTTGCGCTGATAATCCGCCCTCTGGACCGATAAGTAGACGAACCTTTTGAACTGGCTCTGGCAAGGTATTGATTGAGTATTTGGCTCTTGGATGAAGGTTGAGCTTGAGCGCGTCAGATGGCTCTGCACACCACTCTTCAAGCGATATGATCGGACGAATCACAGGGATCGTGTTACGGCCACATTGTTCGCAGGCACTGATGGCGATCTTTTGCCACTGCTGCAATTTTTTCTCAAAACGTTTGGCATCGAGCTTAACGCCGCAACGTTCTGAGATGAGTGGTGTGATGGTGTTGACGCCCAGTTCGACCGACTTCTGAATGGTGAACTCCATCTTGTCGCCACGAGAAATGACTTGTCCGAGATGAAGATCGAGCGGTGACTCGATACTGACTGCGATTTTCTCGCGGATATCGACATCAACGCTTTTCTTGCCAACGTTAGTAATAGTGGCTGGAAATTCATGACCGCTGCCATCAAACAGCAGTACCTCTTGACCTTCTTTCATACGCAACACTCGGCCGATGTGTCCTGCGGCATCATCACTGAGCGCAAGTGTGCCCAAAGATTGAATCGTTTCAGGGTGATAGAGTCGAGGTATACGCATAACAATTTCCAAACAACAAACAGTATTGAGGTATAAGATGGATGCCAGCCCCCGAAATTACAAGGGCTTGGCGTAGGATTTAGCTGGGATTTTTGCACGCCTGTGCCACGAACGGATTGTCGTTGCCTTGAATGCGCTTAATACGCTCGTTGCGAGTACACTCCCAAGCATCGACAGGATAGGTTTTATTCCAGGCATTCATGAGCTGTGTCTGCTGTTTAGACAGCTTAAAGCCATATTCTTGGCTCATATAAAGATAGGTACGAGCGATAGAGCCACGTGCACGATCCGGCGGCATGACCTTGCGCTGCTTAAAGTTAACCTGCATCTCACAGCGGCCGTAGCTGACCCCGTCCATGCCATTCCACTGTGAGAAGTTGTAATTTGAACGATCACCATTCACTTCACCAATCGCTGGCGTCAGGTTGTGCAAGTCTGCTTCCATCAGCTTGAAATGCTTGTCATTGCGCGTGCAGTTTTTGCGTCCGCCTTGTTGCCAACATTGTCGCTGGTGGCCAAATTGCCACGCAGGCACCACATGCTCCCACTCGATGCGACTGGCACGTTTTTGTTGCTTACGAACCTGATAGCCACAAGCGGACAGATCCGGGGTGCCTTTTTTACCTTGCCATTGAATATCGCAGCCACAGTAAAAACTTATTGGGTGGTCGGCATAAATTTTGACTGCTTCTTTTTTTGCTTTGCTAAAGCTATTTGGCGGTGCACTGTGAACAGTAATGGGAAGAACGGCGGACAATAAAAAGGCCGTAACGAATAACTGGCGGATCATAGCAAGGTCTATAAAAGGTTGGGATAACCTAGTGTAACTCGCAAAAAAGACCTTAGCTATTGATAGTTAGATCATGTAACTAGCTTAGCTGCTTACCAGTAAACTCGATAGTATCCCCGCACTTACGACAGCGATAACTGGCTTGTTGGCGCATTACCTTATTGTGACGACGAACCGTGACGGCAAAGGTGTCACATTGGCAGCGATACTCGAAAGTTCGCCCTTGTACTGAACTCACATTCAAAGAGTGTGTGGTTTTTGGGGCGATACCAAATACCTGACTCATGACCATTTGCCACTCTTTGCCGTGTGGGCGCACCCGTCCAAATAGTGCATGAGTGATCAAGTGGGCGACTTCGTGTGGGATGACCTCTTCAATAAAGTCTTGCTGGTTTTCGACAAACAGAACGGGATTGAGGCGTACTTCCCACGATTGTAGGTAGGCTTTACCCGCCGCCTTGCCACGCAACTTATAGTTAAGGGCTGGGACTGGGAAATCACGCTCAAAGTACTGGCGAGCTTGCTCAGTGCAGCGAGACAGAGTCTTAATGGCTTGATAATGAAGTTGCTCAGAAAGCGAAGCATCCACGGGGTATAACCTACAATAAAAAAGCGCCCAAACAGGGCGCCATTCTACTGAGGTTGGCTGAGTATGCCAACGTGTTACGCGTGGTGTTTCTTTTTGATGGTCTCGTGATAGGCGTGCCATGTGCCGTAACCAAGGATCGGCATTGTCACGATCATTCCTATGCCATATGTGGCAAAACCAATCAAGATCCCGCCGCAGATAATCAGAGCCCAAACAATCATGGCTGGTACGTTAGATTTGACGGCATTAAAACTGGTGAACACAGCGGTCATAATGTCGACACGGCGCTCCATCATAAGTGGGATAGAGAATGCTGAGATGGAGAAGATGATAGCCGCAATCACCGCACCAACTACGCTACCGGTAATCAAGAATGGAGCAAATTCAGAGAGTGGTGCACCTTGTACAGAGGGGTAGAGTGCGTGCAGCAGAGCCGCTATGCGCATCCAAAAGATCATGGCGACGGCCAAGAGTACCGCAAACGCCCATTGCGAGGTGGAGTTGCGCCCAATGGCTTTCATAGAGTGGAATAGACTTGGTTTATGACCTTTCTCTCTTTCCCATGCTGCATCATAGAGACCTAAAGCGAGAAACGGACCAATCAACATGTACACAACCAAGCTTGGCATGATCACTAGGTGCGTGCCTTGCCATTGCACCAGAAGCACGATAGCGACGGCAGCGGCAGTAAAACAGAGCCCATAAAAAGCGCTGATGATCGGCATGCGAATAAGGTCATGTAGCCCAAGTGCTAACCAATGAAATGGTGCAGACACACTGAGCTGGTTAGATGGAATGGTTTTAGCGTAATCTTGATCCCTGACTTCATGTTTCTTCTGGAAGTCATCAGAATTAACGGTTCGAGGCATATGTCCTCCCTGATTGACAAACTGGCCTTCGTTTTATCAGGGCATGGCGCTAATCATCATGGATACGTCGGGCAATAGACTTGCATTTACCTTTGCAAAATCCAGCCATTTTCCGTTGTTAGCGTCTTCCCTTCTTAAGCGCTCTATTTTGCATACGAACAAACTCTCAAAGCGGTCTATTCGCAAGGGCACTTTTGTCTAACTATTGACCGTGTTAGAGGAAAACACAATTTTCAGAAGGGTATTAAATACAAGCTACAAGATAGTGAATTAACATTTTTGTAACAAAGTATTTGAAAAGACAGGATTAAAAAATAAAAAAGCCCTCAAAAAAATTTTGAGGGCTTTTTTGGAGTAAAAAACTCAGGTTAAGAGTAATTACAGACCAGTAAACTCACGCAGGATCGCTGCTTTGTCTGTCGCTTCCCAAGGGAACTCTTCGCGACCGAAGTGACCGTATGCTGCAGTCTTCTTGTAGATAGGCTGAAGCAGGTTTAGCATCTCTTGCAGACCGTATGGACGTAGGTCGAAGTTTTGACGAACGGCTTCTACGATGATGTCGTGAGAGACTTTTTCAGTACCAAATGTCTCAACCATGATAGACGTTGGATCCGCAACACCGATTGCGTAAGACAGTTGGATTTCACAACGGTCAGCCATGCCAGCCGCTACGATGTTCTTCGCTACATAACGTGCTGCGTATGCTGCAGAGCGGTCAACTTTTGATGGATCTTTACCAGAGAATGCACCGCCACCGTGACGAGCCGCGCCGCCGTAGGTATCAACGATGATCTTACGACCTGTTAGACCACAGTCACCCATAGGACCGCCGATTACGAAGCGACCGGTTGGGTTGATGAAGAAGTTCGTTTCTTTGTTGATCCACTCTGATGGTAGTACTGGCTTGATGATCTCTTCCATAACCGCTTCACGCAGATCAGGGGTAGAGATGGTATCGCAGTGCTGAGTAGAAAGAACAACCGCATCGATACCAACGATCTTACCTTGGTCGTATTGGAACGTTACCTGAGACTTAGCGTCTGGACGTAGCCAAGGTAGAGTGCCGTTCTTACGCACTTCCGCTTGCTTTTGAACAAGAAGGTGAGAGTAAGTAATCGGTGCTGGCATTAGGATGTCAGTTTCGTTCGTTGCGTAACCGAACATGATACCTTGGTCGCCCGCGCCTTGTTCTTTAGGATCTGCTTTATCAACGCCTTGGTTGATATCTGGAGACTGCTTACCGATGGTGTTCAGAACAGCACAAGAATCCGCGTCAAAACCCATGTCAGAGTGAACATAGCCGATTTCGCGAACGGTTTCACGCGTTAGCTCTTCGATGTCTACCCATGCTGAAGTAGTGATCTCACCACCCACCATCACCATGCCAGTCTTAACGTAAGTTTCACAAGCAACACGTGCTTTTGGATCTTGTTCTAGGATTGCATCAAGAACCGCATCAGAAATTTGGTCTGCGATTTTATCTGGATGGCCTTCTGATACTGACTCAGAAGTAAACAGGTGCTTAGCCATGAGAGCTCCAATTACTGTTTTTAAGCGAGTGTCTAATCACTCACTTGTAATAAATTCAATGATATATAGTAGGTGTATCTACATCTAGACGTCTATTCTAGTCATCAATGTTCGATTAGCAAGCGATTTTTGCTTTTAACATATAGCCAAACGTTTGCCTGTTTTGTATGTGAATCGCCACATTCCGGCGACATTATTCGGCGATAATGCCAAAAAATGACGGTAAATCGTTTGCAGAGACTATATGGCTTTGCGACAATAGCGGCCGCTGATTATTCAATCAGTCTATGAAAAACTTGGAATTCGCTTAATGCACTCAGGAGCAGACATGTCTTCTCGTAAACAACTCGCTAATGCAATCCGCGCGCTAAGCATGGATGGTGTTCAACAAGCTAACTCAGGTCACCCAGGTGCACCAATGGGTATGGCAGATATCGCTGAAGTTCTTTGGCGTTCTCACCTAAATCACAACCCGTCAAACCCAGAGTGGGCTGACCGCGACCGTTTCGTACTATCAAACGGCCACGGCTCAATGCTGATTTACTCTTTGCTTCACCTAAGCGGCTACGAGCTATCAATTGACGATCTTAAAAACTTCCGTCAACTGCACTCGAAAACGCCAGGTCACCCAGAGTACGGCTATGCACCAGGTATCGAGACGACGACTGGCCCACTAGGTCAAGGCATCACTAACGCGGTTGGTATGGCACTGGCTGAGAAATCCCTTGCAGCGCAATTCAACAAAGAAGGTCACGACATCGTTGACCACTTCACTTATGTCTTCATGGGTGATGGCTGTCTGATGGAAGGTATCTCTCACGAAGCGTGTTCGCTAGCGGGTACGTTAGGTCTAGGCAAGCTGATCGCTTTCTGGGATGACAACGGCATCTCTATCGATGGCGAAGTGGAAGGTTGGTTCTCTGATGACACGCCTAAGCGCTTTGAAGCATACGGCTGGCACGTAATCCCAGCGGTAGACGGTCACGATGCTGACGCGATCAATGCAGCGATCGAGGCGGCAAAAGCGGATCCACGTCCAACACTTATCTGTACTAAAACTATCATCGGTTTTGGTTCGCCAAACAAAGCGGGCTCTCACGACTGTCACGGTGCACCTCTAGGTCACGACGAAATTGCAGCAGCACGCGAATTCCTAGGTTGGGAGCACGGTCCATTCGAAATCCCAGCTGATATCAAAGCTGAGTGGGATGCAAACGAAGCAGGCACGGCTAAAGAAGCAGCTTGGAACGAGAAGCTAGCAGCTTATGAAGCGGCTTACCCAGAACTTGCGGCTGAGTTTAAGCGTCGTGTGAACGGTGAGCTTCCTGCTGAATGGGAACAAGCTACAAGCAAGATCATCGCTGACCTTCAAGCGAATCCAGCAAACATTGCATCACGCAAAGCGTCTCAAAACGCGCTAGAAGCGTTTGGTAAGATGCTTCCAGAATTCATGGGCGGCTCTGCTGACCTAGCACCATCAAACCTGACCATGTGGTCTGGTTCTCAGTCTCTAACGGCTGACGATGCGTCTGGCAACTACATCCACTACGGTGTACGTGAATTCGGTATGACGGCGATCATCAATGGTATTGCTCTGCACGGTGGTTTCGTACCGTACGGTGCAACATTCCTAATGTTCATGGAATACGCTCGTAACGCAATGCGCATGGCTGCACTGATGAAAGTGCAAAACATCCAAGTTTACACGCACGACTCTATCGGTCTGGGTGAAGACGGTCCAACGCACCAGCCGGTTGAGCAAATCGCATCACTACGCGTAACGCCAAACATGAGCACATGGCGCCCATGTGACCAGGTTGAGTCTGCAGTCGCTTGGAAATACGCGATTGAGCGTAAAGACGGCCCTACGTCGCTAATCTTCTCTCGTCAAAACCTAACGCAGCAAGAGCGTGACGCAGAGCAGCTAGCAAACGTTGCTAAAGGTGGTTACATCCTGAAAGATTGTGAAGGCACGCCTGAGCTGATCCTTATCGCAACCGGTTCTGAAGTTGAACTAGCAACAAACGCTTACGCTGAGCTAACGGCTGAAGGCAAGAAAGTACGCGTTGTGTCTCTTCCTTCAACTGACGTATTTGACGCGCAAGATGAAGCATACCGTGAAGCGGTTCTTCCAGCGGCAGTGACTAAGCGTATCGCGGTTGAAGCGGGTATTGCGGATTACTGGTACAAGTATGTTGGCTTCGGTGGCAAGATCATCGGTATGACGACATTCGGTGAGTCTGCACCAGCAGGCGAGCTATTCAAGATGTTTGGTTTCACAACGGAAAACGTTGTGAACACGGCAAAAGGGCTGCTTGCATAAGCACCTTCATCTTGAAATGAAAAACCGAGCCTAGTGCTCGGTTTTTTTGTGGCTATTCAAACTCTTTGCCTTTGTTTTCAAGTGTACGTTTGCCACAGTCTTGGCAGGTTATGTAGCGATCCATATCGTAGTAATGGCCGCCATTAATAAACGTATGCGCAAACAGCTTAATCTTGCCCATTAAGGATGGCTCGGTATCGTAACTGCTTGGCTTGCGTACCAGCATCTCTTTGTGACTGGTGGGTTTGTTGCAAGCTTGGCAGTAAGTTGAGCTTGTCATAGAGAACACCTCCTGTGCGTTAAAAACTGTGTGGTTAAAAGACACAAGATCATGACTCTCATTTAAGTGTAACAGGGCTATTGAAAGAAAAAGTGAGCGCATAAGAGATATGCATCGCAACTATTGGTGATAAATAGCGCAATCAAATTGCTAATCACGTAATGCGAAATGTCGGTCGATCGGTTACCATGCAAGCCCTTATCACGTGAACAAAAAAGGCGTAATGCGATGCTAAGAGTGGCAATCAATGGTTTTGGACGCATTGGACGGAATGTACTCAGAGCGCTATACGAAAGCGAGAAGAACGACCAAATCAAAGTCGTCGCCGTAAACGAACTTGCGCAGCCAGAAGCGATGGCTCATTTGCTTCAATACGATACCAGTCATGGTCGTTTTGATAAAAAAGTCACCCATGACCAAGAGCATCTGTATCTGACTCACAAAGATGGTCAGTTCGACACCATTCGTATTTTGCACTTAGAAGACATTAGTTTACTGCCTTGGAAGAATCTAGAAGTCGATATTGTTCTAGATTGTACTGGCGTGTTCGGTAGTCGCGCTGATGGCATGAAGCACATCGAAGCTGGTGCTAAGAAAGTGTTGTTTTCTCACCCTGGCAGCAATGATCTTGATAACACCATTATTTACGGTGTTAACCATCATACTCTTACCAAAGATCATAACATTGTCTCGAATGGCTCTTGTACCACAAACTGTATCGTACCGGTTATCCAAGCGTTAGATGAAGCCTTTGGTATCGACTCTGGCACCATTACTAGCATTCACTCTTCAATGAATGATCAACAGGTTATCGACGCGTATCATGGTGATCTACGCCGTACACGCTCTGCCAGTCTATCCATCATTCCTGTGGATACCAAACTTCACAAAGGCATCGAACGCATCTTTCCGAAATTTTCTAACAAATTTGAAGCAATTTCTGTAAGAGTGCCAACAATTAATGTCACCGCTATGGATCTTAGTGTAACTATAAATACGAATGTGAAAGTTAATGACGTAAATCAAGTCATTATTAATGCTTCTCGGTGTACATTAGACGGCATTGTTGACTATACTGAAGCACCGCTGGTTTCCGTGGACTTTAACCACGACCCACACAGCGCCATTGTTGATGGGACACAGACTCGAGTGAGTGATGGTCGTCTGGTCAAAATGTTGGTGTGGTGTGACAACGAGTGGGGCTTTGCTAACCGCATGTTAGACACCGCGTTAGCAATGCAAGCGTCTCAGTAGTATCAAGGGCGCTCTTGGGGAAAATATTAATTTTGAAGGTTGAAATTAATATTCATGAGCCCAATATAAGTAACCAGTTGATGAATTCTAAAACTTGGCAAGAAGCCGGGTTTCAAAAACTTTATTTATTTTTTAGTTGAGAGGACTAAACATGTCTGTAATCAAGATGACTGACCTGGATCTAGCAGGTAAACGCGTATTTATCCGTGCTGATCTGAACGTACCTGTTAAAGACGGTAAAGTAACATCTGACGCTCGTATCCTTGCGTCTCTACCAACCATCAAGCACTGTCTAGAAGCTGGTGCTAAAGTGATGGTTACGTCTCACCTAGGTCGTCCTACTGAAGGCGAGTACGCAGAAGAGTTCTCTCTACAACCTGTTGTTAACTACCTAAACGACGCACTTGAGTGTGAAGTTAAGCTTGCTAAAGATTACCTAGACGGTCTTGAGCTAAACACGGGTGAGCTTGTTGTTCTTGAAAACGTTCGCTTCAACAAAGGCGAGAAAAAGAACGAAGAAGAGCTATCTAAGAAGTACGCAGCACTATGTGACATCTTCGTAATGGATGCATTCGGTACTGCTCACCGTGCACAAGCGTCTACTCACGGCGTTGGCATGAACGCGCCAGTTGCGTGTGCAGGTCCTCTATTAGCTAACGAACTAGACGCACTAGGTCAAGCAATGGACAAACCAGCTCGTCCAATGGTGGCTATCGTTGGTGGTTCTAAAGTTTCTACTAAGCTAACGGTTCTTGAGTCTCTATCTAAAATCGCTGACCAACTTGTTGTTGGCGGTGGTATCGCGAACACGTTCATCGCAGCTGCTGGTCACAACGTAGGTAAGTCTCTATACGAAGCAGACCTAGTAGACACAGCTAAGAAGCTAATGGACGAGTGTGCAATTCCAGTTGCTACTGACGTTGCATGTGCAAAAGCATTCGACGAGAACGCAGAGGCTGAAATCAAGCACGTATCTGAAGTTCAAGACGACGACATGATCTTCGACCTAGGTCCAGACTCAACAGCTGAACTAGCGAAAATCCTAAAAGATGCTAAAACTATCCTATGGAATGGCCCTGTTGGCGTATTCGAATTCAAGAACTTCGAAGCGGGTACAGAAGGCATTTCTAAAGCGATCGCTGAATCTGAAGGTTTCTCTGTAGCAGGTGGTGGTGACACGCTAGCAGCTATCGACAAGTTCGGTATCAAAGCTGACGTTTCTTACATCTCTACAGGCGGCGGTGCTTTCCTTGAGTTTGTTGAAGGTAAAGTACTTCCAGCAGTAGCAATGCTTGAAGAGCGTGCTAAAGCATAATTATCTTTTTATAAGGCGGACTAATGAGTCCGCTTTTATCTATGCTGCAATGGCTGGTTAACTTTGATACAATGCCGCCCATTGTGAGCAAACGATTGCCAATTTTTATTTAAAACGACAGAAAATAGGACTTATTCCATGTCTAAGATCTTCGACTTCGTAAAACCAGGTGTTATCTCTGGCGATGACGTTCAGAAAGTATTTGAAGTTGCTAAAGAGAACAACTTCGCTCTTCCTGCAGTTAACGTAGTTAACACTGACTCTATCAACGGTGTTCTTGAAGCTGCAGCTAAAGTTAAAGCTCCAGTTGTAGTTCAGTTCTCTAACGGCGGTGCTGGCTTCTTCGCTGGTAAAGGCGTTAAGCTTGAAGGTCAAGGCGCGCAAATCCTAGGTGCAGTTGCTGGTGCAAAATACGTTCACGCAGTTGCTGAATCTTACGGTGTTCCAGTTATTCTTCATACTGACCACGCTGCTAAGAAACTACTACCATGGATCGACGGCCTTCTAGACGCAGGTGAAGAGTTCTTCGCTCAAACTGGTAAGCCACTATTCTCTTCTCACATGATTGACCTTTCTGAAGAGTCTCTAGAAGAGAACATCGAAATCTCTGGTCAATACCTAGCTCGCATGGCGAAAATGGGCATGACTCTAGAGATTGAACTAGGTTGTACTGGTGGTGAAGAAGACGGCGTTGATAACTCTCACATGGACGCATCTGAGCTTTACACTTCTCCAGAAGACGTAGCGTACGCATACGAGAAACTAACGGCTATCAGCCCACGTTTCACTATCGCGGCTTCTTTCGGTAACGTACACGGTGTTTACCAAGCAGGTAACGTTGTTCTAACTCCAACTATCCTACGTGACTCTCAAGCATACTGTGCAGAGAAGTTCGGTATCGCACCTAACGCTCTAAACTTCGTATTCCACGGTGGTTCTGGTTCTTCTGAAGCAGAAATCCAAGAGTCTATCGGCTACGGTGTTATCAAAATGAACATCGATACTGATACACAGTGGGCAACTTGGGACGGTATCCGTACTTACTCGGCTGAGAACTTTGATTTCCTACAAGGTCAAATCGGCAACCCAACTGGCGAAGCTGCGCCAAACAAGAAGTACTACGACCCACGCGTATGGCTACGTGCAGGTCAATCTTCAATGGTTGCTCGTCTAGAGAAAGCTTTCGCTGACCTAAACGCTATCGACGTACTATAAGATTAAATCGAATAAGATTTAACTGATAGTAAGATGAAAAAAGTCGCTCTTTAGAGCGGCTTTTTTTATGCCTGGTGGAAAATAACGTGATGTGATTAAAAAAACTGGCACAACCGCTCTTGATTGCGTAACCTTTTGTTATGTTTTGTGTATTGGTATTTGTAATCGATATGCTTTAACGTTTTTGCGCGCCTTTGCTAATAAGTCAGTGGTATTAGCTAAGACTCGCTTTGCTCATCATTATCCTAGAGGTACACAATATGGCCAATGAGTCTGTTGATATTGAAACTCCCCTTGTAGACAGTTTGTCTCATGCTGAGAAATGGTTAACTAACAACTCTGATCTTCTAGTTCAGTATGGTGTGAATATCATTTCTGCACTGCTTATCCTGTTCATTGGTAACATCGTGGTTAAAGCGATTGCCGGCAGCGTAGCTAAGTTGCTGCACAAGAAGAAAATGGATAAGGCCGTTGTCGAGTTTATTCACGGCATCGTACGTTACACCTTGTTTGTTATCGTGCTGATTGCTGCACTAAGTCGCATCGGTGTACAAACCGCATCAGTGGTTGCGGTTATTGGTGCTGCTGGTTTGGCTATCGGTCTTGCGCTGCAAGGCTCGCTGTCTAACTTTGCTGCTGGTGTATTGATTGTTGGCTTCCGTCCATTCAAGTCAGGCGATTATGTAGAGATTGGTGGTGTTGCTGGCTCAGTAGATTCTATTCAGATCTTCCAAACTATCCTAACGACACCTGACAACAAAATGGTTGTGGTACCAAATGCATCGGTCATTGGCTCTCCAATCACCAACTATTCGCGTCATGCGACTCGTCGTATCGACCACGTCATTGGCGTCTCTTACGGTGCGGATTTGAAGAAGACACAAGAAGTGATTCGCAAAACGCTTGAAGCAGATGAGCGTATTCTAAAAGAGCCTGGCATTACCGTTGGTGTAGTCGCTCTTGCTGACTCTTCTGTGAACTTTGTGGTTCGCCCATGGGTTCGTACTGAGCAGTACTGGGATGTGTACTTCGATACGCTACAAGCGATCAAAGAAGCGTTAGATGCAGAAGGTATTGAAATTCCATTTCCACAGATGGATGTGCATTTAAACAAAGTGGACTGATCGTCCAGGCGTTAATATCAAATGTAAAAAAGGAGAAGCTAGGCTTCTCCTTTTTCTATTTCAATGACTTGGTTTGGAACGCTGTCTAGCACCTGTTTGAGAGCGCTACCATCAATACCAAATGTCCAATCAGGTTTACCCGGTGTATAAAGAATCTCTTCGGCATCAAATAAACGGCTATCGACAACAATGGTGATGTCTTCAGGGAGTCCTATCGGACATACCGCGCCAGGGACACAACCAATCTGCTCAATCATTTCCTCATTGCTGCAGATAGAGGTACGTTTGCCGAGCGCGAGTTTTAGTTGAGCTTTGTCTAACCTAGAGTCTTTATCGGTTAGAAACAGAGCAAACCCGCCGCCTTTCTTTTTTAAGAATAGGCTCTTGCTGTGCAGACCTGTCCAGCCAAGTTCTTTTGCTATACGAACATCTGTTTCAAAGTCCAGAATAGGCTCATGCTGCCATTTCGAAAAGGAGACCGACAAGGTCTCCAATAACGTAAGGTTGGCGAGATAGATGCTTTCTGTTCTATCCATTCAGGTTTACTCCATTAACCCTTTTGTAAGTAGTAGAGCAATAGTAAACATCATGGCCGCTACCGCCAAGTCGATACCTTTCTTAACCTTAGGTTTTGATAGTGTTGGGCCGAGTTTTGCCGCCCCCATCGAGAGCGAGTAGAACCAAACAAAGGAAGCCAGTACAGTACCTATAGCAAAGGCAATTCGGTCATTACCTTCAAACTGGCCACCGATCGAGCCTAGAATCACCACAGTATCCAAATACAAGTGTGGGTTTAGCACGGTTACCGCAAGGGCACCTAAAACCACGGTTCGTCTTCCGCGAGCAAGGACTTCACCTGATGACTCTTTTGCTGCTGGTGTTTTAAATGCACTACGCAAAGAGAGCAAACCATAACCGGTTAGAAAAGCGATACCACCTAGAGTTACTGCCGTTAGTAGTAGTTCGTTTTGCGACAATATCGCACCGCCACCAAAGATACCTAGTGAGATGAACGTCATGTCTAGCAGGCTGCACACCGTCGCCGTTGTCAGGTGATGATTACGTTTAATACCCTGATTTAATACATAAGCGTTCTGAGCGCCAATTGGGATAATCATTGTCGCACCCAATCCGAAACCTTGAAGAAGCACCCAAAAATTCACTTTAATTTCCTCACCACTGCATAAAAGAGAGCGAGAGAATAGCGATTCGATTATGATTAGGAAAGTTAATAATATTAATGAGAAATAAGCTTTGCTAATGACTGTTTTGAGGGGTTAAAAGATGCGCGGATTAGACTATAAATGGATAGAGGCACTGGATGCGATTGTTGAGCAAAAAAGCTTCGATAAAGCAGCGGAGCACTTGTATATCTCTCAATCTGCCGTATCTCAACGCGTGAAGCAACTGGAAAAATGGTTGGCGCAACCAGTATTGGTTCGAGAACAGCCACCACGACCAACCGCGGTGGGGAAAAAGTTGCTTGGGCTATATCGTCGTGTGCGTTTGCTAGAACAAGAGCTGGTGCCTGAGCTTGCTGCCGACCTTGGCGATAAGCCGTTATCGGTTTCTCTTGCTACGAACGCAGATAGTCTAGCGACTTGGCTGTTACCGAGTTTGTTTCCGCTTCTAGAGTCCAAGCGCGTAGAGCTTGATCTTATTGTTGATGATGAAGGTCGAACCATAGAAAAGCTCAAAAACGGGGAAGTGGTGGGGGCAATAAGTCTAGAGCCACAATCGATTCCTGGCTGTGTCGCCGATTACTTAGGACGCGTTGACTATCTTTGTGTGGCGAGCCCAAGTTTTATCAAACGATACTTCAGCCAAGGTGTGAACCGGGAAACCTTGATGAAAGCGCCAGCCGTTGCCTATGACCAACACGACAAAATGCATCAGAAGTTTGTGAATCAACACTTCAATATTATGCGTGGCAACATACTTAAACATACAGTACGAAGCTCAGAAGCGTTCGTGAAATTGGCAGTCTCGGGTGTGGCTTACTGCCTTATTCCTAAGCTGCAAATCCAAGATGAACTCGAGTCTGGCGCCTTGATTGAATTGACGCCCAATATCTTGCTGTCACACCAAATTTACTGGCACCACTGGCAGCTTGAAAGTGGAGTGCTGAGTGAGGTGTCGGATGCCATTATTGGCCACGCTAGGCAGTTTTTGCCTCAGTAGTGACAGATGGTGTTTGGTCAATGTTCTGTCAGCTTTTTAATGTCTGGGAACCTATAATCCAAACCTATGCCTAATATTGAGTATAAGAAAATAAGACGAGGAGTCTTCATGAAACAGTCATTAGTTGTTGGTAGTTTAGTCGTCAGTCTATTTGCGGCTCCGGTGTTTGCGAGTCAGCCGGAATTTGCCCACATTTCTACAACAGGCTACGGTGAAATCCAAGCCAAGCCGGATATGGCTGAGTTTTCAGTTCGCGTGGTTCAGTCTCAGATGGATGCTGACCAAGCCAAGCAAGGTGTGGATTCTGTCGTCGACAAATTTCTTGATGACTTAACCAAGAATGGTATCGACAAAGCAGATATCCAAAGCTCAAATCTCTATCTTTCACCGCAGTATCACTACCCAGAAAAGGGCAAGCCTGAACTGATTGGCTATCGAGCGTCTCGTACGGTGACGGTTCAAGTGATGGATCTCGATAAGCTTAATAACTATTTGGATCTTGCTCTGGAGTCCGGGATCAATCAGGTCGATAACATTCAACTAAAAGTGAAAGACCAAGGTCAGTATCAAGAAGCGGCTCGTATGGCGGCGATAAAAGATGCGCAAAGCAAAGCGTCTTCATTAGCGAAAGGGTTTGATCAGCAGCTTGGCAATGTGTGGCGTATTGAGTACCGTCAGCAGATGAACCAGCCGGTGGTGATGCGTGCGATGGCGATGGATAGCAAGGCGGAGTCGAATAGTTATCAGGATTCGGTGATTACGATTCGTGATCGGGTGGATGTGACTTATCGGATTGGTGAGTGATGGTTTTGGGGAGTTTAGTGGGTTAGTAGTGCTTGCTATAAGCTAAGGTGTCTACTTTAATTGCATAATTTGTTGTAAGTTCAGCGCATTATACCCCCCTCTAGCTCCCCCTATATTAGGGGGAGAACAGTAGGCTTGCTCCTATCGTAGCATCGCCGTTTTCGTATAAGGCGATGCGCAGCGAGCCAGTGGTTCCTCCCCTTTAAGCGGGGCGCGTAGCCGGGAGGCTAGGAGGGGTAAAGCTCTTCAAACAAATTAGTGAAGAATACGCGCTCGCAACGTCCCTTCAATCTGCTTCAATTTCGCCAACGCTTCTTCCGAGCGCGCTGTCTCAACATCAATTACTACATAACCGATATCCGCAGCAGTCTGTAGGTACTGACCCGCGATGTTAATCCCTTCATCCGCAAAGATGGTGTTGATTTGCGTTAAGATGCCAGGGCGGTTTTGGTGAATGTGCAGTAGGCGCGAACAGTCTGTGTGCTCTGGCAGTGATACTTCTGGGAAGTTCACGCTTGATAGCGTTGAGCCGTTATCTGAATATTTCGCTAGCTTGCCAGCAACCTCAACACCAATGTTCTCTTGTGCTTCTTGAGTAGAACCACCAACGTGCGGAGTAAGGATCACGTTGTCGAACTTCAATAGCGGTGACTCAAACGGGTCTGCATTGGTTTTTGGCTCTTCTGGGAACACGTCAATCGCTGCACCTGCCAGGTGACCGCCTTCAAGGGCGTCACAAAGGGCAGGGATATCAACCACAGTGCCACGCGCCGCGTTGATAAAGATTGAGCCTGGCTTCATACGCTCGAACTCTGCCGCACCCATCATGTTCTTGGTTCCAGGAGTTTCTGGAACGTGCAGTGAGATAACATCACACTTATTCAATAGCTCAGTCATGGTGTGCACTTGTGTCGCATTACCAAGAGACAGCTTGTTCTCGATATCGTAGAAGTAGACACGCATACCCAAGTTCTCTGCAATGATACTCAACTGAGTACCAATGTGACCGTAACCGATAATACCAAGGCGTTTACCACGAGCTTCATAAGAGTTGTCCGCACTCTTCTTCCAAATGCCACGGTGAGCGAGAGCATTCTTCTCTGGAATGCCACGAAGTAGCAATAGGATTTGACCAAGGACTAGCTCAGCCACACTTCGCGTGTTTGAGAATGGTGCGTTGAAGACAGGTACACCGCGCTTAGCCGCAGCTTCAAGGTTAACTTGGTTAGTACCGATACAGAAACAGCCAATCGCCACAAGTTTCTCTGCCGCATTGATCACCTTGTCTGTCAGGTTAGTGCGGGAGCGAATACCGATAAAGTGAACGTCTTTTACCGCTTCCATTAACTCGTCTTCAGGTAGCGAGCCTTTGTGGTAAGTGATATTGGTGTAACCGGCAGCTTGAAGAACCTCTACAGAAGATGGATGCAAACCTTCCAGCAGAAGAATCTTAATCTTGTCTTTTTCCAGTGAAACTTTGGCCATTGAACTCATCCTTAACATGGGAAATTTGGGCTAAATTGGCGCACATTTGACAGTGAGAATATCAGGGAGGGAGCTTCCAACTGCTTGAGGCAAACGTTTTCCTTGTGCGTCTTGTGACCAATAAAGTAACAAAAAAGTTTAACGATGGGTAAGAAAATTACGGAATAAGGCATAATTTTCTTATAGGAAAACGAAAAAACGGCACCAGGGGTGCCGTTTGTAGTCAAATGACGTAATCGCGTTCAATATATCGGCCAGTTATAAGGCCAGTGATAGCGTGAACGCGCGTGTCATTAATCTTCGATTTTTGCGCCTTCTGGCGTACCAGTGATGATCACATCGGCACCGCGGTGCGCGAATAGACCCACTGTCACAACACCCGCTAGACCGTTGATGCTGTCTTCCATCGCTTTTGGATCGGTGATTTGCATGCCGTACACGTCTAGGATCACGTTGCCGTTGTCGGTCACAACACCTTCACGGTACACAGGGTCACCGCCAAGCTTTACCAGTTCACGTGCTACGTATGAACGTGCCATTGGGATAACTTCTACAGGAAGTGGGAACTTACCCAGTACGTCGACTGCTTTGGTGCCATCAACGATACACACAAATTTGTCCGAGATAGCGGCTACGATCTTCTCACGAGTCAATGCAGCACCGCCGCCCTTGATCATGTCACGAGCTGCGTTGATTTCATCTGCGCCGTCAACGTAAACATCAAGCGCTGCTACATCGTTACAGTCGAATACTTCGATGCCAAGTGCTTCTAGCTTCTCAGTTGAAGCGACAGAGCTTGAAACTGCACCTTTGATGTCTTCCTTGATTGTGCCTAGCGCATCAATAAAGTGGTTAACAGTAGAGCCGGTACCTACACCAACAATGCTGCCTTTCTCAACATACTTAAGTGCTGCCCAACCAGCGGCTTTCTTCATCTCGTCTTGAGTCATGGTGAAATCCCAATGTTTAGAATTAAGGTCAAAATGCGGGCGAATTATATATCAAAAACCGCAAAAAATGACGGTTAAGTTGGCGAAATGAAGAAAAACAGCAAAAAACAGCAATCGATTGCTCTTTTCGAGACTGTTTTTACCAGCGCCAGATTTTGCTTGGCGTCATGATGGTACTAAGCGGAATATCCCATGATTCAATTGGTAGCCTGCCGACTTGCTGGCAATCGTGAGCCAGTCCAATGGCATTTGGACCAGTCTGATTCGTGGCAAACGGTGCGAGGGTTCGGTCATAGTAGCCTCCACCCATTCCGAGGCGTTGACCATCGTCATCGAACGCAACAAGTGGTGTAAAGATGACATCCAGATCAGCGACAGGACATATCGTCTGCTTATCAAGCTTTGGTTCGAGGATTTTATATTGATTGTGCACCAGAGGCGTGGTGTATGCGTAGCGCAAGAATAGGAGATGGCCTTTGGAAAAAGGATGGATAACCGGAAGGTAGGTCTCTATTCCTTGTTGCCAGCACCACTCAATCATAGGTTGAGTATCCAGTTCGCCATCAGTGGCTAGATAAAGCGCGACTTTTTGACCAGCGCGGAGTTCGGGTAGCTGCTTGGCGCGTTCGACCAAGTCGAGAGCGTAGTGAGCTTGCTGATCTGAACGGATAGCTTGTCGGCGGCCCCGAATCAAGGTTCGAATATGCTGCCTAGTCGATGGTGACATTAGGAATACCCCAGAGTGCCGTTGAGGATTGTGGCCCTTGAACCAGCTGGTTCAAGGCGGATCAGCAATGATAACCGTAGGCTTCTCGATACGAGCCGAGCTTGCTCAATAGCTATCAAGTACTAACCCTTTGGTATTGCTTATCGGCTCAGGGACTTAAATCCACTGACGCACACCCCAGGGTAAAATTAGGCTTGCTGTCCTTGCTTTACTTTGCTTATGGCATCATCAAGTGATGCCGCGAGCTGCTCCATGCGCTCGTTCATCTCAGTCACTTCTTGAAGTGACTCATTACTGCGGTTGTTAAGCTCATATGACATATTAAGCGCCGCAATGGTAAGCAGTTTCAACTCGTTGGTTACTTTAGTCCTTTGGGACATTTCTTGCAATCGGTTATCTAAGTCTTTCGCCGCTTGAACAAGGGTATCTTTCTGATCTTCTGGGCAATTTACCCGAGTCAGTTTACCCAAAATTTCCACTTCGACAGCTTGATTTTCCATAATGACAAGAACTCTTTTAAGTATCACCAATAGCGGTAATGTTGAGGGAGAAACTATAGGTAAAGCCACATTAAGATTCAAGCTTTTCTGGTGACTCCGTGCCAAATGCGTGGCTAATCACACACGAAATCGACAATTCGCACAAAAGCTATTCAGAAACGAGTGGGACACCATTTCCGCCATGAGTGGGAAGTGGTAGCATTGCACATCCAATTCGAATAAAAGCGGCACTACTGGTGACCCAGTTGGCTGCCCTACAGGACAACGAGAATCGTTATGAGTGAATCAACACTACCCGATTACATTGCGGTAGCGACAGAGCTACAACAAGCCGGCCTTGCCGTTTCCCCTGCTGAACTGCACGGCCTATTGGTTGGCATGTTAAGTGGCGGTTTAGGTTTGAAAGATGACAGCTGGCAACCTCTGTTGTTTGACTACACCAATGATGGTCTAGGTTGGCCTCAATCTCTATTAACCCGTTCAAAAGCGCTGTTGGATTTATCGATCAAAGAACTGACGGAAGAGCAAAGCTTTGAGCTTGCTTTGTTTATTCCTGGCGAGGGCGTAGACGCTAGCTTATTTGAGCAAGCAGATGGCCTCAGCGAGTGGGTGAACCACTTTATTTCGGGACTCGGACTCATTAACGCTCCTTTAGCAAAAGCGTCGGCCGATACCAAAGAAGCGCTGGGTGACTTGGAAGAAATTGCTAGACTGGGCATCGATGAAGATGACGATCTAGAAGAGCAAGCGCAATTGCTAGAACAGGTTATTGAGCACGTTAAAGCTTGCGTATTGACTATTCACGCTGAGTTTGGCGTAAAACCAAGTAAAGCGGCTGAATCACCGACGATTCACTAATCTAGGTGCGGGTCAGGTTGGCGAACAAGGAGAAAGTCTGTGCCCAAAAAGTATGATGTTGTTATTGCTGGTGGAGCGATGGCGGGAGCGACGCTCGCTATGGCGCTGGACACTAGCTTTGATCATGCACTCAACATAGCGGTTGTCGAGTCGTTTGCACAAGACAATGCAGCTCATCCTGGGTTTGATGCCCGGTCTATTGCTTTGTCACATGGTACTGTCGAGATCCTGAAAGGTTACGGCCTGTGGCATGTGATTGAGGATCATGCCACACCCATCACTCACATTCATGTATCAGACCGTGGTCATGCCGGCATGACCGACTTCTATGCCGATAAAGAAGGCCTTGATGCGATGGGTTACGTTGTTGAGCTTGCCGAGATAGGTAGACGTTTTAATAACGAACTCGCTAAGCGCGAACACATTGACTTATTCTGTCCTTATTCTGTGAGTGAAGTCGTACAGCATCAGCAAGCTGTCACCGTTGACATTCGCTCGCCTCAAGATGAAACCTTGCAGCTAGAGGCGAAATTGGTCGTTGCAGCGGATGGTGCGGATTCAGCTATTTGTCAGGCGGTAGGGCTAGAACAGCATACCCAAGATTTTGAGCAAGTGGCCGTTATCGCCAATGTGCTAACCAGTGAAGCGCCAAGCGGTCGAGCGTTTGAGCGATTTACCGAGCATGGCCCGCTTGCGTTGCTGCCTATGTCACAATCGCGAAGCTCACTCGTGTGGTGCATGCCGCCAGAGCAGGCCAAGTCGGTACAAGCGTTGCCAGACAATGAGTTTTTAGATGCGCTTCAAGAAGCGTTTGGTTGGCGACTGGGGCGTTTTGTTCGTGTCGGTTCGGTCGTGAGCTACCCGCTTTTGTTGAGATACAGACCACAAATCGTTGCTCATCGCGTTGCGGCGGTGGGAAATGCGGCGCAGACATTGCACCCGATCGCTGGACAAGGATTCAACTTGGGCATTCGCGATGTTGCGACATTGGTGGAATCGCTGCTTGAAAACCGAAAAGATGTGGGCGATTACGCTAATCTAACTAAGTTTCAAGCGCAACGTCAGACTGATCGAGAGCTCACAATAACTATGACGTCAGGTTTGGTGCGCGTATTTTCCAATGATTTATTAACGCTCAAGATGGCGCGAAATCTTGGATTGGCAATGATGGACAATTTCCCACGGCTTAAGACACCTGTGTTTAATCGTGCTTTGGGTGTGGTGAATAGGTAATACGAAGATGCAAAGTTTTGATATCGCCATCGTCGGTGGCGGAATGGTGGGACTCGCGTTAGCGCGTGCTTTGAAAGATACGGGGTTGCGAATTGCGATTGTCGAGGGCACGACGCCTTCAAAAGATCTCTCTGGTGATCCTGATATTCGTGTCTCGGCACTGAGCCGAGCCAGTGAAATGATCCTCAAAAACCTAGGCGCATGGGAAGCGATTGCCAAGCATCGCAATGCGCCTTATCAGGCGATGGAGGTCTGGGAGCAAGACAGTTTTGCCCGTATCGAGTTTTCTGCGAGTCAAATGTCCCAGCCTAACTTAGGCCACATTGTTGAAAACAGGGTCATTCAGTTGGCGCTGCTCGAGCAAGTCGGGCAACAAAGCAATGTGACGCTCTTCATGCCACATCGTTGCCAGTCGATGGCGATTGGTGAAAGTGAAGTTTGGACGACACTGGACAACGGTCAGTCGTTTACCAGCAAGCTAATTGTCGGTGCCGATGGCGCGAATTCTTGGGTTCGTAAGCAGCAAGATATTCCGCTTACCCACTGGGACTATGGACACAGTGCGCTCGTGGCTAATATCACCACTGAAGATCATCATGCCAAAGTGGCGCGTCAGGTGTTCACCTCTCAAGGCCCTCTGGCGTTTTTGCCGATGAATGAAGACAACTTGTGCTCCATCGTTTGGTCAACTGAGCCTACCCGCGCTGAAAAGCTGGCAAAGATGTCTGATGCCGAGTTCAACAAAGCGTTGACGGCAGAGTTTGATAGCCGTTTGGGTTTGTGCCAGGTGCAATCAGAACGTCGTGTATTCCCTCTTACCATGCGATATGCTCGTGACTTTGTAACTGAGCGTGTAGCACTAGTCGGCGACGCGGCGCATACCATCCACCCACTTGCTGGACAAGGGGTTAACTTAGGTCTGCTGGATGCGGCAAGCCTAGCTCAAGAGCTGAAAAAGCTGTGGCATGAAGGGAAAGATGTGGGGCGTAAGCGTCATTTGCGTGAGTATGAGCGCTGGCGTAAAGCCGAAGCGGCGAAAATGATCGCAGCGATGCAGGGTTTTAAAGACTTGTTCGAAGGTGATAATCCTGCGAAGAAAATGATCCGTGGTATTGGTATGAGCCTGGTCGGGCAGTTACCTGGTGCGAAACAAGAGATCATGAGTCGAGCTCTTGGGATGCGAGGTCGACTGCCGGAGCTTGCTAAGTCATTGGTAAGTCAAGACTAATAAACAGCGTTTGATTGAAGGAAACGTAAAGGACAGCCTTGAGCTGTCCTTTTTAATGCGTGGTATTCTTGCTTGCGTAGTAGAAACGAAATGAGGATGAGACGCAGTGGCAAGTTTGACTAAAATTTCAGTTAGGCGTACGCGCACCTCAGTCTCATGACTTCTTGGTTGATCTCTTTTACCGCTTTGAAATGGCGCTGTTCTGCACGTTCAGGGATGATCAGTTTGCCGTTGTCGAACTCAAAGCCACCGAGTCCATAAACGTAGATCTTTCCCTTAAACAATCGACTTATGTGTTTAGCAATCATACTTGGCGTATAGCGCTTAAACAGTCTCATTTAACCTTCCTTATAGTGTACCTAACGTTGTCCTAGCTCGGGAATTATAGATAAAACCCTTACTAAATTGTGTGATTAAGGAGGCTTAATTGCCCTCTTGTTGGCGTCACTTTGTTGTTTTGTGCTACGTTTTGCATTTCTTCTAACTTATCGCCAATGCCACGTGATACTTAGCACAAAAGCTCATTCTGGGGGCTTCCATTCTTACTTCAATATTGTTTCTGGTAGCCTAGCTGGTGAAAAGTGAGAATCAACAATATCGCATGATCTCGATGGTTGGTTTTATAACCGCCGCACAATAGTTACGTATTAATAGACCGGACAAAGCAAGAAAAGTTGTCATCTGACATACAAATTTACACATTCATGACCGAATGGGATTGGAAAGTATGTGGGAGAAAAACAAGACAAAAAGCCCGCACAGCGGGCCAAATGTCACAGATGCATTACACAAAAGTGGAGTTACTGCCCTAGGCAGAGATTCACTCTAGTGTGTGTTTCAATTTAACCTTGGGATTAAATTGGACACAAAACCACCATAACGCAAAATTGACGTCGTGACTATTTATGCTGAATAAATGTATAACTTTTCATTGTTGCGTGTGGCAAAATCCGACTAAGTTCACACTTGATCATCCTTGGTAGACAAAATGTTGCATTTTGTAGCGCTAAATTTAACGCTAGGACAATTACGCGCTGGTGGCGTTGACGGCGATAGACATTGGATTGGCAAGCAGGCGAGTCACAACGATTAACGAATGATGTCGCTCCAGAGTGGTGAGCATTGTCTGGTGAGGTCATCCAAAGCCAGTTCGATGCCAGCAATACGCTCGCCACTGCTAATAGTAATGGTAGACGTTGCTTTTAGCGTCGAGTCAAACAGGATGGGCATTGGGGTTTTGAGTAATAGTGGCGTTACTGTGCCAAGCTTGTAGCCGGTTAGCAATTCGATATCTTGGCTGTCAACGCAAGTCATGCGCCTAGATTGCAGTGCCGCTCGAACCTTTTTAGGATCGATTTGGCGATCGCCTGGACAGCACGCTAGCGCATAGTGATTCCCCATGTCTTTCAACACCATGGTTTTAACCATCATGTTGGGAGTGATGCCTCGCAGCATTGCCGCGTCTTCAATCGACACGGCTTCACGCTGCTGCATCAGTACCCGAAATGGAATGCCATTTTGCGTCAAATATTGTGTGATCGCAGTTTCAATTTCGGGTACGTCAGTCATCAGTGAAGACACTGTGCTTATTCGCTATCGAGCGAATATGGTGGAAGTGACAATGACAGGCGGCTATCTGGTTGAGACGCTAGGCGGAATTCAACGTCGTCATCTAGGTTGTTGTTGATGATGATTGACGCCTTAAATGTGTGGTCATCGTATTGGAATACGCTAAGGACATCGCCTGCTTTACGCCAGTTGTCACCGACAGAGCGTTCAATGATGATTTCCTCATCGCAAGTCACGGCTGCGGTTAAACGGCCAGTGAGTGTCGCTAGCATGCGTTTGTTAATGCCGCGGTATTTGGCTCGAGCGACCGTCTCTTGGCCGGTGTAACAGCCTTTAGCAAAACTGATACCATCCAATGCCTGTAGATTGAACGCTTGAGGAATGTGCTGGTTTTGTTGCTTTGCACTCAGAGTAGGTAGCCCTGCATCAATGTCGAACTGAGTCCAGATAGATTCTTGCACCCACTGAGTCTCTTGAGCGTCTAGGGATTCAATAAGTTCATCGCTTGCCAGTACCAGCCAACGCCTTTCATCAATGCGTACTGCACTGCTGCCATTTTGCTGTCTAACGTCACCTGCTGATGGGAAATGCTCATCAACCCACGTTTGAGCTTGCCCTCCCATCACACCGATGCACGCTTTGCTGCTTTGGGTGAATTCAACTTTAGAGAAGATGGCGTATTTTTTCAGCTCAACTAACTCTTGACCAATCGCTGATAGTGGCTGAAACATCGCGTAGCCTTGTTCTGTATGGAACAAGCGAAACACACTCCAGGCTTTACCTTTTGCATCACAATGAGCGCCTAGCGTGGATTGCTGTGCCTCCAATGAGACCACATCACAGGTCACCTGACCTTGAAGGTAAGACTTACGGTCATCACCCGTCAGTTCAATCGCGCCCCAAGAGCTGAGCGGCGTCAACATCAGTGCGGGAAGCGTTGTCTCTGGGGTAAGGGATAGTGCTTGAATGCTAGGTTGCCATTCCATAGGTTGTGATCTCTTTGTTATACATGGTTGATATGTTAATCGCGACGTTACCATTTGTCAGCTTAAACTGCTCAGTGTCAATGGATATAGTATCAATGGATAGTTCAATAAGCTTGGAAACCCAAATAGGGCTTGTTGCACGAAATCTTGTGAGCAAAGTTGAGTTTGTGTGATGCAGAGTGTGGTGGGACATGCACTTGCTTGTTACACTCGCCCAATAATGAGTAGTAGATGGAGATTAGAATGTACTCTAGTGAAGAAAAAGCGCGCATCAAGTGGGCGTGTCGTAGAGGTATGTTGGAGCTCGACGTCGTGATTATGCCTTTCTTTGAGGAGTGCTTTGATACTCTCAATGACCAAGAGCAACATGACTTCGTATCGCTGCTGGAATGCGACGACCCGGATTTGTTCACTTGGGTGATGGGGCATGGGCGTAGCGAAAACCTAGGTCACGCGTCGATGGTCGACAAAATCGTGGCACACAACTTAAGTAAAGTTCGCTAATCGAATTATATGGGGCAGGGCGAGGTTCCTCATCTTGACCTGCACCTGTCTTCTTGTTCCCTTCCTTCGGTTATTGATAGCCTAGTCAAATTCTCGATTTGTTTCGCCGTTCTCTTTTCGCCTCTGCCTCTAGCGATCTTGCCATTGGTATGGGGTGTGGTTGTGTCGACGTCAATGATACGGCCTTGTGCCACTGGGCGTCTGCGCTTTAAAGACGATAAGTGGCACCTTAATGAAGAAAGGCTAAATAAGGCGCATTTTAATCTCGCCTTATCATCATGGGTGATTGCCCTCTACGATGCTAAACACGGTTGGCGGCTTATTTGGCGTACAGCCACCACAGAGCGAAGTTACCGGCATTTAGCGGTAGTGGTAAAAGGGTGGCAATAAAAAAGCAGCCAGTGAGGTGGCTGCTTTCGGTTCTAACTTGATTAGGAGGATTAATTACGGCTCCAGAATCGTTGGACCACTGTTTTCTAGCATCTCAGGATAGTCGAGCGTGTAGTGCAGACCGCGGCTTTCTTTACGTTGCATGGCACAGCGAACCATCAGCTCAGCAACTTGCAGCAGGTTACGCAGTTCTAGCAGGTTGTTCGATACCTTGAAGTGGCTGTAGTATTCATGAGTTTCTTGTTGAAGTAACTGAATACGACGCAGTGCGCGCTCAAGTCGTTTATCAGTGCGTACAATGCCCATGTAATCCCACATAAACAGGCGCAGCTCGTGCCAGTTATGCTGAATGATGACCTCTTCATCAGAGCAGCTGACTTGGCTTTCATCCCAAGCTGGCAATGTGTCTGGATGAGTTGCGCTGTCGAATTTTTCCATGATGTCTTTGGCCGCAGACCAAGCGTATACCACGCACTCAAGCAGTGAGTTTGACGCCATGCGGTTTGCCCCGTGAAGACCGGTGTAGCTCACCTCACCAATCGCATACAACTGCTCAAGATCCGTGCGACCCGACTTATTTACGATGACGCCACCACAGGTGTAGTGTGCCGCCGGAACAATTGGGATCGGCTCTTTGGTCATGTCGATGCCGAGATCTTGCAAGCGCATGTGAATGGTTGGGAAGTGCTTGATGATAAACTCTTCCGGCTTATGACTGATGTCGAGATACATGCAATCTGCACCTAGTCGTTTCATCTCGAAGTCTATAGCACGAGCAACCACATCACGCGGCGCTAGCTCTTCGCGTTCATCAAAGTCCGGCATAAAGCGGGTGCCATCAGGGCGTTTTAGGTAAGCCCCTTCGCCTCGCAGCGCTTCGGTTAGCAGGAAATTACGTGCGTCTGGATGGAATAAACACGTTGGGTGAAATTGGTTGAATTCTAGGTTAGCAACCCGGCAACCAGAGCGCCATGCCATTGCAATACCATCACCTGAAGAAACGTCTGGGTTTGAGGTGTACTGGTACACTTTTGATGCGCCGCCTGTTGCCAGCACGACAAACTTAGCGCGCACGGTTTCAACGTGTTCTTGGTTGCGGTTCCAAATATAGGCACCAACAACTTTGTCTTTGCTGCCACCCACTTTATCTTCCGTGATCAAATCAAGGGCGTTGTAGCGCTCAAAGATTTCGATGTTTGGGTGATTCTGCACGTTGTCTTGCAGCGTAGTCTGCATCGCCATTCCCGTTGCATCTGCTGCGTGCAGAATACGACGATGGCTGTGTCCGCCTTCACGCGTTAAGTGATAACGAGGTGCTTCGTCCTTTTCGGTTTCAACTTGGTCAAATGGAACACCGCCATCGATCAGCCATTGCACGCACTCTTTCGCGTTTTCTGCAATAAACTGCACCGTGTCTTCTTCACACAGGCCAGCTCCGGCAATATTGGTGTCATTAACGTGTGACTCGATGCTGTCGGCTTCGTCGAAAACTGCGGCAATACCGCCTTGAGCGTAATAGGTTGCCCCTTCACTCAACGGCCCTTTACTTAAAACAATAACCTTACCGCGCTCAGCAACTCGTAGCGCGAGAGAAAGACCAGCAGCGCCACTTCCTATAACTAAAACATCACAAAGATGTTCTCGGTTTGTGTTCATAATTCTATTAAAATCCTGACCTATGGTAGAGCTAGCAAACTCTACCCAGCTAAAAGTGCACGATAGGAAGCTGCGTAATGCAGCTGGCGAAGGGCACTTGCTAATTGGATTACCGCCATGTGGAACGGGTTGAAAAACTCGTTGTGTTGTGGCGTTAACTAATCCATTCTAGTGAGTTGAGCCCATTGTAGTGGGCGCCAAATCACATTGTGAATGACAAATAACAAAAAAATCCAGAAAGTTTTGAACTTTCCCATTTGCATAGAGTCACAATAGTGCTCATGTTAGCGGTGGTGTCAAGACTACAATATGCATAATTAATACTCATATCTGAGAAGGTAAGGGTGAGAACGAATAGGAGTGAACGCTCGCATGAACGAGCAGCCGACCGATCAGGTGTTGATTGAGCGCGTTCAAAGTGGAGATAAACAAGCATTTAACCTGTTGGTTTTGCGCTATCAAAACAAGGTTTGCAATCTCATATCAAGATACGTGAGCAATTCGGGCGACGTAGCGGACATAGCCCAAGAAGCGTTTATTAAAGCGTATCGTGCGATCCCAACGTTTAGAGGTGAAAGCGCCTTCTATACTTGGTTGTATCGCATAGCAGTGAACACCGCAAAGAACCACATTGTTGCGCAGAGTCGCAGGCCACCGGCCAGCGATGTGGACGCAGAAGATGCCGAATTTTTTGAAACCGGTAACGCTTTGAAAGAAATTTCGAACCCTGAGAACTTAACGTTGTCGAATGAATTGAAGCGAACAGTTTTCGCTGCAATTGAAGCGTTACCAGAAGATTTGAAGACTGCAATGACCCTTCGTGAACTCGATGGTTTGAGTTACGAAGAGATTGCAGAAGTAATGGATTGCCCAGTAGGAACGGTACGTTCGCGTATCTTCCGTGCTCGTGAAGCGGTAGAGAAGAAGATTAAGCCTCTTCTTCAACGCTAAAACTAGTTACAACTATGGTGAATATAATGGCTGACAAACAGAAGCTTTCAGCATTCATGGACGGAGACCTGATCGACGACGCGCTAATCGAAGCGCTTGAGAATGATCAGGAGAGCAAACAAACCTGGCAAAACTACCACCTAATCGGTGATGTAATGCGTGGCGATGAGCCACAGAGCTTGGATTGGAATATTGCTGAGAGCGTCGCACTGGCACTCGATGATGAGCCAGCACATCAAGCGGTAAGTAAAGAGACAGTGATGCCGATTGAGGCACAACCTACACCGTCGCAAGCGAAACGTCAGCTACCTGCATGGTTAACTCAGTTTGGCCAAGTGGGCATTGCAGCGTGTGTATCGCTCGCCGTTATTTTAGGTGTGCAGCAGTTCTCTGGACAAGATGCAACGCAACCTGAAATTGAGCAGCTACCTGTTTTGCAAACTATCCCATTTGCGGGTAGTGCAGAGCCGGTAAGCTTGACTCGTGATTCAGTCGCGAGAACTAACCAGAATGAAAGCACTAACGTGCAAGAGCAGCGTCGCCGCATTAATGCTCTGCTTCAAGACTATGAGCTACAGTTACGCTTAAACAGTGACGATCAATCGTCTCTGACTACGGATACAGAATCGGTAATTGAATGAAAAAACTTCTGACCAGTTCGTTATTGCTGTTCAGTTTGTTTGCTAACTCGGCCTTTGCAGAAGAGCAATCTTCTGTAGAGGCTTTATTGCATCAAATGAATGACGCCAGTCAGCAATTGAACTACGAACTGTCCTATATCCTGATCAAAAAGAACAGTATTGAGCCTTTGTTGTATCGACATGCGAGGCATGAAGAGCAGCAATTGGCGCATTTGGTTTACTTGAGTGGCCCGGTTCGCGAGGTTATCCGCCGTGGCAACGAAGTCAGCTACATCGAACCTGGCGCCGATCCGTTCACAATAGAGTCGGGCAAGATGGTGGCACCTTTGATGCCACTGCTTAACAGTGATATCAAAAAACTGAGCCAGTATTACGACTATGTTCGCGTTGGCCGTGCCAGAGAAGCTGGAGCGGCGGCACAAGTATTTCGTGTGGTACCAAAAGACGGTCTTCGCTACTCCTATGTGTTGTGGGTGGATGAAAAAAGCAAGCTTCCATTGCGCGCTGATCTTCTCGACCGAGATGGTGAGATCCTCGAACAGTATCGTGTGATTTCATACTCCATCAACGACCACATCGCGACCATGCTTAGCTCACTCGATGAAGTACAACTGCCTGCGGTATTGTCGCTGCCAAAAGGCAATATCGAACAAACCTTCTGGCAAGTTGGTTGGGTACCAAGTGGCTTTACTCCGAAAGATCTTAATCGTTATCGCATGATCGCCACTGAAGATGTGGTGGAGAGTCAAATGTACACCGATGGCTTATTTAGCTTCTCTGTGTATGTCTCAGATCGAGACAGTAACTCGATGAAAGGCCAGTTAATTCGCCAAGGACGCCGCACAGTGCACAGCATTGTCACTGGAGACATGCAGGTCTCTGTGGTTGGCGACATTCCTCCTGCCACCGCGCAGCGTATCGCACAATCTGTTAAACTGAACAAAGTACAGCAAGCAGATGAAGGCGTAACCCCATGATGACCGCTCTTGCAACGGTGACCTCGGTTAAAAGCCGTGGTCATCGTTACCAAGTTAAATTGAGCTGCGACCAACAAACCAGTTGCAGCTCTTGCCAATCAAAAAACAGTTGTGGAACCGGTATAGTCACTAAAGCGGTCGGAAACAAGCAACTGAGCTGGCATCTACTGACCTCCAAAACCGTCAACCCTGGCGATGTTGTTGAAATTGCGTTTCCAGAGAAAAGTCTGCTGCAATCGGCGGCATTGATCTATTTATTGCCCCTGCTTTTTCTATTTTTAGGCGCGATGGCTGGCCAGTTGTGGCTGGCGCCACTGCTTGGCGGTAGTGAGCTGGTGGTGATTGGTTTTTCAGCAGTTTCTGCTTACCTTGGTTTCCGACTCGCGAAAAAATGGGTGTCACCAATGGAAGCAGCATCGCACCAACAGGTTGAATTGGTGCGGGTGCTCGGGCAGTCCATTGCCTAAATAAGGTGCGAACCGCAACGAAATTGGGTAGAATCTGCCAACTTAATTGAAATGCGTGTTTTTTCCGCTATTTCATTCCCTAATTGTTTAAGAGTTTAGCTACACCAAATCTATGAAGCACATTCGTAACTTTTCTATTATCGCCCACATTGACCACGGTAAGTCGACGCTGTCTGACCGTTTGATCCAAGTTTGCGGCGGCTTAAGCGACCGTGAAATGGCGGCACAGGTTCTTGATTCTATGGATCTAGAGCGCGAGCGCGGTATCACGATTAAAGCTCAGAGTGTTACTCTGGATTACACGGCGAAAGATGGGGAAACCTATCAGCTAAACTTTATCGACACTCCAGGACACGTTGACTTCTCGTACGAAGTATCACGTTCATTGGCTGCCTGTGAAGGCGCACTACTGGTTGTTGATGCGGGTCAGGGCGTTGAAGCTCAGACACTGGCTAACTGCTACACGGCGATTGAAATGGAACTTGAAGTAGTTCCAATTCTCAACAAGATCGATCTTCCAGCGGCAGAGCCAGAGCGCGTTGCTGAAGAGATCGAAGAGATCGTCGGTATCGACGCGATGGAAGCGGTTCGCTGTTCTGCGAAGACCGGTCTGGGTGTTGACGACGTTCTTGAAGAGATCGTAAAAGCGATCCCAGCGCCAGAAGGCAACCCAGAAGATCCACTGCAAGCGCTTATCATTGACTCTTGGTTCGATAACTACTTAGGTGTTGTTTCTTTGGTTCGTATTAAAAACGGCAAACTGAAGAAGAATGACAAGATCAAAGTGATGAGCACTGGGCAAGTTTGGGGTGTAGATCGTTTAGGTATTTTCACACCAAAGCAGATTGACACGACAGAGCTTAACACTGGTGAAGTTGGCTGGGTTGTATGTGGTATCAAAGACATCCTTGGCGCGCCAGTAGGTGATACACTGACTACGGCTAAGAATGGCTGTGAAGTTGCACTACCAGGCTTCCAAAAAGTAAAACCTCAGGTATACGCGGGTCTATTCCCTGTATCGTCTGATGATTACGAAAACTTCCGCGATGCACTAGGCAAACTTAGCCTAAACGATGCGTCACTGTTCTATGAGCCAGAAAGTTCAGCTGCACTTGGTTTCGGTTTCCGTTGTGGCTTCTTGGGTATGCTTCACATGGAGATCATCCAAGAGCGTTTAGAGCGTGAATACGACCTAGACCTGATTACGACAGCGCCGACGGTAGTTTACGAAGTAGAGAAAACTGACGGTTCACTTCACTATGTTGATAGTCCAGCGAAACTGCCGGCAATCAACGATATCGAAGAAATCCGTGAGCCAATTGCGCGTTGTAATATCCTGGTACCATCAGATTACCTAGGTAACGTCATTACGCTTTGTGTTGAGAAACGTGGCTCTCAGGTAGATATGGTTTATCACGGTAATCAAGTTGCTGTGACTTACGATATCCCGATGGCAGAAGTCGTACTCGACTTCTTTGATCGTCTGAAGTCGACGTCTCGTGGTTATGCATCACTGGACTACAACTTCCAGCGTTTTGAAGCGTCGAACATGGTGCGTGTGGACGTACTGCTGAACGGCGATACGGTAGACGCACTAGCAATCATTACTCACAAAGATCAATCTCAGACTCGTGGTCGCCAATTGGTTGAGAAGATGAAAGAGTTCATCCCTCGTCAGATGTTCGATATTGCGATTCAGGCTGCGATCGGTAACCACATCATTGCGCGTTCTACTGTGAAACAGTTACGTAAAAACGTAATCGCGAAATGTTACGGTGGTGACGTGAGCCGTAAGAAGAAACTGTTGAAGAAACAGAAAGAAGGTAAGAAGCGTATGAAGCAGATCGGTAACGTCGAGCTGCCTCAAGAAGCGTTCCTTGCGATTCTACACGTAGGCAAAGACTAATCCTTTTGCCTGACGTGGCGACATAATACAGCAGAAGTGAAAGTGCTCAGTGAGTGCTTTCACTTTCGTTATTTTTAAAGATACGAAAATTAAGGGAATTGAATGGCTAATACCTTCTCATTGATCCTCGTCATCGTGACGTTAGTGACTGGTGTTGTTTGGGTTTTGGATAAGCTCGTATTGAGAAAGCAGCGTCAGCAGAAGCTGGCGGGTATCCAAGCGCAAGCAAATCAAATTGATGAAGAGACAGCAAACAAAGCGGTCGCTCCATCTTGGTTTGTTGAGAATAGTGTTTCAATTTTCCCTGTAATTGCCTTTGTTTTGGTGCTGCGTTCGTTCATCTACGAACCGTTCCAAATCCCATCAGGCTCAATGATGCCAACACTACTGGTTGGTGATTTCATCCTAGTTGAGAAGTATGCCTATGGACTAAAAGATCCAGTATGGCGAACTCAGTTGGTTGAAACTGGCAAACCTGAGCGAGGCGATGTTGTCGTATTTAAGTACCCACCGCAGCCAAACATTGACTACATTAAGCGTGTGGTTGGCCTGCCGGGTGATACGGTTCGTTACAGCGCTCGTAAGGATATCTGTATTCAGCGTCCTGGTGAGTCAAGCTGTAAGCCGGTTAAGCTGTCTAATGTCCAAGACAGTCCGTTTATCCAAAATGGTATCCCGCTTATCCAAATGGATGAAAAGCTGGGTGAAGTCGGTCACCAAGTACTGGTGAATCCACTGCGTCGCGACCGTGTTGATCAATATCAGCCTCGCAACGGCGTGAACGAATGGGTTGTGCCAGAAGGTCAGTACTTTGTGATGGGTGATAACCGTGACAATAGTGCCGACAGTCGTTACTGGGGCTTTGTGCCAGAAGGCAACCTAGTAGGCAAAGCCGTGGGCATTTGGGTTAGCTTCGAATTTGAACGTGGTGCAGATAGCATTCTGCCTACATGGATCCCAACTGGTGTCAGATTTAATCGCATCGGTGGAATAGACTGAACGAGAGAGCATGAATTCTCCTATTAAACTTTTAGAAAAAAAGCTCGGCTATCAGTTCAATGATAGCGAGCTGTTGATGCTGGCGCTGACTCACCGCAGCGCCCACGGCAACCATAACGAACGACTAGAATTTCTGGGCGATTCAATTTTAAGTTTTGTCATTGCTGACGATCTTTACCATCGTTTTCCTAAGGTAAACGAAGGGGACATGAGTCGAATGCGTGCCACCTTGGTTAGAGGTAACACTCTGGCTGAGCTAGGGCGTGAATTCGTCTTGGGAGATTACTTAAAATTAGGTCCAGGCGAGCTGAAAAGTGGCGGATTCCGTCGTGACTCCATCTTGGCTGATGCTGTTGAAGCGATCATTGGTGCAATTTATCTTGATAGCGATGTCGAGATGGTTCGCGGTATTGTATTGAGCTGGTATCAGTCGCGCCTTGAAGCGATCCAGCCCGGTGTGTCGCAAAAAGATCCGAAAACTCGCCTACAAGAGTTTCTACAAGGTCGAAGAAAACCACTCCCTGTCTATACAGTGACTAATATTAAAGGGGAAGCGCATAACCAAGAGTTTACCGTTTCCTGTGAAATAGCAGGTGTGGATAAGCCTGTTATCGGCAAAGGCACCAGCCGCCGCAAGGCAGAACAAGCGGCTGCGGAACTGGCTCTAGAGAAACTGACCAATGTCTGATAAACCAAACTCTGATCAAGAATTCGATCTCGATGCGTACTTCGCTTCGTCAAGTGAGTCAACGAGCTCTGAAACTCAAGAAAGCACAGGTGATCAACACTGTGGTTTTATCGCTATTGTGGGTCGCCCTAACGTGGGTAAGTCGACGCTGCTAAACCGCATCTTAGGACAGAAAATCTCGATCACCTCACGTAAACCGCAGACAACGCGTCACCGCATCATGGGTGTGGACACCGAAGGTGACTACCAAGCGATTTATGTGGACACTCCGGGTCTGCACATTGAAGAGAAGCGCGCGATCAACCGTCTAATGAACCGTGCGGCAAACAGCTCTTTAAGTGATGTGAACTTAGTGCTATTCCTTGTTGATGGCACGCAGTGGACTGACGATGATGAGATGGTGCTGAACAAGCTACGTAAATCAAATTTCCCGGTTATCTTATGTATCAACAAAGTAGACAACGTCAAAGATCGCAACGACGTAATGCTGCACATGCAAGAGATGACCAAGAAAATGGAATTTGTTGATGTAGTGCCGATTTCGGCTAAGCACGGCAAAAACATCGACGTGATTCGTCAACACGTTCGCAACCACCTTCCTGAAGCGGTTCACCACTTCCCTGAAGAGTACGTGACTGACCGTTCTCAACGTTTCATGGCGTCTGAAATTCTGCGTGAAAAGCTGATGCGATTCACGGGTGACGAGCTCCCTTACTCGGTGACGGTTGAGGTTGAACGCTTTGATTACAACCCTGATACGGATGGTTTCCACATCAATGCGCTGATTCTTGTTGAGCGTAGTGGCCAGAAGAAGATGGTGATCGGTAAGGGTGGCGAGAAAATCAAAACTATCGGCCGTGAAGCTCGTCTTGATATGGAAGAGCTGTTCGATCGTAAAGTGTATCTAGAGACCTGGGTAAAAGTGAAATCAGGTTGGGCTGATGATGAGCGTGCGCTGCGCTCTCTTGGCTACATCGACGATATCGAAAATAAATAATACCGTAGATCAGAGTGGCACCAGCCGCTCTGATCCCTTTTAGACAGAATATGACCTATGGATGGATTGCAACGCTGCTTTGTTTTGCATCGAAGACCTTACAGTGAATCGAGCTTAATACTCGATGTATTTAGTGAGGAATTTGGTCGCGTCACGCTGCTTTCCAAAGGCGCTCGAAGTAAGCGCTCGAACCTCAAAGGCGCTCTACAGCCTTTTACCCCATTACTGTTAAAGTGGTCCGGCAATGGCTCAATGAAGACATTGAGGCAAGCGGAAGCCATCAGTCTTGGTCTGCCGTTAACCGGTGTGAACCTCTATTCTGCCATGTACGTGAATGAGCTGATTGCTCGCGTGTTGGCAAGTGAGATCCCGTTTCCTGAATTATTTCACGACTATCTTCAAGCTTTAACAGAGCTCGCCCATAATACCAATCCTGAACCTGCCTTGCGGCGTTTTGAACTCGCTCTCCTTTCTGCAATGGGATACGGTGTAGACTTCTTGCATTGTGCTGGTACCGGCGAACCTATAGATCCGACAATGACTTATCGTTATCGGGAGCAGAAGGGATTCATTGCCAGTGTGCGGAGAGACAACCTGACCTTTTTAGGTGAAGAGCTCATTGCCATCAGTGAGCGACGTTTCCTGAGTAAAACACAGTTACAAGCGGCAAAACGCTTTACACGCATAGCATTAAAGCCGTATCTTGGCGGAAAACCATTAAAAAGCAGGGAGCTGTTTCGAGTGAAGCAGTCCTGATCATGGAGTAATCATCGATGAGTTCTATCCTTTTAGGTATCAATATTGACCATATCGCGACCCTACGTAATGCTCGCGGTACTAAGTATCCAGACCCAGTACACGCAGCAGAAATTGCTGAGCGTGCCGGTGCCGACGGCATCACGATTCACCTTCGTGAAGACCGCCGCCACATTCTAGACCGCGACGTGCGTATCTTGCGTGAAACGCTTCAGACTCGCATGAACCTAGAAATGGCAGTGACCGATGAGATGATCGACATCGCGTTAAAAACTAAGCCTGAATTCGTGTGTCTGGTACCAGAGAAGCGTGAAGAACTTACTACTGAAGGTGGTCTAGACGTTAAAGGTCAGTTTGAGAAAATCAAAGCAGCGACAGAGAAGCTTACGGCAGCTGGCATTAAAGTGTCTCTGTTTATCGATGCTGACCGCGAGCAGATCGATGCGTCGAAAGCAGCAGGTGCGCCATTTATCGAACTTCACACCGGTCACTACGCGGATGCAGAAACCGAAGAGGATCAACAAGACGAACTGAAGAAGATCGCGGCTGGTGCAAGCTACGCGGCTGACATCGGTATCACGGTTAACGCGGGTCACGGCCTGACTTACCACAACGTTGGTCCTATCGCGGCATTGCCAGAGATCTACGAGTTGAACATTGGTCACTCAATTATTGGCCGCGCTGTGTTTGATGGTCTTCATAAAGCCGTTGCCGACATGAAAGCGGTCATGGAAGCGGCGCGCCACGGTTAATCCGCGCGCGGTAAATAACGAGTAGAGGCTATATTGAGTGGCAATCTTAGGGCTTGGAACAGACATTGCGGAAATCGAGCGTGTAGAAAAGGCGTTATCACGAACGGGTGAGGCGTTTGCTAAGCGTATCTTGACTGACAATGAACTGATTCAGTTCCAAAATCTAAAGCAACAAGGGCGCTTTCTAGCGAAGCGCTTTGCTGTCAAAGAAGCCGCCTCTAAGGCGCTCGGTACCGGTATTGCCCATGGGGTGACATTTCACGACTTTGAAGTGTCCAACGATGAGCACGGCAAGCCCATCCTAACGCTCAATAAAAAAGCCGCACAGATTGCGGCTTCTATGGGGGTGGTCTCTAACCACCTCTCTATTTCTGATGAGCGACACTACGCTGTTGCAACGGTTATATTAGAAAGCTAGAACGATCTAGGCGTTGGAATCTAAGATCCCGACTCTTCTTTTCCCTTCAGATATAACTCAGAACTTTTCAACACCTTCTCCATCTCATCTTGCAGTTCAAACAGTTCAGGCTCAATGTCTTCCAGACTGTCCCCCGCACGCAGGGCTTTCTCTATCGTCGCACAGATGGATTTGAGTCGTGGTACACCGCAGTATGAGCAGCTGCCATGCAGCTTATGGATTAGGTGGATCACTTGATCCACGTCGTCAAAGCCATTGTCGAGTATGTTGTCGGCAAGCTCACCCACCTCAGGGATAAAGTCGACCAACATTTGTAGCATATCGATGGCGAGGTCTTCTTTATTGGCTGCTTGTTTAAGCGCTGCATTCCAGTCAATGACTTGTGATGTTGGCTTTTCCACCACGATAGGTGTGGCTTCAGCCGCAGCGCTAACATCGGTAGGGGCGACAAAGTCTAAGCAGGCTTCCGGCTCTGCTGGGCGCACAGGCACCCATTTGTTGAGTACCTGAAGTAGCATAGTTTCATCAATCGGCTTGGTGAGATAGTCGTCCATGCCTTCTGAAAGTAGGCGGTCACGTTCACCACTCATTGCGTGAGCCGTTACCGCAACCACAGGTGTGGCTGCGTTTTGCTGAGTCTCTTTAATGAGCTTACAAGCCGTCACGCCATCCATTTGCGGCATCTGAATATCCATGAACACGATATCAAAGTGCTGTTCTTGCGCTTTTTGCACTGCAGCCTGACCTCTCGTGCAAGACACCACGGTTTCGACGCGCTCAGAGAGCAGCGCAGTGATAAGCTTAAGGTTTGCTGGGTTATCGTCTACAGCCATGACGTTGAGGCTGCGTTTTTCTGTTGAAATCACCTCGACTGCAGGCGCTAGCTGAGCAGGCTGTTTATCGACTAACGATTGCAGCAGCTTTTTGCGTGACAGGGGTTTAGTCAAACATTGCACTTGGTGCGTTTGCATCAGGTAATCTGACAGTGCCAACTGGGTGCTAGCCGTACCTATGATGATGTTTGACGTCGATTGTTTGCAGCGTGTGATCCACTCTTCAATGACTGCGAGCGGCACTTCTTCATTGGTCGGTAAGCAAACAATAATGTAATCGAACGACTCGACACGCTCTGGCAATGTAGAGCGGTAGGTGACCATCACGCCTTCGTTGGTAAGCGTTTGTTGCAGCACCGACGCTGCTTGCATGTTCGGCTCTACCAGCAGTAGTCGCTTGTTATGGATAACTGCAGGGTCGATAGGGTCGAGCATTGGAATGTCGGTTGAGCTGAGTTTCACGGTAAACCAGAATGTAGAGCCTTGGTGCAGGCGACTGGTGAGGCTAATATCACCGCCCATTTGACCAACTAATTTCTGGGTAATAACCAGACCAAGACCGGTGCCGCCATAACGTCTTGAGATACTTGCATCGGCTTGACTAAACGCTTGGAACAGCTGCGCTTGCTGGCGTTCGGAGATGCCGATACCGGTATCGCGAACCATAAATTGCAGCTCGACACGATCCTCTTTACTGCTTTTTAGCTCCACCGAAATGTCGATATTGCCGCGCTCGGTAAACTTAATCGAGTTGCCAACTAGGTTAGTTAAGATCTGTTGAATACGCAGCGGGTCGCCGACTAGGCCGCTTGGGATTTTCGGATCCACTTTCAACGTCAGCTCAAGGCCTTTTTCGTGGGCGCTGGTGGCTTGCAGAGCAACCACTTCATCTAAGCTGTCTTGGAACTCAAATGGGATGTTTTCTAGCGCCAGTTTACCCGCTTCAAGCTTCGAGAAGTCGAGAATATCGTTGATGATGTTGAGCAGGTTGTTGGCCGATTTTTCGATAGTCTGTAGGTAATCAGTCTGGCTGTTGGTGAGTTGAGTTTTTAGCATCTGACGGGTAAAGCCAATCACGCCGTTGAGCGGTGTACGTAGCTCGTGAGACATGTTGGCCAAGAACTCAGATTTCACCCGAGCAGCTTCTTGAGCGCGCTTTTTAGCGATGTCGAGTTCCACGTTCTGGATTTCAAGCTGCTCAAGCGTCTCACGAAGGTCTGAGGTGGCTTGGTCGATACTGTGCTGCATCTCCACGTGGTATTCAGACAGTGATACTGCCATGGCGTTGATACCATTTTTTAGCGAGTCGAGTTCACCGTGCATTTTGCCTTCAATACGCACATCCAGATGACCTCGGCGGATGCGATCCACCATGTTTTTCATGTGTGAGATAGGGCGAGTGACGTCATACATCAAACGATAGGCAAAGATGCCGGACAGAATAAGCCCTAGCACCAAAACCAAGATGGCCGAGAAGACCTCCTGATACTGCTGCAATCGCAGCGAGGATAGGTCAAGCTCAATCGCCACGTAGCCAAGCATTTGACTTGTGGGGGTTAGCTCTCGGGCATCGGTCGCGAGCTGACTCTCTGCAATCACAGGAGCTCTGAGAATTAAGGTGTTGTCGCCAAACTCAGAGGAGCTAAGAAACGGGATGGGTTTGTCCTTGGGAAACGTCAGCGTGTCGAAATTTGGATGAAAGTTGGAGGTAACAAACAGCTCATGAGAAGCGTCGAAGACGGCGATACTGCGGACAAACTTGGAGTTTTTACGGTGCGCGTAACTAATCAGGCGTCTGACCGACTCTCGGTTTTGATTCACAAGCCCCTGCTCACTGGCAATCGCTAGCGGTTCAATAATACTTGAACCAGCATTAAGTACCTGTGACTCAAGGTCGTGATAACGGTTATATGAGAAAAAGGCACTAAGAAGAAGACCGATGATAAGGGTCGGTGCCAAGGTTAATGTGATTACGCGAGCGCGAAGGCCGTATCTGGTCATGTTAATTCGACATCATTATTTACCAACAGAGTGTCATCTGATGGGGGGATATGGGACAATACCCAGTATTGCATCCTCAAGATGACGTAAGCTTAATCAAAGCAGCGCTGTTCGACAATCATTCAGACCCAGAATAGTGAAACTCTAACAATATTTTATAGGCGCAAAGCATTAATGCTTTGCCTTGGAATTGGTCATGGCACGTTTTTTTAAACCAACAAAGAAAACCTCTTTCTCCAAAAAGCACCAAGAAGTGCAAATTGAACGCATGGATCACCACGGTGCCGGTATCGGCTACCTCAACAACAAACCAGTGTTTGTTGAGGGCGCGCTTGCGGATGAGAAGGTGTTGGTGCAGCTGACCGAAAGCAAAGCCAAATTTGCTAAAGCGAATCTCATCAAAATACTCAAGCCCGCTGAGCAGCGTGTTGAACCATTTTGCCCGCACTACAATGAGTGTGGCGGTTGTAATCAACAGCACTTAGAGCGCGAAGCACAAATTACCAACAAAGAGCGCGTATTGTCGCAGTTGATGACAAAGTTTGCCGGCCAAACGCTGGATTTATCCCCATCCATTACTGGCGAAGGGCTAGGTTATCGCCGCCGAGCAAGGCTTAGTATCCACCTCGAGAAGCAGCGCGGTCTAGTGATGGGCTTTCGCCGTAAGCAGAGCAATCAGATTGTCGATGTCGACCATTGCCCTGTGCTTGATGACAAGCTCAATGCTTTGATCCCTCAGCTACGTAGTATTTTTGCTGACTTCAAGCAGCCAGCGACTTTGGGACACCTTGAACTTGTGCTTGGTGACGCTGAGCCGGTTGCGGTAATTCGTCATACCAAGCCTTTGACTGGTAAAGACCAAGCGCGTTTGAAAGCATTTGCAGAGCAAGCCGGCGTGACGCTCTACCTTATGCCAGAAGCAAATCAGCTCGATAGAGTCGTCGGCGAGCAGCCGTTTTATGGCGAAGTCGGCGTGAAGCTGCCATTTTTGCCATCGCACTTTATTCAAGTTAACCAAGCGATTAATGCGCGTATGGTGGCTCAAGCGCTTGAATGGCTAGCACCAGAGTCAACCGAACGCGTACTAGACCTGTTCTGTGGCCTCGGCAATTTTACCTTGCCGCTTGCTAAGCAAAGCGCCCATGTGGTTGGTGTTGAAGGGGTACAAGACATGGTCGATTGGGCGGCGGACAACGCGAAACTTAATGGCCTTTCGAATGTCGAATTTTATCAGGCGAATTTGGAACAAGAGCTGTCGCAGCAGCCTTGGGCATCCCAGCAGTTTGATAAGATTTTGTTAGACCCAGCGAGAGCGGGTGCGAGCGGTGTGGTGGACCAAGTTTCCGCATTAGGTGCGACACGTGTCCTTTATGTTTCTTGCAATCCTGCTACCCTTGCGAGAGACAGTCAGAGCCTACTCGAACAAGGCTATACATTGACTCGTTTGGGTATGATGGATATGTTCCCTCATACCAGTCATCTTGAGTCGATGGCGTTGTTTGAAAAATAATGCAGATGTCATAGTAATAACGCTAACTGGGATAGGTTAGCGAACCAATAAACTAGGAAGAAAAAGAAATGGTTGCGGTAAGAAGCGCGCATTTGAACCCAGAAGAGCAGTTCAATTTGGATAATTGGATTGCGTCACTTAAGCAAGATAAAAACACCTCAAAAAGATTGAAAGACGTTTACCGTCAGTGTGAGGAAATCGTTGCCGATAGTGAGCAAGGGGCCTTGCTGTTGTGGCGCGGGAGAGAGATGAATGAAATCCTCATTACCCTGTCTATGGATAAAGCCACGTTGGTGGCAGCACAGCTCTATCCAGTCGTCTCTAGTGGCCTTTACGATCGTGAGCTACTAGAAGAAAACTACGGTAAAGAAATCATCAAACTGATCGACGGCGTTGAAGAAATGGCCGCCATCGGTCAGCTCAATGTCACCCTTGAAGACTCTGAGGCGTCGGGACAGGTCGATAATGTACGTCGCATGCTACTTGCGATGGTAGACGACTTCCGCTGCGTGGTGATTAAGCTTGCGGAGCGTATCTGTAACCTACGTGAAGTGAAAGATGAGTCAGATGACGTGCGCCGTGCGGCCGCAAAAGAGTGTGCCAACATTTACGCACCACTCGCTAACCGTCTGGGTATCGGTCAGCTCAAATGGGAAATCGAAGACTACGCCTTCCGCTACCAGCAGCCAGATACCTACAAACAAATTGCCAAGCAGCTTTCCGAGCGTCGTATCGTCCGTGAGCAATACATCAAAGACTTTGTTGATGACCTCACCAGTGAGATGCAAGCCTCTAGTATCCTTGCAGAAGTGAGTGGTCGTCCAAAGCACATCTACAGCATCTGGCGTAAGATGCAGAAGAAGAGTCTGGATTTTGATGAGCTGTTTGACGTGCGTGCGGTGCGAATCATCGCCGAGCGTTTGCAAGACTGCTACGCGGCACTGGGCGTCGTGCATACCAAATATAAACACTTACCTAGTGAGTTCGACGATTACGTCGCCAACCCAAAACCGAATGGTTACCAATCGATTCATACTGTGATCTTGGGGCCAGAAGGTAAAACCATTGAAATCCAAATCCGCACTAAGCAGATGCACGAAGACTCCGAGTTGGGTGTTGCTGCGCACTGGAAGTACAAGGAAGGCGGCAGTAGTGGCCGCAGCGGATACGATGAGAAGATCACTTGGCTGCGTAAGTTACTCGACTGGCAAGAGGAAATGTCAGACTCTGGCGAGATGCTTGATGAGCTTCGTAGTCAGGTGTTTGATGATCGCGTCTATGCATTTACTCCACGCGGTGATGTGGTCGACCTACCAATGGGCGCGACACCGCTTGATTTTGCCTACCACATTCACTCTGAAGTGGGACACCGATGCATTGGCGCTAAGGTAGCTGGACGTATTGTTCCGTTTACCCACAAGCTAGCAATGGGTGATCAGGTTGAAATCATCACGGCGAAAGAACCTAACCCATCTCGTGACTGGCTCAATCCGTCAACGGGTTTTGTACACTCTGGTCGAGCGCGCGCGAAGATCAATGCGTGGTTTAGAAAGCAAAGCCGCGAGAAGAATCTCGAAGCGGGTCGTGAGATCCTTGAGGCTGAACTGGCCAAGATCGGAGCTACACTTAAAGACGCTGAGCAATACGCCCTGAAGCGCTTCAACGTAAACTCTGCGGATGAGCTGTATGTAGGTATCGGCAGTGGCGATCTGCGTATCAACCAGATCATCAACCACATCAACGCCTTGGTAAACAAGCCAACCGCGGAAGAAGAAGATCAGCAAGCGCTTGAGAAGCTGCAAGAGTCAGAAAACAAAGCGCCAGCGCAAAGTCGCCCGCATAAAGATGCGGTAGTGGTGGAGGGGGTTGATAACCTTATGACTCACTTAGCGCGCTGCTGTCAGCCAATTCCAGGTGATCAGATAAAAGGCTACATTACCCAAGGACGCGGCATCTCAGTGCACCGCGCCGACTGTGAGCAGTTAGAAGAGCTCAGCCACCACGCGCCAGAGCGTATTATCGATACGGTTTGGGGTAACGGGTTTGTTGGTTCATACATTTTGACAATTCGTGTTGAGGCGATGGAGCGTGGTGGTCTACTTAAAGACATCACCGCTTTGTTGACCAACGAAAAGATCAAGGTGACCAGCATGAAGAGCCGCAGTGATTACAAGCGTCAGCTATCTATCATGGACTTTGATCTGGAAGTGAACAATATTGAGGTGTTGTCGCGCGTGACTAAGCGTATTGAGCAGATTAAAGATGTGATGAATGTGAAGCGGTTGGGGTAGTTTAGCGTACTATTTTAAGCTTGGCGATTTTACCCCCTCTAGCTCCCCCTTATTAAGGGGGAGAACCTATACTAGCTCCTAGCGTCGCATCGTATTTTGTAAGGCGATGCGCAGCGAGCCAGTATGCTCCTCCCCTTAATAAGGGGAGGCTGGGAGGGGTAAAAAACCACGCGCTCCCAACCAAAAAAACACAACCAAGGGCGAGTGCTACCACACTCGCCCTTGTCGTAACCAGGAACTTAACATGACCCAACCTATAGACCAACTCCTCACCATCATGGCGCAGCTCCGCGATGAAGAAAAAGGCTGCCCATGGGACAGAAAACAAACCTTCGAAACCATTGTTCCTCACACCATCGAAGAAACCTTTGAGGTTGTCGATGCGATTCACAACAAAGATTGGCCGAACCTAAAAGAAGAGTTGGGCGACTTACTTTTCCAAGTCATCTTCTACAGTCAGATGGCCAAAGAGCAGGGCTTGTTTGATTTTAATGAGGTAGTAGAAGGGCTTAACGAGAAGCTCACACGCCGCCACCCGCACGTTTTTTCTGACGTTGAGTTTGAAGATGAAGCGGCGATCAATGCCAACTGGGAGGTTGAGAAACAGAAGGAAAAAGCGCAACTAGGCAAAACCGCGCAAAGTATTCTAGACTCAATACCACAGTCGCTTCCTGCGCTTTCTAAAGCCAACAAAATACAGAAACGTTGCGCAAAATTTGGCTTCGATTGGGATGCACTTGGGCCGGTGGTCGAGAAGGTTCAAGAGGAGATTGAAGAAGTCGTTGAAGAAGCGATTCAAGTCGATGTAAACGAAGATAAACTGGAAGAAGAAGTGGGCGATCTTTTGTTTGCAGTAGTGAATCTTGCGCGCCATTTGAAGAAAGATCCTGAAGTGGCGCTAAGAAAAGCCAACGACAAATTTTCTCGCCGATTTAAGGGTGTAGAAACGCGTGCTGCGGGTGAAGGTAAGTTACTGACAGACTTTAGTCTTCAAGAGCTGGATGCGTTTTGGAATGATGTAAAAAAACAAGAAAACTGCTCGGATTTGTGAACGGCTTCTCACTGGTGTACGTTTCTACTATTGATTTGAAGCAAAAAATAAAAATTTTGAATGTGATAAGTTTCACGTTGTGGCGGTAATGGGCTTCTGGTATATTTGCATCCCGTCCAGAAGAAATCCATTTTCCCTCATTCAACCAACTTCAGGTTAAACATGACGACAAATTATATTTTTGTTACTGGCGGGGTAGTATCCTCTCTAGGTAAAGGTATTGCAGCAGCATCTCTTGCAGCAATTTTAGAAGCACGTGGTCTTAAAGTGACCATGATGAAGCTTGACCCTTACATCAACGTTGATCCGGGCACAATGAGCCCAACTCAGCACGGTGAAGTGTTTGTCACGGAAGATGGCGCTGAAACTGACCTGGACCTTGGTCACTACGAGCGTTTCATCCGTACCAAGATGACAAAACGCAACAACTTTACTGCTGGTCGTGTTTACGCTGACGTTCTACGTAAAGAGCGTCGTGGTGACTACCTAGGTGCGACTATTCAGGTTATCCCACACATCACAAACGCTATTAAAGATCGTGTCATTGCTGGCTCTGAAGGCCACGACGTTGCGATCGTTGAAGTTGGTGGCACAGTTGGTGATATCGAATCTCTACCATTTATGGAAGCAATCCGTCAGCTAGCGGTTGAGCTTGGTCGTGAGCGTGCAATGTTCATGCACCTGACTCTAGTTCCTTACCTAGCGGCTGCAGGCGAAGTGAAAACTAAGCCAACGCAACACTCGGTGAAAGAGCTTCTATCTATCGGTATCCAACCAGATATTCTTGTTTGTCGTAGTGATCGTGCGATCCCTGCAAACGAGCGTAAGAAGATTGCTCTGTTCTGTAACGTACAAGAGAAAGCGGTAATCTCAATGAAGGACGTAGATTCTATCTACAAGATCCCTCAGTTGATTAAAGCACAAGGTCTTGACGATCTTGTTTGTACTCGCTTTGGTATCACCGCTCCAGAAGCAGACCTATCTGAGTGGGAACAGGTTATCTACGAAGAAGCGAACCCAACAGCAGACGTTGTTATTGGTATGGTTGGTAAGTACATTGAGCTTCCAGATGCGTACAAATCGGTAAACGAAGCGCTTAAGCACGCGGGTCTTAAGAACCGTCTGAACGTGAAGATCAAGTACGTTGACTCACAAGATGTTGAGAGCAAAGGCGAAGAAGCACTAGCAGGTCTAGACGCTATTCTTGTTCCAGGTGGCTTCGGTGACCGCGGTATTGAAGGTAAGATCCTTGCTGCGAAATACGCTCGTGAGAACAAAGTACCTTATCTAGGTATCTGTCTAGGGATGCAAGTTGCGCTTATTGAATACGCTCGTAACGTAGCGGGTATGGAAGGCGCACATTCAACAGAATTTAACAAAGAGACGAAATACCCTGTGGTAGGCTTGATCACAGAGTGGGTTGATGGTGAAGGTAAAGTTGAAGAACGTACTGAAACCTCTGATCTTGGCGGTACAATGCGTCTAGGTTCCCAGCTATGTCACCTTGAAAAAGGAACGAAAGCGTACGAACTATACGGCAATGCGAAGATCCACGAGCGTCACCGTCACCGCTATGAAGTCAACAATGTACTTCGTCCTCAGATTGAAAAAGCAGGTCTAAAAGTTTCTGGTCTATCAGCAGACAAGAAACTGGTTGAAGTGATCGAGAACCCAGCACACCCATGGTTTGTTGCTGCGCAGTTCCACCCAGAATTCACTTCAACACCACGCGATGGTCACCCACTATTCTCTGGCTTTGTTAAGGCAGCAGGTGAATACCAGCGCGGTACTGAAGAAAAGTAAAAAGGATACGGGCGGCAGCGAAGGTTGTGCGGCTGCCCTAAATTTGACATTTATATTTAATGAGAGGAAACATTAATGTCTAAGATCGTTAAAGTTCTAGGTCGTGAAATCATCGACTCACGTGGTAACCCAACTGTTGAAGCTGAAGTTCACCTAGAAGGCGGTTTCGTAGGTATGGCTGCGGCTCCATCTGGCGCATCTACTGGTTCTCGCGAAGCTCTTGAGCTACGTGACGGCGACAAAGCACGTTTCCTAGGTAAAGGTGTTCTTAAAGCTGTTGAAGCTGTGAACGGTGCAATCGCTGAAGCTCTAGTTGGTAAAGACGCTAAAGCTCAAGCTGACGTTGACCAAGTAATGATCGACCTAGACGGTACTGAAAACAAGTCTAAGTTCGGCGCGAACGCTATCCTAGCTGTTTCTCTAGCAAACGCTAAAGCGGCTGCAGCGGCTAAAGGCATGCCTTTGTTCGAGCACATCGCTGAACTAAACGGTACTGCTGGTCAGTTCTCTATGCCTCTACCAATGATGAACATCATCAACGGTGGTGAGCACGCAGACAACAACGTTGACATCCAAGAGTTCATGATCCAACCAGTTGGTGCTAAGACTCTTAAAGAAGGTCTACGTGTAGGTGCTGAAGTATTCCACAACCTAGCTAAAGTTCTTAAGTCTAAAGGCTACAGCACTGCAGTTGGCGACGAAGGTGGTTTCGCTCCTAACCTTAAGTCTAACGCTGAAGCTCTAGAAGTTATCGCAGAAGCTGTTGCAGCTGCTGGTTACGAACTAGGTAAAGACGTGACTCTAGCTATGGACTGTGCAGCATCTGAGTTCTTCGACAAAGAAGCTGGCATCTACAACATGAAAGGCGAAGGTAAAACTTTCTCTTCTGAAGAGTTTAACCACTACCTAGCTGAGCTAGCGAACAACTTCCCAATCGTTTCTATCGAAGACGGTCTAGACGAGTCTGACTGGGATGGCTTCAAGCACCAAACTGAACTACTAGGTGACAAGCTTCAACTAGTAGGTGACGACCTATTCGTTACTAACACTAAGATCCTTGCTGAAGGTATCGAGAAAGGCGTAGCTAACTCTATCCTTATCAAGTTCAACCAAATCGGTTCTCTAACTGAGACTCTAGCTGCTATCAAGATGGCTAAAGACGCAGGTTACACAGCTGTAATCTCTCACCGTTCTGGCGAAACTGAAGATGCAACTATCGCTGACCTAGCGGTAGGTACAGCTGCAGGTCAAATCAAGACTGGTTCTATGAGCCGTTCTGACCGTGTTGCTAAGTACAACCAGCTAATTCGTATCGAAGAAGCTCTAGGTGAAAAAGCACCTTACAACGGTCTTAAAGAAGTTAAAGGTCAAGCTTAATCGCTGATTTTTAAGACTATTTAATGAAGCCGCTCTGAAAAGAGCGGCTTTTTTTGTACCTGATTTTTGTGAGTAGGTTAACTAAAATGGGTAACGGTGGAGTAACAGTATCCAGTATGTTACTTATGAATTAGCTCAGATGCGCTAAAGTGATAACAGTTCAATAAAACGTATCCCTACTTACTAGAGGAAAAGATCATGGCTAAAGTGACCAGCCCTACTACTACGTTTAACAACGAGTATTTCTCATTCATCGTTTCTGAATCTTGGAAGCACATCGGTGCTGACCAAACTCACGCAGATATCCTAGCGCACAACCTACTAGTAGGTGGCCTGCAAGGTAAACTACACCAAGGTCTTGGTGTAATCGAAGCGGTTACGATCCCTTACGAAGCTGGTATCCTAGATCCATCTACTACGCCGGAAATCGAGTCTGAAGGCGATACTTGGGCAGTTTACAACGGTAAGAAGTCTTCTGGTCACTATGTTTGTACTCTAATGGCACAAACAGCTATCGAGAAAGCTCGCAAGCACGGTATCTCTATCGTATTTGGTTACGACCACTGTGACGGCGGTAACTTCTCTAACTACACACAGATGGCAATGAAAGAAGGCATGTTCGCAATGTCTTCAAACAACTCTGTACCTCTAAACGCACCATTCGGCGGTATGGATCCAGCAATGTCTTGCCCTCCGTTCGATGCTGCACTAGTAGGCGGTGAAGAGCTACCTCTAGTAACGTCTATCATGATCGGTGAAGGTTACGACTCTCACATCTGTGATGCTATCGTAAATGACCGCGACCTACACGTTGCAGCTCTAGTTGACCAAGATACTGGTGAGCTAACGGCTGACGCGCGTAAATGGGGTTCTCTAATTGAAGGTTACGGCCGTGTTGCTGACTGTAAAGCACCATGGACGTTCCTAACGCCACGTCTTTACTCGCTAAACATCTGGAACGAAGTAATGACAGCAATCATCAACCCGAAAGGTAAGATTGCTCCTGAGCTTCCAGCAGTACCAAGTGATTTCTTCACTATGGAAGATGCGCCATGTCCAGTAGGTGGTTCTTACATCCTAGTTATCGACCCAAGCCACTTCGGCCCAATCGAAGAAGTGAAGCGTAAGAGCGACATGTTCGTTAAAGCAATCAAAGAAAACCGTCCACGCGCTGGCTTTGACAATGTTTACATCCCAGACGAGTGGGGCCTAAAAGCACTAGCAAACGCAACTGATGAGCACCAAGTAATGGACGCTCACTGGGACGGTTTCAAGTCTTTCCTAGAGCGTTCTGGCACTTCAATCGAAGAGCTAAACGCGAAGTGGGAAGCGAAAGTTGGCGCTGAGCGCGCTGCGGAAACTATCCGTAAATAATTGAAAATCATACGCACATGATTTTAAGCCCAGTCCTTTGGACTGGGTTTTTGCTTGTAACCAACTGTTACTGGCTTAGTGAGATTGGTAGGGTTATTTTGAGGCGGACTGTCTGTATTGCTTTGGGCTACAGCCCTCAAACTTGTTGAACGCTCGAAAAAAGGGTGGTGCAGAGTGGTAGTTGAGTAGCTCTGCAATTTCAGCAATCGGCAGCGAGGAATTCGCCAAATACTCTTTGGCAAGCTGCATTCGGGTATCCAATACCAGCTGCTTAAAGGTGGTGTGTTCCGCTTCGAGTTTGCGTCTAAGCGTGCGAGAGGTCATGTTGAGGTCGTCTGCCACCATTTCCATGGTGGGTAAGCCATACTTCATTTGACTGAGTAGTTTAAAGCGAATTTGGTAGCTCAGCGGAGAGTCGAGGCTATTGTCGAGTCGCTGGCTTTGCACGGTGGCGATATGAGCAATGATCGCGGGTTGTAGCGTAATGTCATGGTGCACCCAATTGACGGGAAAGCGCAATTGATTGTTGTTGGCGTTAAAACTCAAGTTGTCGGTAAATATCTCTCGATACAATGGAGCGTAACTTGGCTCTTCGTAGGAAAAATCGACAAAAACATATTGAGATTTGAACAAGTCGCCAAGAAAATTTTTGAGTCCAAGGTAGTAGTGGCACAGAGACTCTTCAACATTATAGTGCTGCGCAGAACGTCCTTCAGAGCGGTCAACAATGGTGATGTAAGCCCATTCGCTATCGTAGCCAATATGAATATCCACATAATCTTTGGTCACAAACGAAAATTGTAACCCGGTATCGAGCAACTGCTTAATATTTTGACAGTTGATCATCGCATAGCCCCAGGCGCCCATATCTTGTAGCTTGAGTCGCTTTGCGATGCGCAGCCCCAGTCCATCGATGTGCAGTTGGTTTACCGTTAGATTGATCAGTTGGTGCACCTGGGAGACTTGGATTGGGTGGTAGTGCCCTTGATTGATACGCATGATGTCGGCTTTACGTAAAATCTGCTGAGCGTTGAAATCATGGCCTAGAGATTGGCGTACGATCGATTCCCAATGACCAATAATCGCCTGTAAAAAGTGCTGGTGGTTCAAAGAATACACAGATGTTGTCCCGAAATGTCACTTTGCTGTCCTGAAGTGTAATTAATAAATCCCAGTTTAGCCACTATAATAACCCTATCTTGAGAAGTCGCCTGAGCGGTTACTCCAATAACTAGAGGAATTATCCATGTTTAAGCCAAAACGTGTTGAAATTGCGAAAGAGAAATTAGACCTATACCAAGACATCTACTGGAACAAGTCAGATGCGGATTTCTACATCAACGAAGACATTGCTCCTATGCAAGCTCGCATGGCTGAGCAAGGCGTTGAAGCATTTAGTTTGCTAGGTAAGCAGCACGTTGGTGCATTTGGTGCGCCATATGTGAACAGCTTCGAAGGCGTTGACATTGCAATGTACGGTCTAACCATGGATAAGTGCTCACCAAACGCTGGTGGTCACAAGTTCGGTCCTGCTGCTATCCGTGAAGCATCAAAAACGGGTATGGGCATGATTCACCAAGATGGCACTATGCCGTTCGAACTGTGTAACATCATCGACTACGGAAACTGGGATGGCCTAGGTCAATTCAACCTAGATGAAGAAATGCGTGCCGCGCAAGAAGTTGTTGATGACATGGTTATTAATCACGGTATCACGCCATTCTTCTTTGGTGGTGACCACACTGTGGCTTACCCAGGTCCTGCGGCACTGGCTAAAGTTCACGGCCCTGTATCGCTAATCCACATTGACGGTCACTTTGACCTACTGACTCGCAAAGATTTTGACTACGAGTCATACTCAGGTAACTGGTACTGCCGTCTCGCATCAGAAGGTGCAATGGATCCATCTACCAGTGTCAGTCTTGGTATGCGTGGTCGCTGGTGTGCATCACAGCAAGGTAAGGCGAAAGCGATTGGTGGTAACTTCTTCCTAGCGGATGAAATCTACGACCTAGGCATCGACTACATTGTTGAGCAGATCCTTGAGAAGCAAGGCGATGGTCGTCCAGTATACCTAACGTTTGACCTAGATGGCCTAGATCTTCTCGATCACAGTGCAAACTCAAGCCCAGATCCATTCGGTGTGACTGCGCGCATGTACTACGATATCTTCCGTAAGCTTCGTGCGACTAAGCGTATCAACCTAGTCGGTGCTGATATTGCTGAATTTGCTCCTCAGAAGAACTCTGACGAGAAAGATGCGCTACTAACAGCAGCATTCGGTTGGGAACTACTGACATGGTTGGCAGAGTGTCGCCACATCCGTGAAGGCAAAAAGAACCCAACAAACTGGCCAATGAACTTCGGTCGTAACATCGAGTTCTAAAAAGACCTGATACGCCTAAGTCGACGTCATCCCTGCGCAGGCAGGGATCTTTTCGCAACGTTCACCAAGCCTTTAGCCGATTCCTGTCTGCACAGATACACGGCTAGTGGAATGACATAAAAAATGCCCGCTCAATTGAGTGGGCATTTTGTTTTTGTAGTAAAGGAAACTATTTGCTGAAGTTCATCGCCATCGCAACAGCGATGTTGCGAGATGTCATCTCGACATTAAATGCCGCTTCTTTCAAAGCTGTTGGCAGGTCAGTCGCACCAAGTACTACGCTGTAAGCTGCATCGATACCGTGCTCATGCACCACCTCACAATCTTTTGCCGTGCTACCCGCTATCGCAATAACTGGAATATCGTATTGCTTAGCGGTGCGCGCCACACCAATTGGCGTTTTACCATGGATAGTTTGGCTATCAATTCGACCTTCACCAGTAATCACAAGGTCGGCATCTTTTACCACTTCGCTAAGGTTGACTGCATCCATTACGATCTGAATGCCTGGACGAAGCTCGGCATCGAATAGACCTAATAGTGCAGCACCTAGACCACCCGCAGCGCCAGCGCCAGCGGTATTCACTACGTCACGACCATTGGTCGATTTAATCACTTCTGCGTAGCGCGCAAGGTTACTGTCTAGAGTTTCAACCATCTCAGGCGTTGCCCCTTTTTGCGGGCCAAACACATGAGAGGCACCTTTCGGGCCGCATAGCGGGTTATCTACATCACACGCCACTTCTAGCTTGATGTCCGCTAGGCGAGGATCCAGCTCAGCAAGGTCGATACTCGCAAGCTTGCTTAGCTCACCGCCACCAAACCCCAGTGCATTGCCGTCGGCATCAAGCAGTTTTGCACCTAGAGCTTGCGCCATGCCAATACCGCCGTCATTGGTCGCACTACCACCGATGCCGACGATAATGTGTTTTACGCCACGATCCAGCGCTGCTTTTACTAATTCACCGGTACCAAAGGTGGTGGTTACCAGTGGGTTGCGTTTTTCTGGTTCTACCAAATGAAGACCGGATGCAGCCGCCATCTCAATGATGGCGGCTGAACCATCACCCATCAGACCGAAGAAGCCCTCAACGGTTTGCCCGAGCGGTCCTGTTACGTCACAACTAACAATAGAACCGCCAGTGGCATCAACAAGCGACTGCACTGTGCCTTCGCCGCCATCTGCCATCGGAAGTTTGATGTATTCGGCGTCGGTGAAGATTTTCTTAAATCCTGCCTCAATAGCGTCGGCAACTTCCATGGCCGTAAGACTTTCTTTGTATGAATCTGGAGCGATGATAATTTTCATAATTAAACCTTAAACAAATAGACCGAATACACCGAAGATCATTACCGAAACGAACGCGATCATTAGACCAACCGCAGACTCGTAAGGAATGAGTTTAAGACGCTCGCGAATATCCATATGCACGGCGCCACCTGTGGCGTGAAAGAAACTACCGTGTGGCATGTGATCCAATACAGTAGCACCTGAGTGAATCATGGCGGCACCCGCTAGAGCAGGAACGCCGAGTTCAAGAATGGTTGAGCTAAATACGCTGGATGCAACCGCAGTGCCTGCTGTGGTCGATGCCGTTGCCAATGCCATCATGGCACCAGAAATTGGCGCGAGAAGGTAAGAAGGCAAGCCAGACGCGGTTAGCACATCAATAAGACCGTCTTTAAGACCTGAGTTAGCGATGATGCCAGCAAGAGTACCTGTACCAAGAAGCATTACAGCTACTGGCGCCATGCGCGATAGGCCAGATACTGCAAAGTGGTTGGTATCGGCAAAGCGTCCCATCACGACAGCACCGATTAGGCCACCTAGTGGCAGTGCGATAAGCGGGTCAACGTTGATGCCAGCAATAGGGCGAAGCGCAAGTAGTGCGATAGCAACGAGAGGGGCAACAATGGCAGCGCCAAATGTAGGCAGCTTAGAGTGGTCAACCGCAACCACTTCGCTTTCTGCTACTTTAGAGCCTTTGTTTACCAGCTTTTTCGCGATGAAGTAGGCGAAGATCATGCCACACAGACCAGGGATAACACCCGCGGCCATTACCGAGGTAAGAGGAACGTTGAATGCGTCTGCAGCAGCGATCGCATTTGGGTTTGGCGACATCACGTTACCCGCTTTACCACCGCCGACCATCGCCAGCAAGATTGCAGTTTTAGAGATGTCAGCACGGCGTGCAATCGCCAGTGCTATTGGTGATACAGTAATAACCGCCACGTCAACGAATACGCCAACCGCAGTTAAAATCATAGTGGCAATCGCCAGGGCGAGAAGCGCGCGAGTTTCGCCTACTTTCTTGACAATGGTTTCAGCAATAGAAGTTGCAGCGCCGGATTCGATTAGCACGCCGGCCAAAACACCCGCTGCCAGAATACGTAGCACTGCAGTGACAATGCCTTGTGCACCACCGATCATTAGAGCAACAGTATCGGTGAGAGAAACGCCGCCGACAACACCACCGACAAGGGCGCCGATGATCATGCCGTAAGCAGGTGGAACTTTCTTAAGAATAAGGGCAATGGCAACAATCAGAGCTGCTAGTGCGCCTAAGGTAGAGACTTCAATCATGGTTTGTTTTCCGCAATTTTAATAATTTTTTCGTTGGGTCTAAAAGCCCTTATTGAGCGGAAGAGTAGCCATTTAGGGGGAGGTTTTCTTTATGCGAACTGACGAATTTATCACTGATGGTTATGGTTAATTTGTGCAGATGCACAAATTAACCATTTTGTTACAAACATTTTAACGCGAGGTAGAGTTGTACTTTTTCATCTAAGTTATTGATGTTTAAGTTGGTTAATTGCTCTATTTTGTCGAGTCGGTATCGCAAAGTGTTACGGTGTATATGGAGGGATTCACAAGTTTGAGCTAGATCGCAGTTTTGCTCAAAAAAAGTGCGCAACGTCTTCAACAGCGCGCCTTTGCTGTCCGCGGCAATCAGTTTTTCAATCGGAGTCTTTAGTTGATTGGCGCGCCATGGATCGTGTTTGATGCTGCTTATTAGTACCGATAACTTGCGGTCTTGATAGAACAAAATAGGGCCATCTAGACTGTGGCTACTTTCGATCGTCGCTTTGGCGGTTTCATAGGATTTAGCAATACCGACCAGCTCTGGGAAGTAGTCACCTATCGCCATTTGAATTGAAAAATCACACTCTTGGTCGATACGTTTTAGCAGCTTTGCCACACGCTTCTCTTCTTCTTTGCGGCTCCACGAGTCATTGATAATCGTCACCGGCTTTAATACCACGATCTCATTCATTGATACCGAAGCGATCCCGACGATGTTATCGCGCTCCGGATACTCCAATAGATGCACCAGCTTTTGTAGGTGTTCAAGCGTTACTGGCTCTCCTGGTCGTGGGATCACTTTGATCACAGTAGCAACACGAGGCTGAGCAAGGTCGAGATCAAGCCTTTGCGCGATAGAGAGCAATTGGCCTTCGTTTAAACTCGAGCCTTCTATTAGTTGTAAAAGCAGCTCTTCGCGATGTCGTTTATTCCATTGCACCTGCGACATTAAGGCCGCCTGTTCTACGATAAGCTCTGCGGTCATTTTGACCAGCTCACCATAACTGCGTACCTCTTCCGGTGTACCAGAGATACCCACAACTCCAATCACGTTCTCGTCGTAGATAATAGGTAGATTGATGCCTTTTTTAACCCCTGAAAGGGTAGAGGCAACGGAGTCATTGATCTCTAAGGTGCGGTTATCGCGGATCGCTAGTAGCGCGCCTTCGTGGATCTGATGCAGCCTCGAAGGATCACTTGAGCCAATGATGACACCATTTTCATCCATCACGTTAATAGAGTAATCGATGATCTTTTTCGCACGATCGACAATTTGTTTAGCAATGAGAGAGTTAAGCTGCATACGTTGAACATGTTATCGGAAGATGCTTTTGAGTATACCCGATTGTCTTGCAAACTAAGGTATACTCACCGCGAGATTACCAAGAGAAACAGTGATGGAATTCGAGTTTATTAAAAACAGCTTTACTGGGGAGTACCTAGTGAGATGTGAAATGGGCCAAGAAGTGATAGCCCGATTACTACAAGAAGAGATCAGTACCAGTGACCACACCATCACGGAAATAACAGCTTTGCTCACTAAAGCTGCCCAGTTTTCGGGCAATGAGTTTAAGTGGCAAGGTAAAGAGATCTCATTAAGTGTGGTGGACTCGGAGGTTCATGTTTACGAAAATTCCTTAGCTTTTGATAGCTTAATGGAGATGGATGAAGAGTTTTCTGTCTACGAGAGCGAGAGCCATAGCGAGTGTGGACTGGAAGATTTTTGTTCAGTTTTGGAGCAATGGGAGCGCTTTATTCATAACAGGTGCTGATCGTTTGCCCCAAATTTGCACACTCCTAGTGCTAATAACATTAAACGCATTATTTTTGTGAATACCTTGCACCAACTAAGTGCAAGGTATTTTCATTTGTGCAACATGAAAATATCAATCCTTTGTTTTTCAATGAGTTAAAAAGTTGGCACGTACCTTGATTACTAGAATACGTAACAGGGATAAAAGGCGAAGGGGATGCCATGAAACTTATTAACGCAATCATTAAACCATTCAAACTCGATGATGTAAGAGAAGCACTTGCAGATGTTGGTATTGAGGGAATGACCGTTTCTGAGGTCAAAGGATTTGGCCGTCAGAAAGGACACACAGAATTATATCGTGGTGCGGAGTATCAAGTGGACTTTCTACCGAAAGTAAAACTTGAGATTGCGACGCACGCAGACAACGTAGACCGAGTTATTGAAGCGATCACTAACGCTGCTCAAACCGGCAAGATTGGCGACGGAAAAATATTTGTGTACGACCTAGCCCAAGCAGTACGTATTCGTACGGGCGAAATGGACGCTGAAGCACTTTAAGGGATTGGAGAACTTATTATGGAATTAGCAACGACTGTGAGCGAACTGCGTTACGCGCTGGACACTTTTTACTTTCTTATTTCAGGCGCATTAGTAATGTGGATGGCGGCAGGTTTCGCCATGTTAGAGGCGGGTTTAGTCCGCTCAAAGAACACAACAGAAATCTTAACCAAAAACTTCTGTCTTTACGCGATTGCGTGTACTTGTTACCTCATCGTGGGCTATCACATTATGTATGTTGATAACGGTGAAGGCGGTTGGCTACCATCATTTGGTGCGCTAATTGGCACTCAAGGTGAAGGCGCAGACCACTCTCTAGAGTCGGACTTCTTCTTCCAGGTAGTATTCGTAGCTACAGCAATGTCAGTTGTTTCTGGTGCGGTTGCTGAGCGTATGAAGCTTTGGTCTTTCCTAATCTTCTCTGTAGTGCTAACAGCGTTCATCTACCCAATGGAAGGTTACTGGACATGGGGCGGCGGTTTCCTATCAGAAGCTGGCTTCAGTGATTTCGCAGGCTCAGGTATCGTTCACATGGCCGGTGCGTCAGCAGCTCTAGCAGGTGTTCTACTACTGGGTGCTCGTAAAGGTAAATACGGTAAAAACGGTGAAATCCACCCAATCCCAGGTTCGAACATGCCGCTAGCAACACTTGGTACGTTCATCCTATGGCTAGGTTGGTTCGGTTTCAACGGCGGTTCTCAGCTAATGGTTTCTGACTTCGAGAACGCAACAGCGGTTGGTCAAATCTTCCTAAATACCAACGCAGCAGCAGCAGCGGGTGCAATCGCAGCAATGCTAGTGTGTAAGACAACTTGGGGCAAAGCTGACCTAACGATGATTCTTAACGGTGCACTAGCTGGTCTGGTAGCAATCACAGCAGACCCACTGTCTCCATCACCAGTTTACTCTGTAGCAATCGGTGCAGTAGGTGGCGCGCTAGTGGTATTCAGCATCATCGGTCTGGACAAGCTTAAGATTGACGATCCAGTGGGTGCTATCTCAGTTCACGGTGTGTGTGGTTTCTTCGGCCTAATGGTTGTTCCACTAAGCAACGGTGATGCAACGTTCGGTGCACAGCTTTTAGGTGCGGCAGTTATCTTCGGTTGGGTATTCGCAGCGAGCCTAGCGGTATGGGCGGTACTGAAAGCAACCATCGGTATCCGTGTAACGGAAGAAGAAGAGCTAGAAGGTATGGACATGCATGACTGTGGTGTAGGTGCTTACCCAGAGTTTGTTAGCATGAAGTAACGTTTAGTTACACTTTTATTAAAAACCTGCCATATTTGGCAGGTTTTTTTATATCAGATCATTGTTTTCCAAATCATTATGAATATAATAACGCAACTGATAAACGTTCTCATTATGAATTAAAGGAACTAAACAATGAAAAAACTGCTAACTCTTTCTGCAATCGCAGCAAGCTTTGCCGCTCCAGCGATGGCTGCGGAAGAAGTCAACGTTTACTCTTACCGTCAACCTTTCCTTGTTGAACCAATGTTCAATGAATTCACTAAAGAGACGGGCATCAAGGTAAACGTTAAGTTTGCTAAGAAAGGCTTGGCAGAGAAGCTTGCGCAAGAAGGCGAATACAGCCCTGCTGACGTTGTGCTAACAACGGACATCAGCCGCCTTGCAGAGCTGACTGATAAGGACGTTGTTCAAGCGGTAGATAGCGACGTGATTAACGCGAACGTTCCTGCTCAGTACCGTGATAAAGAGAATGAGTGGTTTGCACTGACTCTGCGTACTCGTAACGTTTACTCATCACGTGACCGTGTTGGTAAGCTAGGTGCAGAGTTCAACTATGCAGACCTTGCTAACCCAGAATACAAAGGCAAAATCTGTACTCGTAGCGGTAAGCACCCTTACAATGTATCTTTGGTTTCATCTATGATTGCTCACCATGGTGAAGCAGAAACGAAAGAGTGGCTAGAAGGCGTAAAAGCGAACCTAGCTCGTAAGCCACAAGGCAACGACCGCGCTCAAGTTAAAGCGATCAAAGAAGGCCTTTGTGATGTTTCTCTAGGTAACAGCTACTACCTAGGCAAAATGGTTAATGATAAAGAGCAAAAAGCGTGGGCTGATGCGGTTTACATCAACTTCCCTAATCAAGAAACCACTGGCACACACGTTAACGTGAGTGGCATGGCAATGGCGAAATATTCGCCAAACAAAGAAAATGCACTGAAGCTAATGGAGTTTCTAACAGGCGAAAAATCTCAGCAAATGTACGCAGAAGTGAACTACGAGTACCCAGTGAAAGAAGGCGTTAAGCGCTCTGAGCTTGTGGAATCTTGGGGTGACTTCAAAGCAGATACTATCTCGCTAGACGACATTGCTGGTTACCACAGCACAGCGATCAAATTGTTAGATGAAGTTAAGTTCGACCTATAATCGAAAAAAGGGGGTATAATGCCCCCTTATTCAATCTGGTTTATGACTTCTCGACTTCGCGTCGCCTGATGTATGTTTAGGCAATGAAAGAAAAAAATGTTGTTTGGAAAACCAGTAGTGGAGTGCTTACTCTGCTACTGGTTTTGCCTATTTTAGCGATCTTCTATACCGCACTTGGTGAATCAAGTGATCTTTTCGCACACCTGATGTCGACGGTGATGCCCACCTATATCCTCAATACCATCAAATTGGTGGTTGGCGTTCTACTGCTTTCGCTTATTTTTGGTGTGCCAAGTGCTTGGCTGATGGCTATGTGCCGCCTGCCGACGGAGCGAGTATTGCAATGGGCGCTGGTGCTGCCTTTGGCGATGCCGGGCTATATTATTGGTTATATCTTCACCGATTGGTTTGATTTTGCCGGCCCTATTCAAGTGTGGTTGCGTGATGTGTTTGCCTGGCAAGCGGGCGATTACTGGTTCCCGGATATTCGCACGGTTGGTGGCGCCACGGTTGTGTTGTCTTTAGTGCTTTATCCTTACGTCTATCTGCTGTGCCGCGCGGCATTTATGGAGCAAAATGTCTCTTTGCTGCAATCGGCAAGGCTGCTTAAGTGCTCGCCGTTGGAAAGCTTTTGGCGTATCTCATTGCCACTCGCTCGCCCATCAATTGCAGTGGGTTTGTCGCTGGTGGCGATGGAAACCATTGGTGACTTTGGTACGGTAAGCTACTTTGCAGTCAGTACCTTAACCACGGCGGTTTACGACACTTGGCTTGGCTATTCCAACTTGAGTGCGGCAGCCAAAATTTCCGCCGTGATGATGGTAGTGATTGTACTCCTGCTAGGTGCAGAGCGTTACAGTCGCCGCAAGCAGAAACTGTTTCAAAGTCAGTACAATAGCCATGAAGATTTTCGTTATGAGTTACGTGGCTGGAAGAAGTGGGCGGCATTAACTTGGTGTTGGGGATTGGTATCGGCAGCGTTTATCTTCCCGCTTGGTCAGTTAGTGATTTATGCCTACAAGTACTTTGAGCAAAGTTGGACAGAAGAGTTCCAGACTTATGCCATCAACAGTTTGCAGGTCTCTATCATTGCCGCCATCATCGGTGTGATCGTCGCTTTGGTGGTTAACTTCTATCGCCGCCTAGATCCAAGTCGCAAGGGTGTTGTTTTCATGCGAGCCTCGTCTCTGGGTTATGCCGTACCAGGAACGGTTTTAGCGATTGGTGTGATGGTGACCGTTCTGTTTATGGATCATTCGGTAAATGATTTTGCTAAAGCAATGGACTGGCAGCGTCCTGGCCTGATCTTCTCTGGCTCGATGTTTGCGCTGATTTTTGCCATGGTGGTGCGTTTTTCTGCGGTAGCGATTGGCAGTATTGAAACTAGTCTCAGCAAGGTTTCCCCTTCGCTTGATATGGCCTCGCGCACAATGGGTTGTAAGAAGAACCAGATGTTGGTTCGCGTGCATTTGCCGCTCATTAAACGTGGCGTTTTGATTGCAGGCCTTTTGGTGTTTATAGAGTCGATGAAAGAGCTCAATGCTGCACTGTTACTGCGTCCATTCAACTTTGAAACCTTGGCCACCTACGTATTTAACTTTGCCTCAGATGAGCATCTGGAGCTTGCTGCGATGCCAGCCGTCTTGTTGGTACTAGTTGGCTTACTGCCGCTCATTATTGTAAACCGTTCATTGGAGCAAAATCACTGATGACCACTGCACTGTCGATTGAAAATTTATCTTGTCAGTATGACGATCAAACGATCCTTGAGAACTTGTCTCTAGAGGTTAATCAAGGTGAAATTGTTTGTTTGCTAGGCGCCAGTGGCTGCGGTAAGACGACTTTACTGAAAGCCATCGCCGGTCTATTGCCGCTCTCAGCAGGTAAGATGACGCTGGGTGAGCGTGAGATTGATAATGGTGAAACTTGGATGCCGCCAGAGCAGCGCAACATTGGCATGATCTTTCAAGACTACGCGCTGTTTCCTCACCTAACGGTGGCGCAGAACGTGGCATTTGGACTTAAGGGCATTTCGAAGTCAGAGCAAGATACAATCGTGAAGGAAATGCTGTCACTTGTGCATTTAGAACAGTTCATTGACCGTTATCCTCATCAGTTATCGGGTGGTCAGCAGCAGCGAGTAGCGATCGCGCGCAGTTTGGCCTACAAACCGGATCTATTGCTACTGGATGAACCATTCTCCAACATCGATACCCAAGTGCGCCACGAGCTGATCCGCGAGATCCGAAAAATCTTCAAAAAGCAGGGTGTGACTGCCATTTTCGTGACTCATAGCCGCGAAGAAGCGTTCGCGTTTGCCGACAAAATGGCAGTGATGAACCAAGGTGTGATTGAGCAATATGGCTCGGCATCGGAGCTCTATTTCTGCCCATCAAGTAAGTTCGTTGCGGACTTCTTAGGAGGTGGCAGCTACTTGCAAGCCAAGCATGTCAATGACACAACCTTCGAGACGGCTATCGGCCAAGTTGAAGCCCAGTCCTGTGCCTTGATTGAACACGGCGCTGATTGCCAACTCTTGGTGCGTCCACAGCACATTCAATTGACCCAATCAGATAAAAGCACTATTACGGTTATTGAGCAGCAGTTTATGGGTGATCATTGCCGCTATGTGGTGGATATTGAAGGCACCCGCGTACTGGCGACCTCATTACAAGCACTTGATGTTGGCCAAAGTGTCGCGGTGAGTGTTGATGCCCAAGGCATCGTTGCTTTTGCTTAATGCGTGCTGTGGAAACTAGAGCTCGATACGCTGACCATTATTCAGATAGGTGGTGCAGGCCACACGAAGCAGAGAGGTGAAGTTACCGATTTCGCCTCGCTTTTCGACCACTTCTCGATAAATCCTCGATAGAAACTCCGCCACCGATATCTCGGCGTCTTCCGCAATCTCTTCAATGATCTTCCAAAATACGGCTTCCAGTCGAATGCTGGTGACGACTCCGTCAATGCGCACGCTACGCGACTTCAATTCAAACAAGTTAGTCTCAGCACCAGAGTAGATTTCACACATTTGTGAGGGCTCCAATGAACAGTGGGTTTGAATAGCATAGCGGCTACTTCGTGATTGTCTGTTGTGCTTTAGTCTTAGGTTAGCAGTTTGTTGAATTGAGCTAACCAAGCCGGATGCGCAGGCCATGCTGGCGCGGTGACAAACTGGCCGTCGGTAACAGCGTCGGTGACCTCAATATCAGCGTAGCTGGCACCAGCGAGTTTCACCTCTGGGGCACAGGCTGGATAGGCTGAGATAGTGCGCCCTTCAATGACGTTGGCGGCTGCAAGTAGCTGTGCGCCATGGCAAATTGCGGCAATCGGTTTTTGCGTTGCTGCGAACGCTTGTACTAACTCGATCACCTCTGAGTTCAGTCTTAAGTATTCTGGTGCACGTCCGCCAGGGATAAGTAGGGCATCAAAGTCAGTGGCATCAATGCTGCTGAAGTCTGCATTGAGGGTAAATAGGTGCCCCGGCTTTTCGGTGTAGGTTTGGTCGCCTTCAAAATCATGTATCGCGGTTTTGATGGTTTCGCCTGCTTTCTTTTCAGGGCAGACCACCGAGACTTGGTGTCCCAGCATGAGTAGCGCTTGGAAGGGCACCATGAGTTCATAATCTTCCACAAAGTCGCCTGCAATAATAAGTACCTTAGCCATCGTGTTCTCTCCTTGTTGCTTGTCGTGGTTGGGAAGTGAATCGCCGAATTCTGACGTTAACAAATTTTTTACAATGTTTGGTAGTAGTGGATTACTACAAAAAAGCCCGGAGACAGTCGTTCCGGGCAAAGATGTTCTCCACCTATAGGGAGCTTTTTGCTAATGGGCGGTCAAGAAGGTGAGTCGAGACCGCTTAGGGCAAAAAGAAAAGGAAACAGTGACTACAAAGACAAAAAGTCTTTCATCTGTTGAAGAACATATTCTGCTTGTTCCTTGTCTTCCATTTCACAGAAGATGCGTAGCAGTGGCTCGGTTCCAGAGAAGCGAGCAATCACCCAGCCGCCATTATTAAAGTACACTTTCGCGCCATCAGCGTAGCTAACCTTATCAATATCGTACTCAAACTCAGGGAGCAGTTTTTCGATGTAGAGTTTGTGGTACAGGCTGTCTTTTTGTGATGGTTTAAAGGTGCAATCGCCTTCGGCGGTATAGGCGTAGCCATACTTGCCGTAGATCTCTGATAGCAGTTCCGAGAGCGTCTTCTGAGTAACACTGAGCATTTCGACCAACAGGCTAGAGGCAAATACGCCGTCCTTACCTTTGATGTGGCCGCGAATGGTTAAACCACCTGAGCTCTCTCCGCCAATCAGTGAGTCGTCGGCTTCCATTTGGCTACTGATGTGCTTAAAGCCTACGGGAACCTCAAAGCTCTTTTCACCGTAGTCGGCTGCAACTTTATCCAGTAGGTGCGTGGTAGCGATATTGCGAACCACCGAGCCTTTCCAGCCTTTGTACTCAAGTAGGTAGTAGTAGAGCAGTAGTAAGACTTCATTAGGGTGAATGAAATTACCTTGCTCATCAATGATGCCAAGACGGTCAGCATCGCCATCGGTACCAATACCGATATCGTAGCCCTCTGCCGCCACTAGATGCTTAAGACGATATAGGGTTGCCGCACTTGGTGAAGGCATTAAGCCACCAAAGTCTGGGTTTTTGCCATCGTTGATGACGTCCACATCACAGCGTCCGTTGATAAGTACCGTTTGCAGTGCGTTTTTCGCCACCCCAAACATCGGGTCGATGAGCACTTTAAGATTGGCTTGTTTGATAGCATCGATATCGATAAGGTCGATGATCGAATCAACAAACTCGTTCATTGGGTTAATAACGGTGATAGCGCCGCGCTCGACGCACAGCTCGAAATCGCCAGAAATGACTTCTTGATGAGTCAGGGTAGCTATTTGTGCTTCGATTTTCTCGGTGATCACCTCATCAGCGTCACGACCACCTTCAATAAACACCTTGATGCCGTTGTAATCTGCCGGGTTATGAGACGCGGTGATGCACGCAGAATACGCACAGCCCATGCTTTTCGCCTTGTACATAACAATCGGGGTAGGTACGAACTTATCGATAAAGCTCACTGGGATACTGTTGGCAGCCAATACTTCTGCAAACCAACATCCCGCTTTGTCGGATAAAAAACGGCGGTCATAGCCAATCACGAACCCGCGATCGGCAACATTTTCAGCTTTAATAATGTTGGCGAGCGCCTGAGCGACGAGCTTCACGTTGTCCTTAGTGAACTCTTCGCCAATAAAGGCGCGCCAGCCGCCTGTTCCAAATTTGATCATCTCTCTCTCCTAAGAGGTTATCTGCTCATGCAGTGTGACCAATGATGAGCTCACACAAGAGCTCATCATTGCCGAGCGAATTAGCCCAATACCACATGAACTTGGTTCACGCTGCCTTCCGCTTGCGGTGGAATAGCACCCTCAATCGCTTCGCCGTTTAGGGTGATAGATTTCACGCCTTTGCTGACGTTGTTTGGGTTGTCGACTTTGATTTGATACGTCGCACCGCGCCATTGGCGAGTCACTTCAAATCCCGGCCACTCTGTTGGAATACATGGGTCAACCACGAGGCCATCAAAGCTCAGTCTTACACCTAGGATATAGTTGGTCGCGGCGAAGTAAGCCCAGCCAGAGGTACCCGTTAGCCAAGGGTGGTTAGCACGGCCATGGTCTTGGTGGTCACGACCCATGATGAACTGCACGTAAGAGTATGGTTCTGTAATGCGCGTTTCGATCATGTCGTTTTGGTTATACGGGTTGAGCGCGTCATAGTACTTCATCGCTTGATCGCCGCGCCCCAGTTTCGCTTCAGCGACCCATGCCCATGGGTTTGGATGCGAGAAGATCGCGCCGTTTTCTTTTACGCCCTGATAAACACGAGTGACAAAGCCGATATCATCGTTTGGTGTCGCGAATGATGGCGCATTAAGGTGTAGGCCGTAGTCTGAGTAGAGGTACTCATCAACCGCATCCATGGCTTTCTTGCCGCGCTCATCGCTCACTGCGCCAGACACCACCGCCCAGGTGTTGGACTCAAGGTGAACCTTACCTTCGGTTTGTTTACTGGTACCGACCTTGTCGCCGTTTTTGGTGATACCGCGGATATACCAGCCACCGTCTTCATCCCAAAGATGCGTTTCACAGGCGTCTTGAACTTTTTGCGCCATTTGTTGGTAGTAGGCGACATCATCAAGCTCACCACGGTTGCGTGCGAGGTCAACAAAGTCTTGCAGTGCCCAGAAATGTAGGAAAGCCACCATGGATGACTCACCACCGCCTAGGTTTAGACAGTCATTCCAGTCCGCGCGCAGACCTTTGGCGATACCTGTGGCACCCACGTGCTCATCGGTAAAGTTAAGTGCCGCTTTCATGTGCTCGTAAACGGTCGCATTGCCGCCGTCAGCGTAAGGGATCACCTCATCAAAGAAGTCTGTTTCGCCTGTTTCCATCACGTAGCGACAAATCGTTGGTACTAACCATAAATGGTCATCGGAACAGGTATCGGCAATGCCGTGGATCTTATCTTCATCACTTGGGGTTGGAACCACCGTTGGTGATTTTGATGGTTCAACATCGGCTTTTTCAGGATCGAACCAATCTGGATCGAATAGGTGCAAACCATAACCCGCTTTCACCTGACCACGCAGTAGATCAACGATGCGTTTACGTGTCATTTCCGGTGCTGAGTGAGGGACAGCCATCGCATCTTGCGCGGTATCGCGATAACCCAAACCAGTACGACCGCCGACCTCAATGAAAGATGCAAAGCGTGACCAAACTACACAGGTTTCCGCTTGGTACAGCGTCCATGTGTTAAGCATGGCGTCCAGACCCTCGTTAGGCGACGTCACTTGGAACTTAGCACAGCGCTCATCCCAGTGTGCTTTAATCGCATCAAAGGCTGCATCGACTTCAGACAAGTCTTGGTACTTGGCACGCAGACGCTCGCCGTTGCCTTTACCAATACCCAGTACGTATGCGAAACGCACTTCTTCACCTGGGGCAATAGTAAATTGCTTATGCAAAGAGCCACAATGGTTGTAACAGGTTTGGGTATGGTTCGAACATTGACCTTTTTCGACGGCAATCGGGTTTGATTCATCGCGGTACAAGCCAAGGAAGTTATCACGCTGACCATCGTAGCTGTCCGGAGTGAACGTAGACGCTAGGTAGTAGTAACCTTCAAAGTCATTGGTGTTGTAGAACAGGTCGTACTCAATCACGCCATCTTGATAGCTGGTACCCGCAGAATAGAGTGACATCTGATGGTTTTGGTTGTCTGAGGCAATGTGGCTAAACGAGAACTCGACAAATGAGAACGCGCTGATAGTGCGCGGTTTGTCGCCTGTGTTGCGGATCACTACATCCCATACTTCCGCATCTTCACCTTTTGGCACGAATAGGGTTTTGGTGGCTTCGATGTCGGAGTATTGGCATTTGAACTTAGAGTAAGACAGGCCGTGACGCACTTCGTAATCGGCTTCATCTAGGCTTTTTGCCACAGGCTGCCAAGAGATTGACCAGTAGTCGCCCGTCTCATCATCACGTAGATACACATAGTGCCCAGGACGATCAAACGTCGCGTTAGGACGGAATTTGGTGACGCGATTGTATTCTGGGGAGTTGTAGAACGAGTAACCGCCCGCGTTGTGCGAGATGACGGTACAGAATTTTTCTGTCCCTAGGTAGTTAGTCCAAGGAGCAGGGGCATCGGGACGAGTGATAACATATTCTCGGTTCTCGTTATCGAAGTAGCCGTATTGCATGATGATATCCTTATTGGGGAAATTAAAACCGGTTGTTTTGTTGTTGGCGCTGCGTTTGATATTGCGCGCCTTGTATTCCTTGCCCTGTCGGCCAAGGGTGCTTGTATTTCACGTGCTGCCTGTCGAGTAAACTAAGATGGCGTTTAAGCCGCGACAGAAAGGCGCGATAATCTTTGTGGTTACTGGTGCTCCACGCAGTTTCTGCTAATGCAGTAAGGCGTGGGAACATCATATAGTCGAGTGTGTCAGGTGAGGTGATCCTCTCTGTCCAGACAGCCGCTTGCATACCCAAAATGCGTTTCTTTACGGGATCATCTGGATGCAGCTGAGCCAGCGGCTCATAGTGATAGGCTTTCTCTAGGGTAATGGCGTTCGCGCTATGCACGCCGAGTTCGGTGGTGTTGTTGTCTTGCGCCATGTCGAGATAGGTGCTTTGACCTGGCTGTAGAATGACGTCGTAGCCGAGCTTGGCGGAGTTAATCGCCGCTTCTTCGCTTAGCCAAGAGTAAACAATGGTGTCTTTACTGACTTTGTTGACTAGGTTGCCTTCTTCCCAACCCAGCATGCGCTTGCCGAGTGATTTCAGTTTATCTTCAACATGACGCAGTAAATGGCCTTGGAGATCTTTTGGATTGTGATAACCATGCTCTGCCATCAATGTATGGCAGCTTGGACTGTCACTCCATACTCCAACCGGAACTTGGTCGGCGCCAATATGAATGAAAGGTGAAGGAAACAGAGCCGCCACTTCTTCAAATACAGTATCAAGAAACTGATAGGTGCCTGGTAAGCCGGGAGAAAGTACGTTATCGCAGTAGTTCTGGGCACTGCGATAGCTAGAGCTGTCTTCTTTGTCGACAAGCAGATGTGGCAACGATTTGATCGCGGCACGGCTGTGACCCGGGACGTCAATTTCAGGTATGACTTGGATGTTGCGCGCTGCGGCGTACTCAATAATCTCAGCCACCTCTTGCTGGGTATAGTAACCACCATAGTCGCGCTGGATACTGTGCAGTTGAGGCTCTAAAGCGCGCTCAGCACCGCGCCACGCACCCACTTCAGTCAGTTCAGGAAAGGCGTGGATCTCAAGGCGCCATGCTTCATCGTCAGTCAGGTGCCAATGAAAGGTGTTGATCTTGTAGTGAGCAAGGAGGTTCAAAAGACGCTTGATTTCGCTTATTGGCTGAAAGCTGCGTGCACTGTCGAGCATGACGCCGCGATAGCGAAAACGCGGAGCATCGTGAATTTGAACGTGAGGGACATACAAGGTGTGACGGTCTTTATCAAAGTCCATCAATTGCATCAGCGTTGCGCAGCCATACACAAACCCGGCGTTGCCATTGGATTCAATTTCAATTCCGGTGTGATCAACACGCAGTTTGTAGGCTTCATTGTCTAGCACTGGTGAGTGTCGAAAACGAATATCTTGCTGACCGATGGACTTGGTCGTGATCGAGAACAAACGATCGATCTCATCCTTAAGCCAATTGGCGACCGATTGCATCGCTTGATCTTCGACGCAGATCTGGCTGTAACGCGTTAGCTCATACACGCTGTCGCCAAGTTCGATGGATTGTGGCTCTGGGATCAGACCGTGTCTGCCTTCAAAGACATCGCCAATTGGATTAGATTTGTCTTCTCCTGAACCAAGTACAATAGGGGATGTGGTCACCGGATACTGGGTTAAGCTATCAGTATTGAGGTAGGCCTCTCGAATGCCATCATTGAGTGATTTTAAAGGTGCTGTGGCAATACAAAATTCAACGTATACATGGTTGTTAGCGTATAGAGGCGTCCCTTCAATGTTGAGGCTACAGAAGGTGCCGACCTGCGTAAGGTTGCCTTGAGATAAGCTGTCTGGCGTAATAAAACGCTCGAAAACAAAATGCAGCTGCCAATTGGTATGGCTTTTCTCAGACAAGTTATGCAAGGTTAAGCCAAAGCGGCAGCCTTTTGGCAAGCGTTCTACAATGGCTAAATCGACACGAAAATCCATATCCGCCCCTTACTAGTACAGGTTGTGTTTCTCAGTGCCTGCCATCATCAAGGCACCATCCATCGCATCTCCTTGTGGAGCGACGATCCAGCGCTGTGCGGCAGGCGATAACCAATCGAAGATGCGTTCAGCGATGCTGCCCATCAGGCAGATCTTGTCAGCACCGCGCTGGTTTAGCGCGCAAAGGAACATTTCAATATCGTCTGCAGTCTGTTGCAGCAGCGATTTGGCTAAGTTGTCGTTGAGGTAGGCGTATTCAAAAATTGCCGGTGAAAACTGCCCGTAATCGCGCGGTAGTGCGCTCTTAGACCACTCAACAATTGCATCAATATCGTGGTTGAAATGGGTCATAACAATCTCAGCGAGAGGGGAAGGCGGCTTGATGCCATCTTGAATGAGTAGCACTTGCTGAATCAGTCTTAGTCCCATTACTGCGCCGCCGCCCTGGTCGGAAATTGGGAATTCTCGGCCACCAACGACATGCTGCGTATTACCTTGAATGCAAAGGCCAACAGAGCCGGTGCCAGCAATCATAATTGCGCCATCTTCGCCTTGGTGGGCACCTAAACAAGCGCCATAGCCATCAGTATTGAGCGTCACACTGGCAAACGGGTGTGCGGTATTCATAAAGGCGTGGTAACTGGCTTTGTGTTCGGCACCGGCAAGCGCAAGGCCAACGTCCATTTGTGAAAACGATGACGCGTCTAAGCCGCCTTGCGTTGCTGCTTGCTCGATGGAATCGATGATAGATTGCATCGCCAGTTCTGCGCCTAGCATGATGTTGGCACTGCCGCTTTTGGCTTCGCCAACGAGTTGGTTATTGTCATCGATAATTCGAGCGCGGCAGGAGGTTCCCCCACCGTCGATACCTACTTTATACCGAGCCATGATGATTCCCTTTATTTTTTATAGTGTTGTTGCCACAGCGCTAGAGCCAGCAGAAGCCAGCCTGCGTGAGGGATCCATTGCTCTCCCCAGCGCCAGTTCTGTAGCATGTCGTCTTTGTGTTTTTCGGGTTTGAAGGCGATATCGGATTCATCTTCAAATCCAGATGTGATGCCATTACACACCCCCCCTAAGGCGTTAAAAAAGCCAATCTCAGGTAGGTAATCTGGATTGTTATGACCATGCCCATCGAGCATGCACATGTCGTATGGGTTAGCGCCGAGGACCCAGTTGATACAGTCATTGGCGTAGTGTTCGAGCTGAGCTTTAAGCTCATCATTAACAAGATGTGGCTGAGCTAGTAGCGCCATGGAGGCAAGGGAAGCGATGCGAGCATTTTCACCTTGCCACCAGTAACCAGATTCGTTGTTGTGCGGGACGAAAAATGCATTGTGTTTGTCTCCGTCTACCGCTTTTACATACTGTCTTGGATAACCAAATGGGTTGTAAACATCATCAGTGATGGACACTTCAAACTGGCAGGCTTGAGTCAGCAGTGATTGAACTTGCAATGCACGCTGGCGATCTGGCTCGATGGCGAGATATTCGGTCAGTGCTATCACGGGTAGCCCCGCCTCGGCGGCGTGGAAATAAGGGCGGCTACCATCTGAGTTCGCTGACCAGTAGAAGCTGTGCTGCTGGTCACTTTGAGCGCGTTGATTTAGTGCCTCTACCCAGTCGCGAACTTCGCTCAAGTATTGCTGCTCGCCGCTGGCTTGGAATAGGGCGATGCTGGCCATGAGTGCGCAGTATTCGTCGATAATGTTAGCTGTTTGGTCGTTCAAATAACGGTTGTTGTGCTCTTTGAGGTGCCAGTAGCCTTTTTTTGCTGCTTCCAAATAATCGTGTGATTGTTCGCGAGTCAGGCTCGCGACCTGACTGGTTTTCGCGAGCGCTGCGATGCTCATGCCGCCGCCTTGACGAAAGCCTGCCTCATAGTCATTTCTCTTATGACCAAGCTGTGTTTCGTAGGCACAGATTTCTCGCTGCGCGGTATCTTTGCTCCACTTATCAAATACCGTCATGTAGAAGAAACCACTAGGGTGCTGCATGCGTTTAAGGAACTCTGCGCCATGCAACGCTTCTTCAAGTAGTCGTGAGGTGACGAAATTAGGTTCTGCTTCTTTGCCTACCAAGTCGTGGGCTTTGAGCATATTCCAAACCACCATAGGAATTTGCTGGGGGTTTAGGTAGTTGGCATAGGACAGGTGACTTAAGTACTTGCTCACATCACCAGACGCGTCATACCAGCCGCCGTGCACATCAACGCGTTGTGAGCTCCCCACAATGGGAGCGCTCTTGTCTGCGATATCAAATTCACCGCCACAGCGCTGCGATTTGAAGTAGTGAATAATGTCGGAGAAACTGCGGTTGTGGAGCGAGGTGTCGCCCACTTCAAACGTCTGTGATTTGATGTTTTGGTAACGTAAATAGTAGCGGCCTTGCTCTGTCCACTGACTAAAGTCGATGGTGAAGAAAACACCCATGTGCCAATTATCCACTTTGGAACCACCGATAGGATTAAGCTCAAGCACAATCTCATCACTTTGCGCATCGATTAAGAATGCGCTTGCGACTTCGTGTTGAGCGAGTGATGCCATCAAAATGGCACGCTTCTCGCTGTTCGCATGGTAGCCAATGTGGTTGGTCAGCAGCTGCATGTTTTCTTCCATTACTTCTCTCTCGGTATGGATGGGCTCCCAAAACGGGAGCCAAAAAGTTTAGTTTTCGTATAAATAACAACGGACAAAGTGGTTGTCAGACAGTTTAGTGACACCAGGCAGTGCTTCACGACATTTGCTGGTAGCGTGTGTACAGCGACCTGAGAATGGGCAGCCGACAGATTCTGGCGTCCAAAGCGGGATCTCACCTTTGTTACCAGCCAGTTTTTCATGAATAGACTTCGCTGGATCAGGTACAGCTGAAACCAAAAGCTGGGTATACGGGTGTTGTGGGTTAGCAATGACCTCATCGGTATCGCCCCATTCCACCATATGGCCGACGTACATCACTGAAATGTCTTCTGCTATGTAGCGTGCGGTTGCAATGTCGTGGGTGATGTAGAGCAGCGACATTTGCTTCTCAAACTTCATCTCTTCCATCAGATTGAGAACACCGGCACGAATCGATACGTCGAGCATCGATGTTGGCTCATCTGCTAGCACGACTTCCGCACCTACAGCGATGTTGCGGGCTAGGTTAACGCGCTGTCTCTGACCGCCAGAGAGTTGGTGCGGGTATTTCGCTGCGGTCTCTTTTGGCGGGATCAAGCCCACTTGTTCTAAAAGACTGTATACACGCTCTTCGAGTTCTTTTTTGTTGCCTTTGCTGACTTTGTTGTGGATCAGCAGCGGACGCGCGATGTGGTGGAAAATGGTATGGGTTGGGTTTAGCGAGCCAAACGGGTCTTGCCATACCATTTGTACGCCTTCGCGGTATTGCATCAGATCGCGGTTTGATTTGATCTCTTGAATGTCACGGCCGCGATATTTGATTTCGCCGCCGCTTGGGGCATACATCTTAGCGATCATCTTAGCGGTCGTTGATTTACCCGAGCCCGACTCACCAACCACGGCAAGGCCGCGGCTCTTGTACATTTTGAACGAGACATCGTTAATGGCTCGCATCATAGGTTGAGATAGGGCATTACTGTTGATAGGGAAGTCCTTAACAACATTGTTGCCTTCTATCAGTAGTTCACCAAAGTTGCTCATAATGGTTCTCCAGAAATCCTTGTTAGTACTTACTTATTTCGCTGGTGGTCGTTATGACAACTCTTGCGCAACGGCAATAGGTTCACCGTACAAGTGGCAGTTAGAAAAACGGTTGTGCTCGATTTGACGCAGCTTAGTGGGTACTCGCGTACACGCTTCGTGGACACGTTCGCAGCGAGCTTGGAATCGGCACCCTTGTGGTATTTCCAGAAGGTTCAGTGGGTTGCCTGGAATACCCGTCAGCTTGGTTTTTGGGCCCGTCAAAGGTGGGAATGAGCTACCCAGACCTTTGGTGTAAGGGTGGTATGGTGACTCAAGGATCTGTTTTGACGGTGCCACTTCGATAAGCTCACCGGAATACATGATGCCAATGCGATCGGAGAACTCGACCATCAAAGAGATGTCGTGGGTTATGAACAAGATAGAGAAACCAAACTCTTCTTTCAGTGCGTAGATCTTTTGTAAGATCTCGCGCTGCACGACCACGTCGAGTGCTGTGGTTGGCTCATCCATGATGATCATCTTTGGATTCAGCGCTAAAGCAATCGCGATAACCAATCTCTGGCGCATACCACCAGAGAATTGGTGTGGGTAGTCGTTCAAACGACTTGGGTGAATATCGACGATTTCTAACAGACCTTGTGCGCGCTTTACTGCTTGCTGACGAGTTAAGTTAGTGTGACGCATAATCACATCGCAGAATTGCTCTTCCATGGTGAGTACTGGGTTTAGTGCGTTCATCGCACTTTGGAACACCATCGACATTTCACTCCAGCGGAACGACTGCATGCGTTCGTCACTGTATTGAAGAATGTCTTCACCATTGAACAGTACCTGACCACCGCTGATGTATGCAGGTGGCTTATGCAAGCGCATCAATGAGAAAGCAACGGTGGATTTACCACAGCCCGACTCACCAGCTAGGCCAAATACTTCGCCCTTGCCGATATCAAAGCTGACGTTGTTACAGGCACGGACATCGCCGGCATCAGTAATATAGTCAACACAAAGGTTACGGATTGAAATTAGTGGGTCTGACATGATTAACGATCTCCGCTCCATAGTGCATTTTGTGGCGCGACTTCAACCTCGCGTTCTTTTTTGTCTTGTGCTTGGATTTTCTTCCAGCGCTTCATGCCTTTGTGTGAACGAAGCTGAGGGTTAGCGATTTCGTCGACGGCAAAGTTAAGCAGTGCTAGGCCCGTTACCAAGAAGGTCAGTGCCAAACACGGTGCGATGACTTCCCACCAAGCGCCAATAAGCATTGCTGATGAGGTTTGCACGTTGTAGAGCATGATGCCCCAGCTGATCGTGTTTGGATCGCCCATACCTAGGAATGAGATGGTCGCTTCCATCAAGATGGCGTACATCACCGAACCGATGAAGCTCGCACCAACGATAGAGATAAGGTTTGGTAGTAGCTCTACAAAGATGATGCGAAGACGTGACTCACCCAGTACTTCTGCGGCTTTTACAAACTCTTTTTCACGTAGAGAAAGGGTTTGTGCACGGATAACCCTCGCGCCCCAGGCCCACGACATACAGCCAATCACCAGTGCGATGGTCAGTGGCCCTGCTTCACCAATGAAGGCTGCCACAACGAAGAGGAGTGGGAATGGCGGAATGACCAACATGATGTTCATCGCTGCGGTAAGTACTTCATCCACTCGGCCGCCAAAGTAACCCGCAGAGATGCCGATAACCGTTGCTAGAAAACACACCGTAAGACCTGCACCAAAGCCAACCATTAATGAAACACGTGCGCCATAAGCGACTTGTGACCAAACATCACGACCCATACGGGTTGTGCCCAGTGTGTGATCGGCTTTTTTCGACATCAGTAGAGTGCGGCGATCATCGGCGAGATTGGTGGCAACCCAACCGTCAGGGTTAGACTGAGCCATTTTCACGATGACACTTGGGTACTCATGAGAGTTACCAGTACGTTTATCTGGGGCATGTTTGGTAATCAGCGGTGCTGCAACCGCCACAAAGACGAACAAACCAATGATTGAGAGTCCAAGTCTGGCCGTTCCATTGCGCCATACTAGCTGTAAGAAACCTTTCATGGTTATTTGCCTCCCTTACGTAGACGAGGATCAAGCACGACATAAAGCATGTCTGCCGCTAAGTTAAAGAAGAGCATAAACAGAGTCATAATGAGTAGCTGCCCCTGAAGTACTTGGTAATCACGTGCGTGAATTGCGTTGAGTAGTACTGAGCCAAGGCCTGGGTAGTTAAAGATGATTTCGATAATCAATTGACCACCGATAGCCACACCAAGAGACATCGAAAGCGCCGTGACACTTGGCAGTAGTGCGTTACGAGCGGCGTAGTTAAAGACCACGCGGTTTTCGCTCAGGCCTTTGCCTTTGGCCATGGTGATGTAGTCTTCGTTGAGCAGGTTAATCATGTTGTTACGCATGTTTACTAAGAAGCCGCCGATTTGAATCACGGTTGCACAGATAAGCGGTAGTACTGCGTGATACAGCACATCTTTGATGAACTCCCAACTTGTCCAGTCAGGGAGCTGGCCGGCAGTGTAAGCGTAGCCTGTAGGGAACCACTTAAGGCCAATCGCGAAGATGAACATGGCCATCATTGCGATAACGACTTGTGGCATTGCTTGAATAATCAGCATGCCAGGAGTGATGAACGTATCGAACTTAGAACCACGTTTCCAAGCGGCGAAGATGCCAAGTACCGAACCAATAGAGAAAGAAAGGATAACCGCGGTACCAGCCAAGAATAGTGACCAGCCAAATGCACTGCCTAGTAGGCTGTTTACTGATAGCGGGAAGTACTTAATAGAAGTACCGAGCTCCCAGCTCAGAATGTTCTTCATGTAGTGAAGATATTGAACGAAATAGTTACCATCGACAAAACCAAGCAGCTCTTTCATTGCTGCAATACGCTCTGGGGTAACCTGTACTGTTGCGTTCGCGAACATCATCGTGACCGGGTCGCCCGGCATTGCACGAGGAATAATAAAGTTGATGGTGGCTGCAACAAGAAGTGCCACCAAATAAAAGGACAAACGTCTTAAAAAATAACCCATAACTCACACCTTAATTACCCAGCTTTTTCCTTGTGGCTGGTAGCCTCATCTCAAAATTTGAAACGAGTAACCCCCTGACGACGAGCGCCACGTATCTATAAATCACGTTTGGGGGAGGAAAGCGGTACGGACGTACCGCTTTTAGTTTGTGTTTACTTACTTAACTGGTTTTAGGTCCAGTACGTGAAGTAGACGCTCTGGGATACCTGCCCAGATGTTTGGACGACCCTTAGGATTTTGCTCGTTCCACCAGCCCGCAAAGCGAGTTGTGTTGTACTGGTACATGTAAGCACCAGACATGACAGGAATTGTTACCTGATCTTGAGCGATAATCTTCTGGATGCCATGAGCGATTTCTAGCTGCTCACCTTTATCTGCTGTTTTGTAGAAGCTGTTTAGAAGCTTGTCTAGCTCTGCATTTTGGTAGAAGTGCATTGCGAAACGTGGCATCCCATCACCCGCTTGAAGCGCAGAGTTATAACCTGTGTTCCAGTACTTGTGTGGATCTGAACCGTGGAAGTAGTTGGTGTACGCTACGTCGTAGTTAGCCTCTAGCATTGCTTGGTTGTACACAGAGAAGTCTGGTGTACGTGCTTTTGCTTTGATGCCAGCTTCAGCAAGCTGTTCTACCGCAAGTTGAACTGTGTTGTTAAAGTCAGTCCAGCCGTTTGGTGATTGAACTAGAAGCTCGAATGACTTACCAGATGGAGTGTCAACAAAGCCGTCACCATCTACATCTTTAAAGCCCGCTTTAGCAAGCAGTTTCTTAGCACCTTCAACGTCGTACGTGTTAAAGCCTTTGTACTTGTTGTGCGTTGTTTCGTCAGACCAAGTCGCAAATGCGTAACCTAGGCCTGATGCGAAATCATTCACTGTACCACCGCCGTAGAATGCGATGTCGATGATAGTTTGACGATCAAGAGCCATAGAGAATGCACGGCGGAAATCAACGTTGCTTAGTGCTTCCGCTTTTACTGGATCTTTGTGCTTAAAGTTCACTAGGAACGCTTGAGTACCTGATGGTGGGTACCAGTACTGGTGGTTAGGTGATGCTGCAGCGTAAGTGCGGTCAATGTCTGGAATGAATGACGACGTCCAGTCCATTTCAGAGTTAACGACTTTACCTAGGAACTGGTCGTTGTTCGCGATTTGTGGAACGCGCAGACAGTCAACTTCTAGGTTATCGTTATCCCAGTAGTTCGGGTTACGACATTGAACGTATAGCTGAGGAGTGAACGTGTCGATTACTGTGAATGGGCCAGAGCCAACTGGGTTCTCATTTAGGAACGTTGTTGGTTCTTTCACGTCTTTCCAAATGTGCTCAGGAACAACAGGTACCTTAACGATTTCATATGGAACGTTAGAGTTAGCTTCTGTCGCGTAGAACTTCACTTGGTAGTCGTTGATTTTCTCAACTTTAGATACCCAAGAGTTGATACCGCTTTGGTCAAGCGCTGAGTTCTCTTGAACAAGCTTGAAGGAGAAAATCACATCGTCTGCATCGAACGTTTCACCGTCAGACCATTTCACGCCTTTGCGGATATCAAAGGTCACTGACATTAGGTCATCAGCGATAGTGAAGTTTTCTGCTAAACGGAATACTGGCTCATTGCCATGCATTTCGTTAAAAACAACAAGCGGCTCGTATAGGAAGTCGGTTGTTGTGTGCAAGTAGGTCGTACCCAAGAATGGGTTGAAGTTACGTACAAAGGTATTGAACTCTTTAGGGTGGATAGTCAGTTCGCTGCGTTCTGCGGCTGTCGCTACAGAGCTAAAACCTGTAACTGCGGTTGCAATAATTGCTGTCGCTAGTGCTGTTTTTTTAATATGCGCAAGCATAGCTATTCCTTACTATTTGCTTTTGTTTCACAGAGAGACCAGTTGCTTCCCTCTCACATGGTTGCTAAAGCCTACCTCTTCAATCATTCCTAAAGAGTGGCCTGTAGGCCTTAGGCGTTACTAAGAAAACACCTTAAAGCACAATTTATCAATTACGCTCTCCGTTAAAAACGTCAAAATAATAACGAGCACTGTCAAAAACGTTAAAAACAGTGGCTTTTGACGGGTTTTTAATCAACTTAGGACGGTGACCTACGTCACTTGCTGAGCTTAAATTATGATTGTGTGTAAGTGTTTACTATCAATATGATAATTTTCTATTCATGGTTTCGGAGTTCTAGCGACAAATGTTGACAAGGATCACTTGCCAGTTTGACTCGTTAATTTACTTTGAAAACTAGGATGGTCGATTTGTTGTGATGACTATCGCAAACTGGTGAAGTTTCATCGTAGATGGTACGTAAATAGCAATAAATGATGATGTATTTTCTGCCATTACTTAACAATAGAAAGCTTATTTTACGCCGCTAAATTTTACGGTGAGGTATCGCTGTGCGCGTTTGTTTTCTCTTTTATGAAGGTGAGGAAAGGTGCGAGCAAAACGTCAATTGCCGTGGTTGCAAGTGAGTATATGAGAAAGCCAATGCAACCCGCACAATGTCGTGTGGAGCGTATAAAAAAGCCTGAGGTACTAAATGTACTCAGGCTTTGTCGTGATTTGTAGAGCCGTTACTTAGTGTGGAAAATCTGCTCAGTTTCCAGTGAAGTGAAGGCGCGGATTTGACGCCATACATAGTAGAAAATACCCATCATCATAAGCATGCTAGGGATCGCGATAGCCGGGTAGCTGTATAAGGTCAGCTTGCCCAATTCTTCGTTAAATGCCGCTGTACCTGCTGGGCTAGTAACTATCCAGGTTGCAAGGAAGTAGTTCATCGCCGATGAAAATGCGAACGTGCTGGCGAATAAGTAGTTCGATGACATTAGACAGCGTTCAAATGCTTGCGTTTTACCGCTTTGCTCTAGGCGCTCATTGATCAGTGCCAGGTTGAGTACAGTATCGTTGAGAAGCAGTTTCTGCATCATTGGATAGCGCGTGAATGTAGAGGCCAGCACAGCTAGACCAATCAAACCCGGAATTAGCGCTTCTTTTAGTGCTAACCAGCGAGTATCTAACTCCAAAAGACCAATACCACCGGTTAGAAGCACGCTGACAAAGCCCAGGGCGGCAATAAAGTTAAACTTCTTATTACGGATCAGATCCATTGCGCCGTAGAGCACAGGAAACAGCAGAGCGACAACCAGCGCCATCGCAGTACCTAGATGCTCATCACCACTAAACTTCATCAGAATGAAAGAGGGGATAAATACGTTGAATAGGATCTCAAATAGGGGATTCGACTTTTTCGCCGTTGTGGTGCTCATAATAGTGTGCTGACTCTAAGTTGTTACTGTTTTGTTTTCTACAGCGCAGTGTTCATCGCTTGATAACAGAAGTAAAGCATTAAACGCGTAAGATGTGTAACGACGTATAAAATGAGACATGGTTAATGCCGCAAGAACACGTGTTATTACGTTAGAGATGTAAAAAAGGCGCATAGATTACTCCATGCGCCTTTCTAGAATTTGGTGGCCCCTCGCAGACTTGAACTGCGGACCAATCGATTATGAGTCGACTGCTCTAACCACTGAGCTAAGGGGCCAATAGGTGGATGATTATAGGGGAAGGCTGCGCGAGTGTCTAGATGCAGTGTAGGCTAATTGCGCTTGCTTTTTAGTCACTTAAACCCGGTAGATACAAAAAAGGTGAGCTAGTGCTCACCTTTTTGTTAAAGCTTGATGCGATTACTCGTCAAGGAAGCTGCGCAGTGTTTCTGAGCGGCTTGGATGACGCAGCTTACGCAGTGCTTTTGCTTCGATCTGACGGATACGCTCACGCGTTACGTCGAACTGCTTACCAACCTCTTCTAGAGTGTGGTCAGTGTTCATATCGATACCAAAGCGCATGCGCAGTACTTTCGCTTCACGAGGTGTTAGGCCGGCTAGAACGTCTTTCGTTGCGACGCGTAGACTTGTCATTGTTGCTGAGTCTACAGGCAGTTCTAGCGTGGTATCCTCGATGAAATCACCTAGGTGCGAATCTTCGTCGTCACCGATTGGTGTCTCCATAGAGATTGGCTCTTTAGCGATTTTCAGTACTTTGCGGATCTTATCTTCAGGCATTTGCATACGCTCTGCCAACTCTTCAGGAAGTGGCTCACGACCCATTTCTTGAAGCATTTGACGAGAGATACGGTTTAGCTTGTTGATCGTCTCGATCATGTGCACAGGGATACGGATCGTACGAGCTTGGTCAGCGATTGAACGCGTGATAGCCTGACGGATCCACCATGTTGCGTAGGTCGAGAACTTGTAACCGCGACGGTATTCAAACTTATCTACCGCTTTCATCAGACCGATGTTACCTTCCTGGATCAGATCCAAGAACTGTAGACCACGGTTGGTGTACTTCTTCGCGATTGAGATTACCAGACGTAAGTTTGCTTCAACCATCTCTTTTTTCGCGCGGCGAGCTTTAGCTTCACCGATAGACATACGACGGCTGATGTCCTTGATGTTTTGAACCGAAAGCGACGTTTCTTCTTCGATGATGTCCAGCTTCTGGATAGAGCGGCGGATGTCATTTTCGTAGCGCTTGATCTTTTCTGCGTATGGCTTGTCTGATGCTAATACTTCGTCAAGCCATGCTTCGCTTGATTCGTTGCCCGTAAATAGGGCAATGAATGATTTCTTCGGCATTTTGCCGTACTCAACCGCTTGACGCATGATCAGGCGCTCTTGAGTACGTACACGATCCATCGACGTGCGCAATTCGTTCACTAGGTAATCGAACTGTTTCGGCGTTAGACGGAACTCGCGGAATACTTCTTGAACAAGCTCATGAGACTTCGCTACTTGAGGACTATCGTAACCAAACTCGTTTACCGCAAGTTGCAGATCTTGGTAAGTATTGCGAAGCGCAGTGAATTTCTCTAGAGCAAGCTCAGGGTCGATACCTGTATCTTCTTCTTCCTCATCATCTGAGTCGTCATCACTTTCTGCATCTTCTTCGTCTTCGTCTTCAAGGTCGGATTCAGACAGTTCAGAGCCGATGTGCGTAGCCGTAGGCGCCGCTGTTTCATCTTCGTTTGGATCTACGAAGCCATTGATAACGTCAGTTAGGCGAAGTTCTTCCGCTTGTACTTTGTCAAACTGTTCGAGAATATAAGGGATAGTACCCGGATACTCTGCCACTGAGCTTTGAACTTGGTTGATACCATCTTCAATGCGTTTTGCGATGTCAATCTCGCCTTCGCGAGTCAATAGCTCAACGGTACCCATTTCACGCATGTACATGCGGACGGGGTCAGTAGTACGACCGATTTCACTTTCAACGCTGGAAAGTGCAGCTGCAGCGGCTTCGGCTGCATCTTCATCAGTAATGTTGTTGTCATCATTCAGTGCAAGGTCATCAGCATCAGGAGCAGTCTCTACTACCTTAATACCCATGTCATTAATCATCTGAATAATATCTTCTACCTGTTCGGAATCGACGATTTCCTCAGGTAGGTGGTCATTTACTTCTGCGTAGGTCAGATAGCCTTGTTCCTTGCCCTTAATGACAAGTAGCTTCAGCTGTGACTGCGGATTTTGGTCCATAGACGATATCCAACTTAAGATCTGGTGAAGGAATTTTAGTATGCGAAATGCAAACCACTAATATTAACAAATTTATTCGTTGCTGACTAACTGAATTGGGTTACGCTTTTAAGTCTAGCATTAAGGCTAGCAGCTCCCGTTTTTCTTCGACTGATAAGCCGACACTTCTTTCTTTGGCCTGCAGGTTTTCAATTTGCTTTTCAATGCATTGAGACAGTATTTTGTCCAATGAATCGATAAATACGTCTTCTTGGTTGTCATCGTCAAGTGGAATTACCCAACTTGCGAGACGAGACAGAAGTGCCTCATTACTACTTCCACGCCATTGTTCTAATAGCTGGCCTGTAGTCATATGGGGATGTGCTTGACATTTATCAACCACTTCCACAAATAAATTAAGTCCAGGCAGTGATAAGTCTCTCACTGTGGACAAATCAGGTACCATTTCAGCATAGCTCGGATTTTGCAAAAGTAGAGCGATGACTTCACGCATTGGTGTGCGTTTGATTTCTTTATGAGGCTGAGCTCGCGTTTCTTGCCGACCTTGCTTGTCAATAAGCTGTTGAAGCTGCCTTTCATCAACCAAGCCCAACTTACGGCCGAGCAGCTCTCTCAAGTATAGTCGCAATGTACCACCAGGCACTTTGTCGATAAGTGGCACCGCTAACGTGCTGAGCTTTGCCATGCCCTCTTTGGTTCGGGTATCCACCTGCTGCATCAGTGAGGTGAACATAAACTCTGACAGAGGCATCGAGTTTTGCACTGCTGTTTCAAACGCGTCTTTGCCATGTTGGCGAATGAATGAGTCAGGATCCTCCCCATCCGGTAGGAACATGAACTTCAATTGCCTACCATCATTGAGGTAGGGCAATGCATTTTCCATTGCACGCCAAGCGGCATCACGACCCGCTCGGTCACCATCGTAACAACACACTACGGTGCTGGTTTGGCGAAACAGAACTTGAAGGTGATCGCCTGTGGTCGATGTACCGAGTGAGGCGACAGAATAATCAACGCCATACTGGGCTAGAGCGACTACATCCATATAGCCTTCGACAACTAAAACCTGAGGCGGCTCGCGATATGCTTGCAGTACCTCATAGAGTCCATAAAGCTCTTTGCCTTTATGAAAGATCGGTGTTTCTGGTGAGTTGAGGTACTTTGGTGTGCCGTCACCTAAAACGCGCCCACCAAATCCAATCACTCGTCCGCGTCGGTCACGGATCGGGAACATAATACGACCGCGAAAACGGTCATAACGATTCCCCTTGTCGTTTTCAATCAGCATGCCGCCGGACACTAGCATGTCTTGCGTCGCTTTTTGCTGACCAAAGTTTTTACGTACACTGTCCCATTCGTCAGCGACGTAGCCGATACCAAACTTTTGGACAATCTCTCCAGAGAGCCCGCGGCCTTTCAGATACTCTATAGCGACTTTATTGGTGGAAACTTTAAGTTGATCGCGATAGTACTGACCGATCGTTCCCATTAGATCATACAAAGATCGTTTTTGTTCGCTATTGGCGGTAGGCCCTTTGGAGAAATTACCCGGTTGTCCACTTTGCTGCTCTCTTGGAACATCCAAACCCAACGATGATGCCAGCTCTTCAATAGCTTCAACGAACTCGAGACGTTCGTACTCCATGAGAAAGTCGATGGCGTTGCCATGCACACCACAGCCAAAGCAATGGTAGAACTGTTTCTCTTGGCTGACGCTGAAAGAAGGGGTCTTTTCGTTGTGGAAAGGACAGCAAGCACCGTAGTTCTTGCCTTGTTTTTTTAGTTTTACGCGCGTGTCAATGACGTCGACAATATCAAGTCGAGCGAGAAGGTCATCAATGAAGCTACGAGGGATTTTTCCTGCCATAAAACCTTTTTACAAGAGAGAGATACAAACAAGCCGTGCGTTCCAAAGGATAGCACGGCTTGCTGCAATTTGGTTGGGCGGTTAAGCGAGTTTAGCGCGAACTAGACCACTTACCTTACCCATATCTGCACGGCCTTGAATTTGAGGCTTAAGCACGCCCATTACCTTACCCATGTCTTGCATGCCCGCTGCACCAGATTCGGTAATGGCACTATCGATTAGTGCTGCAACTTCATCATCGGTCAGTGGTTGAGGCATAAAATCCTCAAGTACGGCAATTTCAGCTTGCTCAGCATCAGCGAGATCCTGACGACCTGCTGCTTCAAATTGCGTGACAGAATCGCGACGCTGTTTAACCATTTTAGTCAGCACAGCAAGAATGTCATCGTCGCCCAGAGTAATCTGTTCGTCGACTTCACGTTGCTTGACGGCTGCTAAGGCTAAACGAATAGTACCAAGGCGCAATTTGTCCTTGGCTTTCATCGCTAATTTTTGCTCGTCTTTGAGTTTATCAATCAGAGCCATAACTAAAATCCTATTGGGACCTAGTTATTAGTACAGGCGAACGCGACGAGCGTTTTCGCGAGCTAGCTTCTTAGCGTGACGCTTTTGAGCTGCTGCTTTAGCGCGTTTGCGAACTGTAGTTGGTTTTTCATAGTGCTCACGACGACGCACTTCAGAAAGGATACCTGCTTTTTCGCAAGAGCGCTTGAAACGACGTAGTGCAACGTCGAACGGTTCGTTTTCACGTACTTTAACTACTGGCATATGCCTTTCACCTCAGGGGTTAACTGTTCATTAATGCTGGCGCTTTTTGGTTAGTACTAAGAGTTCATGCTTGAGCCCTTTGTTCTAAGCGTAAAACCAGCTAGATCAAAAATGGTGCGGAATTTTAATCCGATCGCTAGGGCTTTGTAAAGTACTTTGTCGCCTATCTCTTGTACAAAATTTGTTTGCGAGCCCATGACGCGGTAATATTGCGCCAATTTCGAAATAAGTCGAGAACAATATGCGCATTCTAGGTATTGAAACCTCTTGTGATGAAACTGGCATCGCAATCTATGACGATGAGAAGGGACTGCTATCTCATCAACTTTACAGCCAGGTAAAACTGCACGCGGATTACGGCGGTGTGGTTCCTGAATTAGCATCACGCGATCACGTGAAAAAAACGATCCCGTTGATCAAAAAAGCACTTGCGGACGCGGATCTTACTCCTAAAGACATCGATGGCGTGGCGTATACCGCAGGTCCGGGTTTGGTTGGAGCATTATTAGTGGGTACGACAATCGGCCGCAGCATCGCTTACGCTTGGGGTGTGCCTGCGGTACCGGTTCACCATATGGAAGGCCACCTTTTAGCCCCTATGCTAGAAGACAATCCACCGCCATTCCCATTTGTAGCTCTATTGGTGTCTGGTGGTCACAGCATGATCGTTGAAGTGAAAGGCATCGGTGAGTATCAGATCCTTGGTGAGTCTATTGATGATGCGGCAGGTGAAGCGTTTGATAAAACGGCAAAACTGATGGGGCTGGATTACCCAGGAGGTCCGCTGCTGTCTAAGCTTGCGGACAAAGGCACACCTGGCCGATTTAAGTTCCCGCGCCCGATGACGGATCGTCCCGGCCTAGACATGAGCTTCTCCGGTCTTAAGACGTTTGCCGCAAATACCATTGCTGCCAACGATGATAGTGAGCAAACTCGTGCTGATATCGCTTATGCGTTCCAAGAAGCGGTATGTGAGACGTTAGCGATCAAGTGTAAGCGCGCACTTAAGCAAACCGGTATGAAACGCATCGTGATTGCTGGTGGCGTGAGTGCTAACCGTTTCTTGCGTAAAGAGCTAGAAGCGTTAGCCAACAAGATGGGCGGTGAAGTCTACTACCCACGTACCGAGTTTTGTACTGACAATGGTGCAATGATTGCCTATGCGGGTATGCAGCGTTTGAAAAATGGTGAAGCCGCTGAGCTTTCGGTAGAGGCGACACCACGCTGGCCGATTGATCAGCTAAGCCCGATCAAAGGCTAACCATAAAGGTCACGTAAGTGGCCTTTTTTAATGACATTTTTTCACAAAACTCCTAAAGTCTGTGACTGACAGACCGTGCTAGAGTCTGGGTTAGCAACGTATTGGTTATTATTGATTAGGGAATAGAGTGACATGAAGCAATTTACGATTGAAGGACAAGTTATGGCGTATCAGGATGTCGGCGAAGGCCCGGTTATTCTGTTAGGCCACAGTTATTTGTGGGACAGCCAGATGTGGCAGCCGCAAATTGACGCGCTTAGCCAGCACTATCGCTGTATTGTTCCTGATTTATGGGCTCACGGAGAGTCGCAAGCAGCACCTGCGTCAATGGGTAATCTTACGGATTATGCAAAGCACCTGCTTGCTTTGATGGATGATCTTGGTATTGAAACATTTTCAATTGTTGGCCTATCGGTTGGTGGTATGTGGGGCTCAGAGCTCACAGCATTAGCACCGGCACGAGTCAAAAGTTTGGTGCTGATGGATACGTTTGTTGGTCTGGAGCCAGAAGTAGCGCACGCCAAATACTTCTCAATGCTGGCCACGATTGCTGAGCTTAAAATGGTACCCGCTCCAATTGTAGAGGCGGTCGTTCCTCTGTTCTTCGCCAGTAATGCTACGCAGGATAATCCGGAACTTGTCGCGAGCTTTGAAGCTAAGCTGGCTGCTCTGTCTGGTGAGCAGGCAGAACAAGTGGCACGAATCGGTCGCATGGTATTCGGTCGCCGCGATTTGTGTGATGACATTGAAAAGTTCGCACTACCGACATTGATCGCAGTAGGCGCTGAGGATAAACCTCGTCCAGTGCTTGAGTCATACTTGATGAATGATCTGATCACAGGCAGTTCGATCAACGTGATCCCGTCAGCAGGGCACATCAGTAATCTAGAGCAACCTGACTACGTGACGGCGATGTTGACAGAGTTTTTATCGCAGCATGCCTAGTGGCTATCTACAAATACTAAAAGAGCAGCCACAGGCTGCTCTTTTTTTGAAAGTGGAACGCTACGACGTTTTCTTCTTACCTAGCTTCGGCTCTGTGCCTTCAACCAACCTGCGAATATTCTGATGGTGCCTGAGCAGAATAAGACAACTCAACATCGCAACAGGTAGAGTAAATAAAGGGCGTGCCATCCAAGTGTAAACTGGCGCCATAAGTACCGTTACGATGGCCGCGAGAGAGGAGTAGCGAAATAAAACCGCAACCAACAGCCAGGTTCCGGTAATTAGGCCGGTGAGATCCCAACCTATCGGAGCAATAGCGCCAAGTGCTGTCGCTACCCCTTTGCCACCTTTGAAGTGGAAAAACAGTGGGTACATATGCCCAAGACAAGCGGCAATGGCAATCACGCCAAGTACTACTGCATCGATTCCTAAGTAGTAACCTGCCCAAACAGGAATGGTGCCTTTGAGCATGTCACACAGCAAAACGGAGAGTGCTGCGCCTTTGCCGCCGGTGCGCAGGACATTGGTCGCGCCCGGGTTATTAGAACCGACCGTTCTTGGATCAGGAAGGCGCAGTAGACGACAGATCAACACGGCGCTCGACACAGAGCCGAGTAAGTATGCTGCGATGATCATAGCAAGTGCTATTAGTGTCATGGGTGTCCTTTTCGCAAGAAATTATCCATAGGGACTGATATCATAACGAAAATAGTACGTTTTTTCCCGACAAATGGGTATCCGACCTCTAATCAAAGGACAAATCATGGCATTGGATAAAGTATTCATTGAGCAGCTCGAAGTGATCACTACCATTGGGGTGTATGACTGGGAACAAGAGATTAAACAAAAGCTTATTCTTGATATTGAGATGGCACACGACAATGCGCCAGCAGGCAAAAGCGATGACGTTGCCGATGCTTTAGATTACTCCAAAGTGAGCGAAGCGGTGTTGAATCACATTGAAAATGGCCGCTTTTTGCTGGTTGAGCGTGTAGCGGAAGAAGTCGCTGCCATTATCCAAAAGCAATTCAATGTGCCATGGGTCAAAATCCGCTTGGCGAAACCTGGTGCAGTGCCACAAGCGAAAGGCGTTGGCGTAGTGATTGAACGAGGTCAGGCATGATCACTACCTACATTGGCATTGGCACCAATGTGGAGCGCGAGAAACACATCAAAGCGGCATACCAAGAGTTAAATACTATTGGCGTTAACTTAGCGTTGTCGCCTGTGTACGCGTGTGAGTCGTTTGGTTTTGAGGGCAATGAGTTTTTCAATATGGTCGCGAGGCTCGATACCGAGCTTGCCCTTGATGAATTGTCTTCAGCGCTAAAAGATATTGAAGTGAAGTGGGGGCGCGCTGCTGATGCGGCAAAGTTTCAAGATCGAACGCTCGATCTGGATATATTGTTGTACGGAAAAGAAATCTCACAAAAAAAACCGCTGTTACCTCGCGAAGATATATTTAAATATTCCTTTGTCACACAGCCGCTGTATGATCTCGACCCGCAGTTGGTGATTCCTCAAGACGGACGAACCATAAAACAGATCTTAGAGACCATGTCTGATGTGGACTCGCTGAAAAGAATCGATTTTCAATTTTAGTTGGTAGTAGTTAAACATGAGTTATTTTGAAGCCTTTATTTTGGCACTGGTGCAAGGGTTTACCGAATTCTTGCCTATCTCTAGCTCGGCTCACTTGATTTTGCCTTCCGCCATTTTGGGCTGGGAAGATCAAGGGTTAGCCTTTGATGTCGCCGTACACGTGGGCACGTTGGCCGCAGTGGTGATCTATTTCCGTAAGGAAGTAGTGACCTTATTCAGCGCCCTGTTTGGTTCGATTTTCAAGGGTGAGCGCAGCAAAGAAGCCAAGTTGGCGTGGATGATCGTACTAGCGACGATTCCCGCCTGTATCTTTGGTTTACTGATGAAAGACATCATTGAGCTTTATCTGCGCAGTGCCTATGTCATTGCGACCACGACGATCGTATTTGGTTTACTGCTTTGGTGGGTGGATAAAAACGCCAAGCTAGCGGATGACGAGTATCAAGCGGGCTGGAAAAAAGCTTTGTTTATTGGTCTAGCACAAGCGATGGCGATTATTCCGGGCACGTCACGCTCTGGCGCAACCATTACTGCAGCGCTTTATCTTGGCTTTACGCGTGAAGCCGCAGCGCGTTTCTCATTCTTGATGTCAATCCCAATCATTACATTGGCGGGCGCGTACCTAGGCCTTAAGCTGGCGACTGGCACTGAGCCTATCCATGTTGGCTTCTTGCTTACTGGCATTGCGGTGTCATTTGTGAGTGCCTACATCTGCATTCACTTCTTCCTGAAGCTGATTTCACGCATGGGCATGACACCGTTTGTGATCTATCGATTGATTCTAGGTTTCGGTCTATTTGCCTTCTTGCTGATGAGTTAGAACCTGTTCTATTGCTTGAGCTCGGCGTTTGTCGAGCTCTTCTTTTATCGCCTTACCTTTAAAGCCATCGCCAATGATGGATTGTACATCCACATTAATGGCGGCTTGGTAGGCAAGCCTGAAGCGCGCCGCTTGCGGGTAGGCTTCATTCTCGAGTCCTTTTCTTCCCTGATGATCCGCTTGGCAGCACAGTAGAACGTGCTCTAGCTTTTCTGGCTTTCGCCACACATCCAGCTTGGCGAAAATCTTCACGAACGTGCTTGGCTTGAGTTCAAAGGCACGGTGGACATTGGAGTGCTGGGCACAGACCGCTAGCGCCAAGTCGCGATAGTCATTCGGAACTCGCACTCGCGCGCACAGCGCTTTAATCACTTTCTGGCCAGTGTGGGTATGCAGTTTGTGGCTTGGCCATTCCTCTTTTGGGGTTAGCGCTTTACCTAAATCATGCACCTGAGCGGCGAATCGAACCGTTGTTTGTTCACTCAACTTGGCGGCTTGCTTAGCCACCATAAGGGTGTGAATGCCGGTGTCGATTTCTGGATGCCATTGTTCTGGTTGTGGGACGCCAAATAGTGCGTCTAGTTCTGGAAGCACCACCTTGAGCGCGCCACATTGATGCAGAATGTCGAGAAAAACCTCCGGAGACGAGGTCGTGAGAGATTTATGCCATTCTTGCCACACGCGCTCGGCGGTCAGATACGCCAGTTCACCTTGTTCAACCATTTCTTGCATCAGCGCCATAGTCTCAGGAGCGACGTGAAAGCCGAGGTGCGCCAGTTTGGCTGCGAATCGTGCCACTCGCAATACACGCAGCGGATCTTCACTAAATGCAGGAGAGACATGCCTTAGCACGCGTTGTTCTAAATCGGCTTGGCCATGATAGGGGTCGATAAGATTACCCTGATCATCTTGAGCGATGGCGTTGATGGTGAGATCGCGGCGCATCAGATCTTGCTCTAGCGTCACATCGGGTGATGAAAAGCATTCAAAACCAGTGTAACCATTGCCAGACTTACGCTCAGTGCGGGCTAGTGCGTGTTCTTGTTTGGTTTTTGGGTGAAGAAAAACCGGAAACTCTTTGCCAACCGCTTGGTAGCCTTGTGTCAACATTTGCTCAGGTGTGGCACCAACCACGACCCAATCTTTGTCATAGACTTCAATGTTAAGCAACTGGTCGCGTACTGCGCCCCCAACAAGATAGACTTGCAAATTGGCTCCCCTTTTTACTACTTAGCCGTTGGCATTCCTGTGTGCCAATGGTACTTTGCTTTGACTGATATTGTAAGGTTAACCCATGTATAAGGATTATTTTGGTTTTCGAGAAGTGCCGTTCTCGATTGTACCTAGCTCACGCTACTTGTTTTTGAGTCAGCGCCATCGTGAAGCGATGCAGCATCTGCAAGCCGGACTTGGGCAAGGCGGCGGTTTTGCTATGCTCACAGGCGAAGTCGGTACCGGAAAAACCACAGTGGCGAAAGCCATGCTGGCGTCGTTAGATGATAAAACCGCGTCGGGACTGATCCTTAATCCCACTTTTTCTAGCCAAGATCTCCTTGAGGCCATTTGCGATGAGTTTTCCATCGACTATCCGCCGCAAGCCTCCCTAAAGCAGTTGAGCCAAGCTATCTACCACTACTTGCAGCACAATGAGCAGCTGGGCATCAACACATTGGTGGTCATTGATGAAGCGCAGCATCTATCGGCAGAAGTGCTTGAGCAGCTTCGTCTGCTTACGAATTTAGAAACGGATGACCGTAAGCTGCTTAAGGTACTTCTTATCGGTCAGCCAGAGTTGCAACAGAAACTGCGAACTACGCAGCTTCGTCAGCTCGCGCAGCGTATTACCGGGCGTTACCATCTCTTGCCACTATCTGAAGGTGAGACGCGCCAATATATTGAATTTCGCTTATCTACCGCAGGTGGCGACGCATCGCTGTTCAGTAAATCTGCAGTGGCGGTGATCAATAAAGCGAGTCAAGGTATCCCTCGATTGATTAACCTCATTAGTGATAAGGCGCTGCAATACGCCTACCACTCGGGTGAAAAGCGCGTCTCGAAATCGACGGCTCAAAAAGCGTGTGAGGATATTCTGTCGTTTCAAGCGCCAGGGGTAGGCAACAGCGCGCAAGAATCTGAGCTGCGACAAGCTATTAGCCGCTATGCACTTCCCGCACTGCTGGGTGTTAGCGTTGCTGCCGGGCTCTACTGGAAGGGCGCCGATGCACTGTCATGGGCTCAACAAACTATGTTACTAACCAAAACGCAGCAAGTTGCCAGCGAGAGTGCAGTTTCTCAGCCAGCAGCAATCACCGAGCCTGTTCCCGCGTCCGTAGTTCAGAACCTTCGTACTCAAACTGACTATCCAGTAGAGCTGCTACAATCGCTGTTTGCGCGTGATGACAAGATTGCGGCTATCCAAGAGCTTTACGCGGTATGGGGCTACCAAGCAGGTGTGCTAGATGGCATGTGTGAGTCAGGTGCAAACAGTTTATTCCAATGTCAGAAATATCTTGGCACTTTAGGACAAATCATAGAGCAGAATTTGCCTGTGGTAATGCCGCTGTATCACTTGGGCGATGAAAGCTATGTGGTGCTTTATCGTGTCAGAGGCGATGAGGTGGAAGTCCTCAATGGTCGCGAGCGTATTGTGATGTCAAAGAGTTGGTTAGAAGCTTTGTGGACAGGTGAGTACTACTCAATTTGGCAGCGTGATATCTACACCACATTGCGTTTGAACCAACGGGGAGAGCAGGTCGCTATATTGGACAGCAAGCTATCTCAAGTCTTAGGTGAGCCTGCGTCCGGAAGCGATGTGTTTGATAAAGCCTTAGAGCGAAAAGTGGAGCTGTTCCAACGTTGGCAAAAGATGGATGTAGACGGCATTGCAGGGCGCAATACACTGAAAAAGCTTGAATTGATGACACAAACTGATGCGCCAACATTAAGCGCATCCACGTTAAAGGAACCAAGGTTAAACATTGATGAGCCGCAGGAGGCCTTACAATGAGTCGTATCCAGCCCCTAAGCCTGCTCGTCGCCACACTTGTTTCGCACTCTTTGATGGCGCAGCCAGAGGTTGAGAATAGCTATAGCGTATTACCATACCCAGAGCTAAGCGAATTAAAGCCATTGCCAAAACGCAGTCAATCATCGACGGTAGTGAGTTTGCCAGTGTCATCCGCAGTCACTGTGGCATCCGATTCGGACTTAAATGAACCATTAGGGCAGCAGGTTGTGGTACCGGCCTCCACACAAAGTCGCCAAGCTACAGCTCAAAATGCTACAACGCAAAATAGTAGTGACGAACCGTTTGGGCTCGACGACCTAGACTTATCGGGTTTGGATCCAGAAATCGCTCGTAAGGTCGCAGCAGCGATGAATAATGAGCCGAGCGATCCGCGATTACGTAACGCCGACCACATTGCTCTTGAAAGCAGTGAGGCCCGTTATCGCGGACGGCTACCCGCGCTCAACTTCCAAACTCATATGTATTCTTCCGATGTTAATCGCCGATGGATAAAGGTGAATGGTCAAGAGCTTCAAGAGGGTGACCGTCTAAACTCTATTCAACTCCTGGCGATTGAACCTCAGTCGGTGACTATTCGTTTTGACAACGACATCATAGATATTCCCGCACTCTATGAGTGGGGAGGATAAAAACGCTCGCTAGATTTATCTAGCGAGCGTTTTGGTGTCTCTATCTGTTCGGCTACTTATTCTGAGACTCGGCTTGAGATTGCGTCTCTTGAGCATGGCTAACAGGTTTTACCGTAACCAATCCAAAGCTTTGCTGCGGGAAAAGATATTCAGCCTCAGCAAGGACTTGCTGCGCTTTATTTATCTCGCCGCTGCCTTGATAGGCCAAAATTAAATTGCGATAAAAAGCAGGTCTTGGCTTGCTCTTAATGACCTCCACAGACCAATCAATGTAAGGCTGTATGTACTCAGGGTTGTTGGTGGATAAGCCAAGTTTGAGGTAGGTGCTATAGAGATCCCAGTGATAGCGATCTTTCCATACTACTGGATTCGAAACCTTTTCTAACAGACTCGCATTCACTGGCTGTGACTTTTCAAACTGCGTAAGTACATAGTTAGTGTGTAAGGCCGCGACCATATAGACACTGACCAGGATTGGTATCAGTAATGAAAATACTCGGCAGGTGGTTTTAGTAATACTGCTGAAAGAGACGCTTTTAAGCCTTGGTGTGCGTTGGTCGACCCAGTAAATCAATAGCACGAAAGTGATCCAGTGGATCAGCGAGTGATAAAATGGGTACTCCAATTGACTGTGCAGAAAGATAGGCACAAATAGAGCAAAAATCGCTAGTCGAGTACCGGGTTTGGCAGTATAGATACGACTCAATACGAACAGCGCGGCCAGTAAGATCCCTAGAATCGGCAGCAATCCACCTTCGATACCCCATAGCAGAAGCTCGTTGTGAGGGTGATCAAGTGCAGGTATCCCAGGGGCAAAGCTATCATTGAGTTGATGCTGCCTCGCGGTATAAATCAAGTATTCAGATTCGAACTTTCCCAGACCGTAACCCGTAAACGGTTTTTCAATCAGCATATCCAGTGACTGGCCGTAGATGGTTGAGCGGATATCTTCTAGTTGAGCCTTTTTGGTGATCAGGCTCTGACTGCCAGAATTGGCAAAACCCATCAGTAGGCCTAAAGCTAGTCCGGCTAGAGCTGCCAGTGTCCAGCCTCTAAAGCGCTTCCGTGTGGAGTGGCGATAGAGGTAAGGTACCAGCAAGATGAAGCCAACCATTGCTCCGATCCAACCGGTACGAGAGCCGAGAACGACAACTAGAGGTAATACTATGATTGGCATTAAATACAAAATAGAGACATCACTGATGTGCCAGTTGTATTTGTGTTTTTGTCTTGCGAGCAAGTAGCCGGACAGCACAAAACTGGTCGCTAGAAAGCTCGCCATCACATTAGGCTGCTGGAAAATTCCATACGGGCGATTGCTTAGTACGTCGTACCCTAATGGATTGTTAGCGCTAAGAAGGAAATACTGAACATAGCCGAACAGCGCTTGGATACCGGCAGCGAGTACCACCAACCACAGTAAGCGCTGCTTTTGCTTATTGGTAAACTGAAACTGCTGCAATAACACAAACAGTAAAAATCCACTCCATAAGCCGATAAATCGTGGCATTACCGATTCAATATCAGGGTGGCTGTAGAGTAGTGGAGCGCTCATTAATAGACAGGCAAGCCCAAGACCTACAGTCAGTTTGCTGTACTTAAGGGCTTGGTTAGTACCAAGCTGATACAGGCCAATCCCTAACGCGAATGCGAAGGCTATCCAAGCTGTGTTATTGAATGACAGCGCTAGCCCAGTTCCGCCTGGATTAGGCCAAAAGAAATGCGTCGCAACGAGAAATAGCACCGCCATAGCGGTCATAAACTTGCGATTGAGTGGCGGGCGAACCTTAATCGGCTCTAGTTCAGTGCCATTGGTATGAATGATAGCCATAGTTGTGACGAGTAAAATCCAAGAAAATAACGGGGGCCAACATTGGCCTCCCGTGATAATGCTCTAATTTACCCTTTTAGCATAGGTTTTAGGAAGCGTGCGGTATGCGAACCTTCGACTTGGGACACAGTTTCTGGTGTCCCTTCTGCAATGATTTGGCCGCCACCCTGACCGCCTTCTGGGCCTAAATCAATCACCCAATCTGACGTTTTAACGACATCAAGGTTATGCTCAATGACGACAACGGTATTGCCGTGGTCGCGCAAACGGTGCAGTACCGAAAGCAATAACTCAATATCATGGAAGTGAAGACCAGTGGTTGGCTCATCCAAAATGTAGAGGGTTTTACCTGTGTCACGCTTAGAAAGTTCGCGTGCTAGTTTGACACGTTGTGCCTCACCGCCTGATAGGGTAGTCGCAGCTTGACCAAGTCGAATGTACGACAGACCCACATCCATTAGGGTTTGCAGTTTTCGGGCAATCACAGGCACTGGGTCGAAGAACTCACGCGCATCCTCTGCCGTCATCTGCAGCACTTCATCAATGGTTTTGCCTTTATAGCGTACTTCCAAGGTTTCACGGTTGTAGCGCTTACCTTTACATACATCACAAGGCACATACACGTCTGGGAGGAAGTGCATTTCTACCTTGATTACGCCATCACCCTGACATGCTTCACAGCGCCCGCCGCGAACATTAAAACTGAAGCGCCCCGGTTTGTAGCCGCGAGAGCGTGCTTCTTGAGTACCAGCAAACAGCTCACGGATTGGAGTAAAGATGCCGGTATAAGTCGCTGGGTTGGAGCGTGGTGTTCGACCAATAGGGCTCTGGTCGATATCAATTACTTTGTCAAAATGCTCTAGACCTTCAATCTTCTTATATGGTGAAGGCTCGGCAGTCGTTGCCCCGTTAAGCCGAGTGTGGGCGATCTTAAAGAAGGTGTCGTTTATTAATGTTGATTTACCTGAGCCAGAAACGCCGGTAATACAGCTAAACAAGCCTACAGGAATAGTGAGGTCAACACTCTTCAGATTGTTGCCAGTCGCACCTTGTAGGGTGACCACTTTTTTCGGATCCATTGGTGTGCGATGCTCTGGAATCGCAATTTCACGCTTACCGCTGAGGTACTGACCAGTTAATGATTGTTCAGAAGCAACGATATCGTCGATAGTGCCTTCGGCAACCACAGAACCGCCATGTACACCGGCTCCAGGGCCAATATCAATGACGTGATCAGCGGTGCGAATAGCATCTTCATCGTGTTCGACCACCAATACGGTGTTACCCAAATCACGCAGGTGGGTTAGGGTGTTGAGTAAGCGTTCATTGTCACGCTGGTGGAGACCGATGGACGGCTCATCCAGTACATACATCACCCCGACGAGACCAGCACCAATTTGACTTGCTAAACGGATACGCTGAGCTTCACCCCCTGAAAGTGTTTCTGCGCTGCGTGATAGGTTGAGGTAATTCAGTCCAACGTTGACCAAGAAGTGCAATCGGTCGTTGATCTCTTTCATGACCTTCTCGGCAATCTGAGCACGCTGTCCTTCTAGCTGCAAAGACTTGAAAAAGTCCATCGCTTCGCTGATGCTCATCTCAACGATTTCTGGCAGCGTGGTATCGTCGACAAACACATTGCGCGCTTCTTCACGTAAGCGAGTACCGCCACAAGTGCCGCAAGACTTGGTCGAGATGTACTTAGCGAGATCTTCTCTTACTGAGTTGGATTCGGTGTCACGATAACGACGCTCTAAGGTATTGAGGATCCCTTCAAATGGGTGGCGTTTCACACGAATATCACCACGATCATTGACGTAGTTGAACTCAATTTCAGTGCGGCCAGAACCGGTCAAAACCACGTCTTTGATCTTTTTAGGCAGCGAGTTAAATGGCGCGAACAAATCAAAGTCATAATGTTTGGCGAGCGAGGTCAGCATTTGGAAGTAGTAGTAGTTCTTCTGATCCCAGCCACGAATCGCACCATCCGCAATACTTAAACTGTCATCAACGATCACACGCTCTGGGTCGAAATACTGCTGTACACCCAAGCCGTCACAGGTGTGACAAGCGCCCGCTGGGTTGTTGAAAGAAAACAGTCTCGGTTCCAGCTCTTGCAGGCTGTAGCCACAATATGGACATGCAAAGTTCGCTGAGAAGATAATGTCTTCTTTCTCGGGTTCATCCATCCAACCTACGCCGACAATACCGCCAGAGAGTTCCAGTGCCGTCTCAAATGACTCAGCAAGACGTTGCTGTAAATTGTCGCGCACTTTAAAGCGGTCAACGACCACTTCAATGGTGTGTTTTTTATGCAATTCTAGGGTGGGTGGATCGGAAAGATCGCAAGTTTCACCGTCGATACGAGCGCGAATGAAGCCTTGTGCGGCAAGGTTTTCTAATGTTTTGACGTGCTCACCTTTGCGCTCTTTGACGATTGGCGCCAGTAGCATCATCTTTGAGCCTTCCGGCAGCTCGAGCACCTTGTCGACCATTTGGCTGACCGTCTGGGCTGCAAGTGGCACTTTGTGAGTAGGACAGCGCGGCTCACCGACACGCGCATAAAGCAGTCTTAAATAGTCATAGACTTCGGTGATTGTACCTACCGTGGAACGTGGGTTATGAGATGTCGATTTTTGCTCAATTGAGATCGCTGGTGACAGGCCTTCAATATGGTCAACATCAGGCTTTTCCATTAAGGATAGAAATTGTCTTGCATAAGCGGACAGAGATTCCACATAGCGACGTTGCCCCTCGGCATAAAGAGTGTCGAAGGCGAGTGATGACTTGCCAGAGCCTGATAGGCCAGTGATCACTGTGAGTTTGTCGCGAGGAATTGTCAGGTTGACGTTTTTCAGGTTATGGGTACGAGCACCCCTAACTTCGATATTGTCCATTATTGCCACTCATGTAAAACGTAGTGTGACAAGTATTACATAGTGTGAAGTTTGTGCAAAGAAATACTGGATAAAAAAACAGGTCAAAAACAAAAGCGCGACGTAGTGAAATTACGTCGCGCTCTATTCAATGATTATAGACTTGAAATTCGCTTATGCTTTTTTTGTCGCGTGCTTACCGAGCTCAGCGGCTTTCTCATCTTTTAGGTATAGGTTTTCAAAGCAGTAGTTTGTCGCTTCGATGTAGCCTTCTACGCTACCACAGTCAAAACGTTGACCTTTGAACTTGTACGCCAATACGCAGCCCGCTTTCGCTTGCTTAAGAAGAGCGTCGGTAATTTGGATTTCGCCACCTTTACCTGGTTCAGTCTGCTCGATCAGCTCGAAGATATCTGGAGTCAGGATATAACGACCAATGATGGCAAGGTTGCTTGGCGCAGTACCTTGTTCTGGTTTTTCTACCATGTCATCAACACGGAACAGGTCATCTTTGATCATCTCGCCAGAGATCACGCCGTATTTGTGGGTTTCATCTTCCGGTACTTCTTGTACAGCAACGATTGAGCAGCGGAACTGCTTGTATAGCGCTACCATTTGCGCCAATACGCCTTGGTCTTCGTTGACGCAAAGGTCATCAGCTAATACAACGGCAAAAGGTTCGTCACCGACGAGCTCACGACCTGTCAGGATCGCGTGGCCAAGACCTTTCATCTCGCGCTGGCGAATGTAGGTAAATTGTGCAGAGTCGATGATATCGCGAATATCAACCAGTAGCTCTTCTTTGTTGGTGCCGCTGATTTGGTGCTCAAGTTCGTAGTTTTTATCAAAGTGATCCATGATGGAGTGTTTGCCACGACCCGTTACGATGCACATGCCGTCCATACCAGCCTGAATAGCTTCTTCTACACCATATTCAATCAGTGGTTTGTTCACCACTGGCATCATCTCTTTTGGCATCGATTTCGTTGCCGGAAGAAAACGAGTTCCATAACCCGCTGCCGGGAATAGGCACTTCTTAATCATGATAAGACCCTTTATCTTTATACGTTTGAATTCATTGCCAACTGTGGCGAATGGGATTAAGTCTACAGACTAACGAGCGGTTATGACAGTAGAAATGTTGTGAAGTTCGGTTCACATACAGACAAAGAGATCGAGTGCAAAAAAGCGAGTTATTTGTGAATCGAGAGCCTAAACGATGACAAGCTTATAAGGCAGTAATCGATGAAGACAAAAGCCATTCAAGACAATAGGTGCTGATTGGCCCAGGCGATGGCCTGCAGTCTATTTTTTACCGATAGCTTGCGAAATATCTGATACAAGTGTGACTTGACCGTTGACTCGGTAATGTAGAGGTCTCCAGATATCTCTAGGTTACTGGCACCTGACTGCAAGCAACGCAGAATCTCAATTTCACGAGAGGTTAAGTCGACCACGGTCGTGCACGTGTTAGCAGAAACCACGTATCGATAGTGGTGCAGTAATTGACTGGCGACATCTCTTGGCAGCCAGTTTTTACCATTAATTATCTCACCGAAGCCAAAAGTAATCTTATTGCCATCTTCATGGCTGTAGAACAGCCCTTTTAAATGGCCGTACTTGAGGATCTCTTCAGTGGTTAAGCGGTGAGGTACATTGATCAAAATGGTCTCAAAGTTTTTGCTGGCAAGGGGGAGGTTCAATACCTGCTTAAATAGATCTAGCGATTCTTCGTAGTCAAACAGTAAGATTCGATTTCTAGGTCCTGTCGCTGCGTTCAATAGATCTTGGGGTTCAATGGTTTCGATAGGATTAATGCAAAGATTGGAGAGCGCCTCAATTCGTTCGGTAACTTCGAGATCTTGACCGAGGCTGACGTGTTGTATGGTGCGTTTGTAACTGTTTCTTCTCATCGTCACTAATAATTTTTATCGCTGAATTAATGTGCATGTTGGTGTATATATGGGTGAGCGGCTAGTGTTGGCAGCACGAAATGAGAGAGACTTAAACTATTTTAAGTAATTGATATGTGTATAAGGTGGGCGGTGTGCCTAGATGGGTTGAAATTTCGGCGCTAGACTTATATTCAAACACCGAGTTGGGATTGTAGGATAGTTCACATAAGCGCTGTTGCTGTCTTGTGGGTTCATGGTATCCTACTGGGCTATTTTAAAACACACTGTGGTTACGGAGCAAAACATGGCAAGCCGTGGAGTAAACAAAGTCATTCTAGTGGGTAACTTAGGTAACGACCCAGAAATTCGTTACATGCCAAACGGCAGTGCCGTGGCGAATATTACAATCGCGACCTCGGAATCGTGGCGTGACAAAGCGACTGGTGAACAGCGCGAGAAAACTGAGTGGCACCGTGTTGCGTTATTCGGCAAGCTAGCGGAAGTGGCTGGTGAGTACCTAAGAAAGGGTTCTCAGGTATACATTGAAGGTCAACTACAGACTCGTAAATGGCAAGATCAAAATGGTCAAGACCGCTACACAACTGAAGTTGTAGTACAAGGCTTCAACGGTGTGATGCAAATGCTAGGTGGCCGTCAAGGTGGTGGTGCTCCTATGCAAGGTGGCATGAACCAAGGTGGCATGCAGCAGCAAGCGCCGCAACAGCAAGGTTGGGGTCAGCCACAACAACCAGTTCAACAGCCAGCTCAACAACCCGCTCAACAAAAGCCTGCTCAACAGCAGCCACAATACAATGAGCCACCAATGGACTTCGATGACGACATTCCGTTCTAAATCGAACACCCTTGTGCGCAGTGAAGCCTATTCACAGTACAGATGCTGAAAGGCCGCGACATTTGTCGCGGTTTTTTTTGTTTCTTAGAACCCTGCCATGGCTTGTGACTTAACGGTTTTGGCTAAATTTGATATAACAAACAATCAGCTGCCTGGCTGTTTTACTCTTGATAATTGGCAGGCGATAGCGACACTTCGTTCAAAAAGGACTTTGGCAAACTATGAGGCAAACCCCCACTCTAAAACTGAGCACGCGCTTGGTCGCTTTTGTTACAGTCATTGTAATGAGTGCGGTTTTTATTCTATTCGTGGGTGGTACCTTGTCCATCAAGCGTATGGGACAAGAGTATCTCAATCATCATCTTACAGGGATCATAAAGGTCATCGATAAAGAGCTTGAGGATCCCGATGCCGCCTACATGATGCAGCGCTGGATGCCCAAAATGCTGCAAGCCAGCAATATTATTGAAATGCAGCTGAAGTCTTCAGCTGGCGTCGTTTATCGTTATAAAAATACCTCGCCGATGCTCGACAGAACCATAGTGTACGAGCAAAGCTTCGATCTCGAGCGAAACGAAGGCTATCGTGTCGAGTTTGTTGCATTGCCTCCTTATCTTGATGTGCGCTACTCCCTTGAAGCGATGTGGTCGGTGACACTCGCGTTTGGCCTCATCGTATTTTGTTTGATGCAAGGGGTAAAATGGCTTCGCCAGCAGCTCGTTGGCTCAGAGCTTTTGGAAGAGCGAGGAAGGATGATCCTCGGCGGCCGAGTTGAACAATACGCGAAAGGCGATGAGCGTGAATGGCCGTACACCGCCAGTGAGGCGTTAGATATTCTGATTGAAGAGCTGCAAGATGCGCGTCAAGAACGTAGCCGTTTTGACACCTTTATCCGCACCCAGACGTTTTTAGATCCTCTTACAGGCAGTGCCAACCGAATTCTGTTTGATAGTAAGTTAGAGTCTGCTCTGCAAGAGAGTGGTGCGCAAGGTGGCGTGATCTTGTTCCGTATCGAAGATTGGGATCAAGCACAAGAGAAGCTTGGAAAATCTGAGGCAGACGATTTTCTCATTGAAGTTGGGGAAGTGCTGTCTCAAGCGGTACAAAAATACCCCGATGCGATTTTCTCTCGCTATTACGATGCAGACTTCGCCATATTTATTCCCCATCAAAGCTCTAAAGATGTCGCCGCCTTGGCAAGTCAGTGCATCCGTCAAATGGAGAAAGCGCCGCCGCCGGTTCCTTTGGATGAAGACAACTGGTGCCACATTGGCGTGAGTATGTACTCAGAAGGTGAGCGTCGCGGACGCATTATGGAAGAGGCGGAAACGGCGCTTAAGAGTGCGCAGCTGCAAAAAGTGAATAACTGGAGCCGCTTCCAAAAACAAGTTCAGAAGTTTGACGAGCGCGGTAGTGTTCGTTGGCGTACGTTATTTGACCGTGCACTGCTGCCTGAAAATCTGCTGATTTATGCTCAGCCCTGTTACTTGTATGAAAAGGGCAAAGAGCTCGCTCCGCTGCACAAAGAACTGTTTGCACGTATCGATGATCCAGAGCGAGGCACCGTCAAAGCCTCTCGCTTCCACTCAGCTTTATTGCAAGTGGGCTATGAGTCTAATTTCGATCGCGCTGTGTTAGGTAAAGTATTCAGAAGCATTAAGCAGGGTAAGATTACTCTGCCAGTGTCGATTAACGTATATGTGGTGCCCTTTGCTAACAAAAACTACTTCAAGTGGTTCAGGGACGAGCTACTGCAGTTGCCTGTCAGTGTCCGCAGTCAGCTTAGTTTTGAGTTTTCTGAGGCGCGCTTAGTGCAGCATTTGGACTACATCCGTCCGGTAGTGAAAATGCTGTCTGGTTTGGGATGTACCGTCATCGTTGGTCAGGCGGGTCGCTCGATCGTCAGTACTCACTACATTAAAGATCTGAAAGTGGATTACCTGAAACTGCATCGCAGCTTGGTTAAGCGTATCGATCAGCGCGACGAGAACCAATTGTTCGTGCGCAGTATGGTGGGGGCGTGTGGTGATGCACCTACCCAAGTTATAGCCGTTGGTGTTGAGACCAAGAAAGAGTGGCATACGTTAATAGACCTTGGTGTCAAAGGTGGTCAAGGGCGCTACTTTGCAGCTGAGACCCACTTGCTGCCAGAGGCGCAGGCCAAAACCACATCGATTAAACCAGGGCGCCGTAATCGCTGGAAGCGAACCTAACGGTGAGTCAAAAAATAAGCGCCTTAAGGGCGCTTATTTTTTATCAAGCAACTTACGAACGACTAGTTGATACGCGGTCGGTACTCAGTCCAAGAGTGGTCATCGAAGCTATAGAACTGAGTGTCATTCACTTCGAGCATAGTCGTACCTGAGTTCTGCGAGATAACCGGCGTCGTCGGTAAGCCCTGGGTCAGTGACGTCAGAGACGTTGCGTTGCCCTCATACATGTTGCTAGTTAAGATATTGGCAAGCAGATCGCTTAGCGCTAAGAAGCTTACTGGCTGCTCTACATCGATTTGACTGCGGTTTTGAATCGCTACGTCACCAAAGAACTTTATGCCAACCGGTACATTAGTAATGGCTTTGGTTGGTATTTCACGCATTCCAGAGATTTGCATGCGATCGCCTCGCACCGCCGCACCGTGCTCGGGCAGCAGCACGACAACGACATTGCGTTTACTCGTCTTTAAAGCTTGGAAGAAGGCATACAGCTCATCTAGCAAGATTTTTTGTTGGCGTTTGTAGGTTACTAAACGTGAACCAGATTGACCCACCACTCGGTTACCATCGTGAATACTAATGGTGTTATATAGACTGACTGTAGGCTTGGTATGGTTGATTTGCTCCCACTGAGAGAGGATTTGCCCATCACTATAAATCCGAGTGCCATCGAACGCATATTGCGACGGTGTCATGGTCTCAATATCAACGGCTGGCGAAAAGTTGCCGATGTTATTGGCAATGTGTTTGTTGAAACCATCGAATTTACCGTCATGGTTCATAAACACTTCTTTCTCATAGCCAAGGCGTGCAAGCTGATCAAACAAAGAACATTGCGCAGTCAGATTGTCATTGAATAAGTCGGCGTGAGACTGCTGACCACAGTTAGCTCGCAAAATACGCAGTACCGCAGGTCCGCTGTAAGACGTTGCTGAGTTAAAGTGCTTAAACAGGATATCGAATTCTTTAAAGATCGGGTGATCGATGTTGCCCGAATACTCCAAGTCATCCCAAGCTAATGAGCAGACACTCAGAAACAGAATGTCAAAGTTAGGCTGCGTTGTTAGTGCGTCTATGTTCGACAGACTCGATGTCTTAGAGGCTTGGTCGCGAAAGAATTGTCCTACATACGTGGTGAGACCTTCTGATGAAGTATCCACGGCAACTTGAGTAGGTGCCGTTGTAGTTGGTGTATTATTGCTTGTGTTATTGGCTGTCGTCTCTACGGCTTGGCTGGTGGTTAATGACATCTGCCAAAATGAGCTTGGAATAGACGCGATCACCATACCTATGACGACAAACGCGGATAAACGTAGGATCTGGCTCAAATAGAGATAGCCAACGATGAGTACAAAGCCAAGTAATAGGAAGTCTAGGGAAATAAAATCTTTAGCCAGTGACAACAGATAGACGGTGTCGAATTGGCTGACTAAATCCCACTGGCTAAATAGCCGCTCCAGTGGTGGCAAATAGGAATCATGGTGTAGCAGTAGCAGTGCTAGACCAATCGCAATCATATGTCGGGTAATGTTGAGCCAGCGACTGTGCAGTGGTATCACTACAAAGCAGAGCAAACTGAAATTGTAGAGCGGTGAAAAGCTCAGAGTATCGCTGGCGTACAGTGCCAATTTCAGGGCAAAGTAGAGTGTCCACCAACCGAGTGAAATGTGAGCTGAGGGTTTGGTTCTATCCATGATTAAAACTTGGTTTCTCGTAAATGCTTAGGACGTTTTTTGAGTTTTATAATTAGCCTTGATAAGAGACGCACGATACTTGGTGCGACGATACCGAGTGCTAGGCCAACAGCGGTAAATACGCCTGCGACCGTTAAAAAGTCTTCAATATTCATAGTTGATCCCAATCTACACGGGAAGCAAAACGACTGGCCGGTGTCGCATTGTCAGGTTCTGCTTCTGTGATGCTTGGTTGTTCTGGGTAGTTGATACCTTGTATGTTGGAAAGTCGCGCTACGATCTCACCAGCATCCGTGTATTGTGACTGTTCGATAAACAGTTCATTCGGCGCCACCGCGAACACGTTCAATAACGCTTGATGGATCTCATAACGTCTTAATGAGCTAAAAAATATCAAAATGCGGCCATCAATTTGACAGGCAATATCCCCTTGGCGCTTCATTTGACTATAGGACATCGCCTCACTAAGTGGTACTGAAGAGAAAGGGGTTAACTCGACCAACGCATACTCAATCTGCGTATTACGACAAACCTCGATGGCATTTAGCGTGAGTGATTTAAATGAGTCGTAGCTAATAAACCCACTTTCATTGATAGGGCTTTCAAACTGTCGAAACAGCGAGGTTTCTGACAGGTAATTTGCCTCCATTTTTGTCATCGACGCCAAGCGTATTTGGTCGTAAAGCACCGCATTGCTTTTCGTGTGATCGACAATGCTTTGAGCACCTGCGGTGATGAACATGTGGAAATCATTGTAGCGAATACAAGGTTTTAGCTCTTTAACGACAAAGTGCACACTGTTCCCATAACGCTTCTTGTTATGGAGAATTGTTTTAGCGATACGCTTGATGTCATCAAAACCGCTGCAAGGGAGTACAACAACAGTGGCTACACTGGTTTCGAGTACCGCATTAGGGATGTCAAATTGCTCAAATAGCTGGAATCCATGCTCATCGACAAAGTCACGACTTGCTGCTTGAGAGGAAACCAGTACGGGCAAAACCTGCTTGTTAACTTGATCGCTCTCATTACCTGATAATAAAAATAGCTTATTGGCCAATTGAGTTTGACCATCTTGATAATGGATAGCCTTGATAAAAGTTTGTTGATTATGCTGTTTTAATTCACCAAGAAATATCCTTCCCCCCCGTAATGATTGTTTATATTCCTCAGGATTAATCGAATTATTAATATCTAGTAACAGAATTGTAATATTTATAAAATCAATTGTTGTTTTTTCGATCGCAAAATTAACATCTAGTTTTGAACTCTGCTCTAAGTCGAGCAATATACAGATATGAACATTGTTATTAATAGGCAATCTTGATAGGTCATCCAAAAACTCAGCCATTGATATAGCTGGGCTAGATAGGAATATCCGCGAGAAGTTTTGATTGATTAGCTCGGTAGATTTAACACTGAGCTTGTCAGATTGTGTAAGAAAATCCTTACCAGATGGAGAGGTAAATAGGTCAGCTTTAGTCTCAAAAAGTGGGGCTTTTTCGTGGTGGAATAACAGATTTTCCAAAGCCTGCCAAGAGTTAATGTGTATGATTTGCTGAATCATTAGCCTAATTACCATAAGTAATAGTGATATTAGTTGGAGCGTAGTGTACTATGCGTACAAATTTAGAACAAACTTATCTTAAGCTGAGTAGTAGAAGGTAATGCAAAACCATACCACCGATGTCGAACAAATTTATAAATCGTACGGCATTCCTATTTCTGGGTATCAGAATCTGGAACGTAGCGACGAAATAAGGTTATCGCAAAGTAAATGGAATTTTTTGCAATCAGAAAATACAGCGCAGAGTGAATCGCCAGAGCCAGCATTTGCTACGCTTAATAATAAGACGACGCCATCTCTGGCATCGTTAAAAGAGGAATAAGTTTTTCATGTCCATATTGTTGGTAAAAGGTATTCATGCGGGAGTGGGGGCAAGCACTGTCGCCGCGAACCTTGCGGCTGCCTATACCGTACTTGGACATAAAGTACTTTTGGTTGACCTTGACCCTAAGAATCTTAAGGGACCCTGGTTTGGCCATCCAACGGATAAAGCTTCTGGATGGACAGATGCTGTGCGCTGTGATGAAAGCTGGAAGCAAGCATTGCTAAGAGATCCGATTGGCAGTTACTTCTTGCCTCACGGCAGTACAATGCTGACCTCGAGTGAGTACGCCAGCTACTTAGATGAAATGCTAGCGGCTGCGCAGGATAAATTTGAGATCATCATTGTTTCTGCGCCGCATGATATTGAGCTGTCACCAACACATGCTAGCGCGTTGCTGAGACTGCGAGTTGTCAATCCAACTCCGATGTGCGTAACAATGTTAAACCGTCAAATTGCGCAGAACCCTCCCGACGACAAAACCCTATTTGTTCTTAACCAGTGCCGTCATGACATTGCCTTGCTGCGAGATATGACTTTGGTGCTGGAAGAGGCGCTCGGTACCCGACTTATTTCTGCACATCTTTATTATGACATTGCGATTCAAGAAGCTTTTGCCATGCTTGGTAATGTGATGACTGCTGCAACACGCTCCAATGCGGCGGTTGAATTTAGACAGTTGGCAACCGTTGTGTTGTCTCAGGTAGAAAAGAACCAGCTTCGCTCATAATCATGTTTGTCGCCCGATTTGTTTCACCAGACCTGCTTCGTCAGTTTAGCGGTTCGATTCAGTTACCCGAGTTAGCGCTAAAGAATCGACACACGCTGCTGTTGCTATGCTTTCTGATTTTGCTGGCAGGCACACGGGTGATGCCAACACGCTCAGACTGGGAGCGCGCGTTCCCACAGATTGACTTGAATCACTTTCGCTTTAGTGACAACTTCCGCCTGCTCATTCAGTTGTGTTGGTTAGCATTAATTAAGCAAAACTTTACGTGGCAGCAGTGGCATTTAACGCGTCATCTCCGCGCTATCAATCAGGTGATTTCGCGTTTCTTCACCGTTTGTCGACGCTTTTCGGCGACTGCCGTGACAGCCATTGATGACCAACTTGAAGGGCAGGGTGTAAAGCGCACAGCAAACCATTTCATCCCTGATAGCTTGCTCTATATCGTACTTATTGTGTTGACGATACTGTGTTTGACCGTACCATTTTCCATTACTGCGCAAATTGTGTTTGTGGTGGTGCTAGCTGCAGTTGCTGCTTCTGTCCGCGGGGTAAAAGGTCGCTTGCCGAACATGCTGCTGATCATTCTCTCTCTTATCGCTTCCTGTCGGTATTTGTGGTGGCGATATTCGTCGACCATCAATTGGGACAAAGATCTGGATATGATGCTTGGCTTGGTGCTGCTGATGGCAGAAACCTATTCTTGGATGGTGTTGATTTTAAGTTACTTCCAGACCATTTGGCCGTTGAATCGCACCCCGGAAACCTTGCCCGACGATCCAAAAACTTGGCCGAGTATCGATCTTTTCATTCCCACCTACAATGAAGAATTGGATGTGGTTAGAGCCACGGTACTGGCGGCAACCGCGATCGATTGGCCAAAAGACAAGCTCAATATCTATATCTTGGATGATGGTAAACGTGATTTATTTCAGGCGTTTGCTGAACAAGCGGGGGTTGGCTACATTCGTAGGCCTACCAATGAGCACGCTAAGGCCGGTAACCTTAACCACGCACTAAAACAAACTCGTGGTGATTATGTCGCCATCTTCGATTGTGACCATATTCCCACTCGAGCGTTCTTTCAGGTGACGATGGGCGCGTTTGTAAAAGATCCCAACTTGGCACTGGTACAAACGCCACACCACTTTTTCTCGCCGGATCCGTTTGAACGTAACTTGTCGCGTTTTCGCCAACTTCCGAACGAGGGCAACTTGTTCTATGGTTTGATTCAAGATGGTAATGACATGTGGGATGCGACGTTTTTCTGTGGCTCGTGTGCGATTTTGCGTCGAGGTCCGTTGGAAGAAGTGGGCGGCGTTGCAGTAGAAACCGTGACGGAAGATGCTCACACCGCACTAAAAATGCATCGATTAGGCTATCGCAGTGCTTATCTCAAAGAGCCAATATCGGCTGGTCTTGCTACGGATAGTTTGTCGGCACACGTCGGTCAGCGTATTCGCTGGGCGCGCGGCATGGCGCAAATTTTTCGAACCGATAACCCGTTACTTGGGAAAGGATTATCTTGGCAGCAGAGATTGTGTTACCTCAACGGCATGATGCACTTCTTAAGTGGTATTCCACGGCTGATTTTTATGATCGCGCCTCTGGCGTTTTTGATTTTAGATGCCTACATCATCTATGCCCCAGCAATTGCCATCGTACTGTTTGTACTGCCGCACATGTTTCACGCCAACGTGGCTAACTCACGGATACAGGGTCAGTACCGCCACTCGTTTTGGGGGGAGGTGTATGAAACGGTATTGGCTTGGTATATCGCGATTCCAACCACCGTGGCTTTATTCGCACCGGGACGCGGCCGATTTAACGTGACGGCGAAAGGTGGATTGATTGACAAGCGTTTCTTCGATTGGGACATCAGTAAACCTATTATCGGTTTGCTACTACTCAATCTCCTCGGGTTTGCAGTGGGTGTTTATCGTTTGTTTGATTACCAGTTTACCGACACGACTACCGTACTGGTGAATTTGTTCTGGGTCATCTACAACTTAATTGTGCTCGGAGTTGCATTAGCGGTTGCTGCCGAAGAAAAACAAGTGCGTATGGCGCACCGTATTGACGTCAATTATCCAGTGTCGTTTATGACCACATCGGGACACCATTACCCGGCGACACTTAAAGATTTTTCGTTTAGTGGCCTTGGTATGCAGATAGATCCAGCCATTGAAATTCAACTTGGTGACGAGATCCTAGTAGCGCTAGAGCGCTATGGCATTAAAGAGTCGTTTCGCTGCGTCGTACGCTTTAGTCGTGATGGAGTGGTCGGCACCCAGCTCTTGCCTATGACAATGGAAAAAGAAAAACGTTTTGTTCAGTGTACGTTTGCCCGCTCAGACACATGGTCTAAGTGGCAGCAAGCCTATGAACACGACAAGCCGCTAGAGAGTTTGAAAAGTATGCTCTATGCCAGCGCGGTTGGAATAAGAAAAATGATTGAGTTTAGCCCCTCGGTAATCAGAGTGGCAGTTTTTAAGTGGGTCGATATGATGAGGAACCTTGCCTCCTATCGTCCTCGCTGGATTGTATAGGATATTAGAATGAAACTGATTCACGCGTTAACGCGAGTGATGCTCGGGGCGAGCTGTTTGCTGTCTGCCTCTGCTATGGCTGATTTTGTTGATACGTCTCCCAAGCAAGTAAGCTATACCTTCAGCGAGATTGCTGGTCCTTCGTCGATCACCATTCGTGGTAGCGGTGGCACTGCTTTTCTTGGGTTTGGCTCTCGCCTTGATCAGATCATAACGGGTGGCGAGTTAGACTTGTACTTTTCGCCTTCTCCAGCATTGCGCGCACGCGTGTCACATCTTCGTGTCTATCTCAATGAAGAGCTGATGGATGTCGTCGACTTCCAGCAAGATGGTGCCCACAAGCTTGAGAAAACCATCCGTCTCGATGGTCGTTTCTTCAAAAACTACAATCAGATCAAGTTCGAGCTCATTGGTCGCATCGACCAAGAGTGTAGCGATGCCAGCGATCCGGCATTATGGTGGGAGCTAGGTTCAGCGAGTCGCATTACCCTTGATGTGCGTAATATTGATGTGGCTAACGAACTTAGTTTACTTCCCGCGCCGTTTTTTGATGCACGTGACCTAAAAAACGTCACCATTCCAGTGGTATTGCCGAGCGATTTTGGTACTCAAAATCTGCATTCTGCTTCAGTAGTGGCGTCTTATTTTGCTAGCCAAGCAAAATGGCGAGAGGTGAGTTTCCCGGTTTACCAGCAAGATGCGCCGAGCCAGCATGCTATTGTGCTTGCGACCAATGATCATCGACCAGACCTAGTTAAAGATCTACCAGAGATCACTCAACCAACGATCCAAATGGTCACACACCCGACGGTTCCGGGAAAGAAGCTGCTGTTGGTATTGGGTAAAGATGAGCAGCAACTGGAATTAGCGGCACGCGGTTTAGTGGCTGGCAGTCAGTTGATGTCGGGCGAAGTTGCGTACATCAACAGCGTGACGAATGTTGCTCCACGTAAACCTTACGATGCGCCCAACTGGTTGCCGACAGGCAGAGCCGTTAAGTTCTCTGAGCTTATTGAGGGGAGTTACCAGCTTGAGTCGCAAGGGGTCGAGCTAAACCCTATTCGTGTTGATTTTACTCTGCCACCGGATCTGTTTACTTGGAACGCGAACAGCGTTCCAATGAAACTCAGCTATCGCTATTCGCCACCACTAAAAGGCACCAAAACCTCGCGTTTGAATATTTCCGTTAACGATCGCTTTGTACGTGCGTTTCCGCTCGATGAAAACAGAAGTGAAGGTGAGCAAGACACTTGGCGAGTGCCTATTTTAGGTACCGAGTCGTTTACCGGCAAGTCATCAACTCAACTGCCAGGGTTTAAGATCTCCCAAAACAACACGCTGGCGTTCAATTTTCAAATAGCCAATGTATCAACCGGTGTTTGTGAAGGGATTGGACCGACAATCAATTATGCGGCGATTGATGGCGCGTCGACACTCGATTTCTCTGGTTTCCCACATTACATCCGTATGCCGGATGCACAGTCGTTTGTTAGCTCGGGTTTCCCATATTCACGAATGGCCGACTTGTCTGAAACTGCTGTAGTCATCCCCCCTAAGCCAAGCGCAAAAGAAGTCGAGCTACTGCTCAATACCGTCGGCTTTATCGCTAAGAAAACCGGTTTACCTGCTTATCAGTTCAGTTTGTCTGAGCAATGGGATGAGTCGGCTTTAAGTGACAAAGATATTTTGGTACTGGGCGTGCAGGCGGCGACTAAGCTCGATCTCACATCGACGGCGTTAACGCACGTTAGCTCTAGCGAGGCCGGTCGCTTTATTGAGGCGACAACCGTGTCTGAAAAGCCACAAACGCAAGGGCTGGCAAAGCTATCGGGTCGCCAAGCAACGGTGAGCGCCAACGTGCGAGCTCGTGGCGAGTTTGCGTCTATTGCCAGCTTTGAATCGCCGTTTTCTAAACAGCGCACAGTAACCGTGTTGTCTGCTCGTAATGATGGTTCCGTTCCTCTTTTGTATGGTGCAATGAACGATCGAGCCAATAACGTTAGTGGCTCAGCGGTGGCGATCACCCTAAGTGACATCGTGAGTCATCAAGTTGGTGACTACTATTATGTCGGTTCACTGCCGCTCTATGACCTGGTTTGGTACCACTTCTCTGATAGACCTATGTTGATGGTCGCTATCGCACTGCTATTGGTTGTGGCCTTTACTATGGTGATGTGGCGTATGCTTTCACGCTATGCAAGACGCCGCTTGGCGAGTCAGGTTAGCACTCACAAAGGAGCCTAATGATGAGAACATGGTTGTTCGCATTTGCCATGATGCTAAGTACTGTTGCACCCGTGAGCCAAGCCGAGACTTGGCAGCAGTGGCAGGAGTTTAAATCTGTCTACATGACCGCTGAGGGGCGCATTGTCGATGGCTCTGACGCCAGACTTATCACCACATCGGAAGGGCAGTCTTATGCGATGTTTTTTGCCCTTGTCGCTAATGATAAAGCTGCGTTCGATACGCTATATAACTGGACTCAACAGCACCTTGCTGGTGGCGATCTTACTGCTCGCCTGCCTGCTTGGTTATGGGGTAAAACGTCGCAAGGTTACGGCATTATCGACAGCAATTCGGCGTCAGATTCGGATCTGTGGATAGCGTATACCTTGATTGAAGCGGGACGCTTATGGGGCAGTGATTACTATCAAAACGTTGGATACCTATTAGCCAAGCGCATCCTCAAAGAAGAAACGGTCTCTTTTGGTGCGGGTAATAGACAGCTTCTGCCCGGCAAACAAGGCTTTGAGCAAGGTGACAAGGTCAAACTTAACCCAAGTTATGTACCGTTACCTGTTTTAGCTGCCTTCGCCCATCACGATACTGCGAGACCGTGGCGCGAACTGTACTCCGGCTCTCTCGCATTGCTTCTCGACAGTCAGCGCAAGGGCGTGAGTCCGGACTGGTTGCTCTATGATGGTAAGACAATTAGTTATGACGCAAAGACCACGGATATTGGCAACTACAATGCGATCCGTAGTTACCTTTGGGCTGGGATGATGCCAAGTGACATGGAAGGCGCACTGCCAATTGTTGACTCGTTTAAGCCTTTTGTCTCACTGGCCATTGAGCAGCAGTACACACCGCTTAATACTTATGCGCAGAGCGGAAAAATGGAGCAGAGTGCTCCTATTGGCTTTGATGCAGCGCTATTACCTCTGATCGGCTTGAACGCAGACGAAGAGGTGACATCAAACTGGGCAGAACGAGTGCGTGAAAACCTCGTCACCGATCGCAATAACGAGTATTACAACAATGTGTTAGCGTTATTTGGATTAGGCTGGTACGACAATCAATATCGATTCAATGGCCAAGGAGAGTTGTTAGTGCCGTGGGCGGAGAGTGGTCAGCCGTGAAGGTAACGAGAGCATCGAGCCAAATTTCTGCTGCGCTTTTGAGTGTACTTTGCTCCTCTGCGTGGGGCAGCGATGTACCTTCGGTGTTTTACCGCTCAGCACCAGACTGGCTTGAAAATCAGATAGTGATCGGTGAGCTCAAACAGGACGAGACCTTAGTTGAAGCGGCAGTAGAGCGTTGGCTAGCGATCACTCCAGAGAGTCCCGAAGCCTTGTTCGCGAAGGCGCGCTGGTTGGTAAGAAACAATCGATCTGATGAAGCAAGTGTTCTTTTTAAGCAATTGAATAATCAAGCCGATCCAGCTTTGGTTTCAGCCTTTGGCAATTATCTTGAATTACATACCACAGAGCGCGATCAATACAATCAAGCCTTGCTGTTGCAGCGCGGCGGTCAAAACGAAGCTGCGTTAAAACTGTTTGAGGAGCTTTATGGTTCCGAGCGTCCAGATATTATTAGTGAGCTTGATTATCTTGGACTCAAATCGACATTTCCACAGTACCAAGAGCAGGTACTTGAAGCGTATCAGCAGTTGGATCGCGCGTTTCCCAATGTGGGTGAAATTCGCTTAGGTCTTGCTCGGCACCTCTCGCGCTATGGGCGAGAGCCAGAAGCGTTAGCGATTTATCGTGACTTAGCGAATGACTCTCGTCTTGGCGTGTTCGCCAGTACTCTTTGGATGACTGAGCTACAAACTGAGCCTATGTCTCAACAGTGGATGGATACTCATGAGCTGATAGCCAGTTATCATCCAGAGAACTTAGGTATTCAACAGCAATACGAAACAGCTAAGCAGCGCTGGGATCGAGAAAAGATGCTGCGCAAAGACCCCGTATACCGTGGCAAGCTCGCTGCGTTTGCGCGCATTGAAAATCGTCAGTATGACGCCACCACATTCAAGGCACTGCAAGCGGCCAACCGCAAGTACCCAAACGATCCGGAAATCTTAGTTGCACTTGGTCGCTACCATTACCATAACAATAATTATCGAGCTTCAGTGAATGCGTTTAAGCAAGCGCAGCAGCTTGATGATTCGCCAGACCTCATCGATTTTTACCAATCTGAGATCAATTCGATTCGCTTTTGGCAAGCACTCGATGCTTCGAGGCGTGCTCTGAGTGCTGAGCAATACGATAAGGCAATGCAGCAAGCGGACTTAGCATTGTCTCTCGACAATAGTGAGCCTTTTGCTTATATCATCAAAGGGCGGGTTTATCTGGCGCAGCAAGAGTATTCCCAAGCGCATCAGGCTGCCAACAAAGCACTGACCTTGGCGCCAGACAATAGTTCTGCGCTGCAACTTTGGGTGCAAACTTATGCGCCAAATAAAGGGCATGCGGGGGAGTATGCTGCATTGCAGACGCTCAAACCGGCACAAATAGAGCAAATCGCAGCGTATGCAGCCGAGGTCGAGCACCTTGTGGTTTATGATAAGCTGCTTAAAAGCAAGTCTCTGCCAGAAAATGATCCGCTATTTCGCGCGCAGTTTAAACACGTACTCGACAGTGATGCTTACCTACCTTGGTTAAACAAAGACATTGCTGAACAGTTGCTGCGTTTAAACCAGCGCCGCTTGGCAGATACTGTGATGAGCCGTGCTTATCAACAGCACCAAGATAATGAACATACTCACGCTTATACCTTGTATTTGTCGGGTCAAGGGCGCTGGGATGAAGCGTTCGCGGTTGTGAATCAATCGCCCGCTCAGCAGCTTACGTCTGCGGAGCTTTCTACCTATTCTCGTGTAAAACTTGAATACTACCGCCAACAAATCGCTGAGCAGCAGCTTAGAGGTGATGAGCTGATCGCCTTTATTGAGAATGTTGCCCGTCATGATCGTCCAACTGCGATTGTATTGTGGTCAGAGACACCATTTGATGAGCGCGCTCAAGCAGAAATGGACGCAGTGGATATCGCGTCGCTTAGTACGCCAGAGCTTGAGCTGATGTCGCAAGCGGCGTTTGATATCGACAGTGCTAATTTTCACCGCGCTATCTATCAAGAAGCAGAGCAACGCAAAGTACTGTCAGACATTATTGAGCAGCGCCAGAGCTTGTTTGATGCCGATAGACTGCTGGCTGAAAACGAGGTTGAAGCAGCGTCAGAGATTTATTTGGCAAGTCTTAACGATGGTGTTGTACTTTCTCAACAGCGGCTGAGCACTTGGCTCAGCGCTGCGCCACAATACATCGACCCTGTGTTGGATATTCAAGCGCAGCGCGTGTTTGAGCTTAGCAACGAGCAAATCGTTAGCAGCTTATCTTTGGCGCTGGAAACCGACAATCAGTCCTACATCAACTTTTTCAACAACCATTTGCCATTAAAACCTCTGAACGCTTTCAATTATTGGCAGTTGCAAGAAGCGTCGTTGTCTCAATCTAGCGATGCGTTGACTCAGCAGTATTCGCGTCAAGCTTTGCTTTTGGATGATAAAGAGCGTTTGGGGCTGACCCGAGTCCGAGATATTGGTAGCGCGTATCGCGATGCCGATGATAACTGGATGACCAACGACATTATTGCCACACTCGATAGAATTGATGAGCGTCATCAGTCCTATTTCATTGTGGGCGGTGAGTTTAATAATGTGCCGGGTGGCTCTAAATACCTCACTGTTCCTTTTGAGCTTGGCATTGCTATCCCTGAGTGGGACGGTCGCCTTAAGCTTCGTACTGACAGCGTTTACCTCAATAGCGGCACGTTAACGTATTACGATACCAATATTGAGTTTGAGCGTGACCGAGTGGGACAAGCCTTCTCTGTTGGTTGGGAAGCTGAAAACTGGCAAGCGGATCTTGGCACCACCCCTGTTGGCTTTCGATATACCGATTGGGTAGGCGGCATTGAAGGGATCACCGAGTGGGGCGATGTGACTTTGCGAGGTAATGTCTCTAAGCGCCCTGTTACCGCGAGCTTTATCTCTTATTCTGGATTATCAGTGACGGATCGCACAGGCGTTACCACCGAGTTTGGCGGTGTGACTCGCAGTGGCGCCACGGTGAGCGCGTCTTGGAATGACGGACGCCCATACGGCGTTTGGGGTTATCTTGAGTACCATCAGCTAACTGGCAACAATGTCGCTGATAACGATAGAACCTCTGGCATGTTGGGTAGTTACTACAACTTTATTAGTAGCGATGATGAGGTGTTCTCTTTAGGTGGGGCTGTGTTTTACATGGGCTACGAGAAGAACGTCAATGAGGTAATTATCGGTCATGGTAAATACTACAGTCCGCAAAACTACACATCGTTGTCTTTGCCTGTCTCATATTATCGTCGCCACAGCTTTGATTGGACATATGGGGTGAGGGGCACGGTTTCTCTTTCGAACGCTTCCTTTGATGCGCCATACAATATCCCAGGCGGCACAGCTTCGTCATCAAGTGGCGTGAGTGCAGGACTGCAGTTTTATACCGAGTATCGAATGAGTGACCATTGGAGCTTTGTTGGCTATGTATCGCAGCAATTTTCGAGTGATTACCAGCCGAGTGTATTCAATGTCTATCTCAAGTATCACTTCGATCCTAACTGGCGTAAGGCTCGGCTACAGCCAGATCCACTAAGACTGTACGCGGACTATTTCTAGTCCGCGCATTTTGCTTTTTGTCGAGTTTACTGCGGGGGCTGTTTGAAGAATTTAGCGCGCTGTTTGACCCATTTGTTTGCCCAGTCAACAGGGGCATTTTGGTAGGCGCGTTCAACGGTTTGGTTTAAAACACGCACTGATGGTACATAGTTGAGTGTCTCTTTAGCACCACCCAGTTTAGCGATGTCGATGTCCGTCAATGAGCGGGCAGCAAACATCAATGAGTTGAGATAAACCGTTCCTGATTCGTATTTGTTGATGGCAGTATCAGTGAACAGCGCTAAGCCTTTTCTATTCATTGCCCATCGCTCACCAAGCCCAGGATAGCGCATAGTGTCAATGTGCTCGCCATCAATGTAGAGTTTGTAGGCGACATCTTCTGTCTCTGACGCAAAAAACACCATGGCAATACGATGCCAAGTATTGGCCTTAATAAGTCCTGCGTAATTCGGTGCGAGACCTATCTCGCCTTCCGGCGATAGGAAGATATCGGGTGCGCTGCTGCTGGTGTCAGCATCGATTATCGCTCGGTATTTACTGCTGTCATTTTCTAGCTCAGGCCATAGAGCATCAAAAACGATAGTGTAATAAGAGAGGCGGTCTTGATCGGCGAAGTCACCGTTAGTATCAAGTTCTGTAGCAAGCTGGAAGCGACCGTTATCTGATGCTCCTAAGGCGCCTAGTTCTATTACCGAAGCGTTGCTACCATCGGGAAGCAGTGGCAGAGAAAAAGATTCACTTGTGCCGCAGTTCAGCAGTTCGTCATTGCAAGATAAAGGTTCATCCGACGTATTCGTGAGCGTAAGGCTCGAAGCGATGTTTTGCTCTGGTGCAAAGATATCGTTCGCATCTTCAAAATTCCAAACAGAGGTAATGTTCGGGGCGTTTTCATCACAGCTGAACAGAAGTTCGTCAGTGTCGATGTATTGGCAGTTTGCGGTACGCTCACGGGCGTAGGCATCAAAAATCTCCCAAGCTTCGCCAACAAATTCTGCATCTTCTTTGCGGTAATAACTGCCATTAAAGAACAGCTCAGGATTCCAAGCAGCCGATTTAAAGAGGCCTACTTGATAGGTTTTGGCTGAATCGATATCGTCTAACGCTGGACCATGGTAATCAAGGCCACTTTCATAATTAAGCATAGCGCTAAGCGCTTCGCCTGATACGCTCACTTGATACAGTGATGAGAAACCTGGCGTATTGGCAGGCTGGCGCTCAATCGGGTAGGCGTGATGAAAGTCTTCTTGGGTCAACGAACCTGGAGCCCAGATTTCGCTATCTTCAATTTCTCCGCGATTGAGGAAGCTGGCATCTATCTGGTAATTGATCCCTGATTTGGGGGCTGTAAAGTCGGTCAAACTGTCATGCAGAATATCCAAGATGCCATCGCGGCTTGGCTGTTTGAGCGATACAGCAATTTCGGTGTTCGCATCGGGAGCGTAAGTTCCCATGATGCCATCAATACGACGTTTGGTTGTCTCGTTAACGGGTAACGATTCGGTAATATCAAGTTCGGCAATGGTTTCGGGCGTTATTGCGGTTTTGGTGGCTAGGTCAAACGTTACGGTGACGTCGGTGTAACCTTTGGCATTAAAATCAGGCAGCAGTACTGTTGTGCCATTTACTCTAGTGGTCTTTGGTGAGTCGTGAGTGTGTCCGCCGAGCACAAGATCGATGCCGTCAACAAAGGTCGCTAGAGCAACATCGGTGCCATGACCAAGGTGGCTGAGCATCACCATATAGTCCACTTGATCGCCATAGGCGGCGATGATCTCGCGAGCGCGCTCGTTCCAGTCCCAACGCATTCTGAAATCGTCGATAAAGTCTATTTGAGGCTTAATCTCTTCATCGAGCTCATTCCATGGCCCCGACGTCATGCCAAAGACACCCACCTTAATGCAGCCCACTTCTGCAATAGCAAAGTCTACCCCTGCAAATCCCGCAGGGTCATTGCCATAGTATTCGGTGTTGGAGGCAAGGACTGTTGATACATCATCTTTTGCGTACTCCAGTAATTGCTCAGGCCCCCAGGCAAAGTCGTGGTTACCAATCACGCGATAATCAAACTCCAACGCTTGCGTGGCCTCAAGCGTGGCATAGCCCCCTGATAATTGCTCGGCAACCGTCCCTTTTTCATAGTCATCACCACCGTTGGTAAACAGGGTATAGGGCTCTTCGGCAAGCGCATCGACATGAGCTTGTTTGATTTTGCTATAGAACTGCTCGCGATAACCGAAGTGGCCGTGTAGATCTGCGACGTGGATAAAGCGAATGGTCTGCGTGTCGGCACTGGCGTCACAAGCTGGCCCATGAGACTTAGTTGGTGCAACTGGAATAGGATCGCCAAGCGATACGCTGGTGTCATCGTTACAACCAGAGAGCAATAGTGTGGATAGGGCGCTGCCTAATGCGAGCAATGTGAAGCGGGTACGTGTCATCGAAAAACCATAGCTAATCAAAGTGGAGAGCAAAAGCATGCATAGGATACCAGATTCTGGTTGGTAAAATATCATTAGCAATGGAGTTATTGGTGGGTTTTATGTGGTGGTTCGCATTCAGCAGTATTTGGGGGAGAGGGTTAGAGGGGAATAAACGCATATCGAGATGTATTGGAGCCGCCGTAGGCACTATTGGTTGGGGCGGTATAATGGCTGACTGCCAATAAATCCTGTGAATTTTTTGCGTTAAGTAAGGAAACTGTAAGAAAATGGGGGTTTCCTCCAATGTTTCTGCTTCAATGCCTTGCTGTGATGGCGCGGCATTGGTACATTTAGTGCAATTTTTGTCTTCTAATTCTTGCAGGACGAGCGAAGAATATGTTTAAAAAACTGCGTGGCATGTTTTCTAACGACCTATCGATTGATTTAGGTACTGCCAACACACTGATTTATGTAAAAGGACAGGGTATCGTCCTAGACGAGCCTTCTGTTGTAGCTATCCGTCAAGATCGTGCGGGTTCAGCCAAAAGCGTTGCGGCCGTCGGTCATGCAGCGAAACAGATGCTAGGTCGTACACCTGGTAACATTTCTGCCATTCGTCCAATGAAAGACGGCGTAATTGCTGATTTCTACGTGACTGAGAAAATGCTCCAGCACTTCATTAAGCAAGTTCACGACAACAGCGTATTGAAGCCAAGCCCGCGCGTACTTGTGTGTGTGCCTTGTGGTTCTACGCAAGTTGAGCGTCGTGCCATTCGTGAATCTGCGCTTGGCGCAGGTGCTCGTGAAGTCTACCTCATTGATGAGCCGATGGCGGCAGCAATTGGTGCTGGTCTACGCGTTTCAGAACCAACGGGTTCTATGGTGGTCGATATCGGCGGCGGTACAACAGAAGTGGCGGTGATCTCGCTAAACGGCGTGGTTTACTCATCGTCAGTTCGTATCGGTGGTGACCGCTTTGATGAAGCGATCATCAACTATGTGCGTCGTAACTACGGCAGCTTGATCGGTGAAGCAACGGCTGAGAAGATCAAACACGAAATCGGTTCTGCGTACCCTGGTGACACGGTTGAAGAGATCGAAGTTCGCGGTCGTAACCTTGCTGAAGGTGTGCCACGTAGCTTTAGCCTAAACTCAAACGAGATCCTAGAAGCACTTCAAGAGCCGCTAACAGGTATCGTATCGGCTGTGATGGTTGCGCTAGAGCAGTGTCCGCCAGAGCTGGCATCTGACATCTCAGAAAACGGCATGGTACTAACGGGTGGTGGTGCACTACTTCGTGATCTAGACCGTCTATTGACTGAAGAAACGGGTATTCCAGTTGTTATCGCTGAAGATCCACTGACCTGTGTGGCTCGTGGTGGCGGTAAAGCGCTTGAGATGATCGACATGCACGGTGGCGATCTATTTACTGAAGAATAATGGTTTCTCTCTAGTTTTGGTGTGGTACTGAAACTAGAGTCCGCATCAAGGTTATGAGTACATGAAACCAATATTTGGTCGGGGTCCGTCCTTACAACTTCGGTTATTTCTTGCTGTAACTCTATCAGCCGGCTTAATGCTGGCTGATAGTCGTTTAGACACATTCTCCAATTTCCGCTATCTGCTGAACAGTGCTGTTGCGCCTATTCAATATGCTGCCAACTTACCGCGTAGTATGTTTGATGGAGTCTATGAGCGTCTTAATACGCGTCAAGGCTTAGCTGAGCAGAATATCAACCTTAAACGTGAAGTACTGCGTTTGAAAAGCGACCTTATCTTGCTCGATCAATATCGTGAAGAGAATCAGCGCTTTCGTGAACTGCTTGGCTCGTCTTTTGTGAGGGGTGAGAAGAAAGTGGTCACCGAGGTAATGGCAGTGGACACGTCACCCTATCGTCACCAGGTGGTGATTGATAAAGGCCGTATTGATGGCGTTTACGAAGGTCAGCCAGTTATCAATGAAAATGGTATTGTTGGCCAGGTGACATTCGTTGGTGCGCACAATAGTCGAATTATGCTATTGACGGATACCAACAGCGCGATCCCAGTACAGGTGATCCGCAATGACATCCGTGTTATTGGTTCTGGCAACGGTTCAATTGATGAGATCCAACTGGAGCACATTCCTACCAGTACCGATATTCAGCCTGACGATCTTCTTGTGACGTCGGGTCTTGGTGGCATTTATCCTGAAGGTTATCCAGTGGCACACGTTAAATCGGTGCAACGTGATAATCGTCGTGAGTTCGCTAATATCATCGCTGAACCCGTGGTTGATTTTGACCGTTTACGCTACCTACTTTTGATCTGGCCGAATAATGATAGGCAGCAGCAGGAAGTGGAAGATATCCTCAATGCAGAATAAAGGATTAACACACAATTATGGCTAACAGCTCTTTTCGCAGTCATATGGTGATTGGCACGTCGCTGCTGGTGGCATTGGTGCTGCAGACCATCCCATGGCCGGGTGTTTTGGATTTTGTCCGCCCTTCATGGCTATTTTTGGTACTCGGTTACTGGGTGCTGGCACTGCCGCACCGCGTTAATGTGGGTACTGCCTTGTTTGTTGGCTTGGTGTGGGATCTGCTGGTCGGCTCGACGCTTGGCATACGCGGCATGATGATGTCGATTGTGGTTTACGTCATCGCGCTTAACTTTTTGGTGTTGAGAAACATGGCATTGTGGCAACAAGCAACCATTATGGCGCTGTTGTCTATGGTGCTCGAAGTATGCATCTTTTTCGGCGAGTATTTGATCCAAGACGTGACTTTTAATCCAATGTCGCTGTGGAGTGGTTTGATTAACTGTATACTCTGGCCATGGATGTTTTTATTGCTTCGTCGAGTAAGAAGGCATTGGCATGTCAGGTAATCAGTCTGTATCACGCGTTGTATTGGCTTCCACATCACCACGCCGCAGAGAACTATTGACTCAACTGGGCTACGAATTTTCCATCGTTAGTCCCGATATTGAAGAGCAGCAGCAAGACAATGAAGCGCCGCAAGAGTACGTGGCGCGTTTGTCGTTAGAGAAAGCCTTAGCAGGTCTTGCTTTGAGTCATCAAGAGAGCGTAGTTTTGGGTTCCGATACCGTGGTCGTGCTCGATGGTCATGTGTTGGAAAAACCGCACGACTTTGACCATGCCAACCGCATGTTGAGTAGCATGTCAGGTCAAAAACACCAGGTGCTGACAGCAGTTAGCGTGGTAAGCAAATTAAAGCAAGCATCGGTGGTGGTGACCACGGATGTGTGGTTCAAAACACTTAGCCAACAAGAAATAGAACGATATTGGCACAGTGGTGAACCGAGAGATAAAGCTGGCAGTTATGGTATCCAAGGATTAGGTGGGCGTTTTGTTACTCGGATCGAGGGCAGCTATTACGCCGTAGTGGGACTGCCGCTGTATGAAACTGACCAGCTCTTGCAAGAATTTATAAATAATTAAAATATTGAGGTGCGCTCATGAGTGCAGAGCTGTTGATAAACGTAACTCCCAGTGAAACAAGAGTTGCGATGATAGAGAGTGGAATTCTTCAAGAAGTCCACATTGAACGCGAAGCCAAACGAGGCATCGTGGGTAACATCTACAAAGGTAAAGTCAGTCGCGTGCTTCCGGGGATGCAAGCGGCGTTCGTCGACATCGGTCTGGAAAAGGCCGCGTTTCTTCATGCCTCCGATATTGTCCCTCACACCGAATGTGTTGCCGAGAACGAGAAAAAACAATTTCAAGTACGCGACATCTCTGAGCTAGTGCGCCAAGGGCAAGACATTGTGGTGCAAGTGGTCAAAGACCCACTGGGCACCAAAGGCGCTCGCCTAACCACAGATATCACCCTACCTTCACGATACTTGGTATTCATGCCTGGAGCGAGCCACGTGGGGGTTTCTCAGCGTATTGAAAGTGAAGATGAACGCCTACGCCTTAAGCGAGTTGTCGCTGATTACTGCGATGAGAATGGCGGGTTCATTATTCGTACCGCGGCTGAGGGGGCGAATGAGAAAGAGTTGGCGCAAGATGCCGCGTTTCTTAAGCGCCTGTGGACTAAAATCAACGAGCGCCGTACTAAATACAAGACACGTTCTACCTTGTATGGTGAGCTGGGTTTAGCGCATCGTATCTTGCGTGATTTCGTTGGTACCGAAATCACCCGCATTCAGGTCGATTCTCGTTTGATATTTGAGAGCCTAAAAGAGTTTACCAGCGAATTTGTTCCAGAATTAGAGTCACTGTTAGAGCTCTATGAAGGCGATAAGCCGATCTTCGACATGTTTGATACGGAGAACGAAATTCAGCGCTCATTGGAGCGCAAGGTCGATCTTAAATCGGGCGGCTATCTGATCATTGATCAAACCGAAGCCATGACCACGGTAGACATCAACACGGGTGCCTTCGTCGGTCGCCGTAACCTAGAAGAGACCATCTTTAATACCAATGTTGAAGCGACTCAGGCGATTGCTCGCCAACTGAGACTGCGTAATCTAGGTGGTATCATCATTATCGATTTCATTGACATGGGGCTGGATGAACACCGTCAGCGTGTTTTGGCTTCTCTTGAAGCAGCACTGTCAAAAGATCGCGTAAAAACCAATATCAATGGCTTTACTCAGCTTGGTTTGGTGGAAATGACCCGCAAGCGTACCCGTGAAAGTATTGAACACGTGCTGTGTAGCGGTTGTCCAACTTGTGAAGGTCGTGGTTCGGTGAAAACGGTGGAAACCGTCTGTTATGAGATCCTACGAGAGATCACCCGAGTCAACCGAGCTTACGATGCTGATAATTTTGTGGTTTATGCGGCACCTGCTGTTGCGGAAGCGCTAGAAGGTGAAGAATCACATGCACTCGCGGAACTTGAAGTCTTTATTGGCAAGCAAGTGCGTATTCAAGCAGAACCACTGTATATTCAAGAACAATTTGATGTTGTTATGATGTGATGAGAAGTTTGTGAGTCCTCGCGTTAATCAAATCATACGCCTATTTCTCTGGCTGTTACTGACCGTGCTGGTGCTACTTGCCTCCACGGTCACAGTGCTGCGTGTCGGCCTGCCTCAACTGAACAAAGTCCAACCTGAAATCGTTACTTGGATAAACCAAGGTACAGGACTGAATGTCTCGCTCAAAGACGTACGTGGTTTCTGGCGTAATACTCACCCGTCAATCTCACTGCAAGGGGTATCCGTCGGTCTTCCAGACAGTCCTGAAACCCAGTTTGAAGTGACCAACCTTGAGCTCGAATTCGACCTGGTACAAACCGTGTTGCAGCGTCAGCCTGTATTGGCGGATATGGTGATCAACGGCATGACACTAGACGTTCGTTCGGTGGATCTGCTCAAGGCGACGGAGAGTACACCGGAGGAGCCGGTTACCAATGCGCCTGCAAAAAGCGGTGAGCAGTTGATCCAACGTTTGGATAACTTACTGTTGAGGCAGCTTGATCGATTCACGGTAGCGGACTCGACCATTCACTACACCGCTATCTCTGATGAAGCTCGTCAGTTAGATATTGAGAATTTGCAGTGGCGAAACGAAAAACGTCGCCACTTAGCGCAAGGCGTGGTGTCCATCGCCGATGCTAATCTCAATGCGCTTGAAGTGCGAGCGGACTTTGTTGATAACGGCTCTTTGACCAGTGTGACGGGAGATTTTTACGTCACAGTGGATGAAATGTCGTTGTCTCCGTGGCTATCGGATGAGCAGAAGCAGCAAACTGGCATTGAATCTGGGGCGGTCAGCCTAAGAGCTTGGCTTGAGTTAGATAATAGCAAAGCAAAAGAAGTCTATTTGGATGTGCTTCCTTCTGAGCTCAGTTGGGAAAGTGGCAATCAGCAACATGATCTGATAGTTGAGTCTGCGGTATTGCATTTACTGCCATCCACATCGGGTTGGCAGTTGAATGTGCACCAAGTCCAGGCTCGTACTGATGAAGTGACTTGGCCTGAGTTGGATATTGCCGTTGATTGGAATCGTGATAATCAATGGCAAGTCAATGTCTCTGAGCTCGATGTTGATAGCTTAAAACCATTGGCGACACTGGCTAACAACGAGACTATTAACCAATGGCTGTCGAGACTTAACCCGGGCGGCCGCATCGAAGACATTCGTATTTCTCAACTTGCAGGTGCTGATTCGATTAAGTATTCGGCGTCATTAAAGCAAATGTCGTTATCGCAATGGGGACTGTTACCTGGATTTTCTCATGTCTCAGGCCATCTGCGCGGGAACACTGAGCGGGCTTATGCGCGAGTGTCGGTTATTGATGATAAGTTCCCGTACGGCGATGTATTCCAAGCGCCTTTAAATATCAAGCAAGGCTTGGTTGACATTCATTGGGAGAATCATGGTGAGCAAGGCTGGTCACTGTGGTCGGATAAAGTCACGGCTGCCACACCAGATTTGCAAGTGCTTGGTGCCTTCCGGCTCGATTTCCCTAAGAACGATAGTCCATTCTTGTCCTTCTATGCTGAGGCTGACCTATACAACGCAGGGGAGGTGTGGCGTTACCTGCCAACTCTAGCAATGGGGCAAAGCTTAACGGATTACCTATCTGCGGCGATTCAAGCGGGTCGCGTGAACACCTCTAAGCTTTTGTGGTACGGCAAGCTCTCTGATTTCCCGTATCGCGACAACAACGGTATGTTCCAGGCGTTTGTTGGCCTGCGTGATGCCAAATTCAGCTTTGACACCAATTGGCCGCCGCTTACGGATCTGCAGCTCGATTTGTTGTTCCAAAACGAGAGCATGTATCTCGATTCGCGCTCTGCGACTTTAATGGATGTGAAAGGGCAGCGTATTACCGGTCGAATTCCCGAGCTTCGTGGTGATGGTCATCTTGAAATTGGAGCGAAAGCGGCTGGCAAAGGCAGTGCGGTACGTGACTACATGACCGCTTCACCATTGGTTGACTCGGTTGGTGCTGCGCTAACAGCGGTTCAAGTCAGTGGCGACGTTACCGCTGATTTTCAGCTCTACATTCCATTTGGGGGGGATGACACGCCATCTAGAGCTTGGGGTCATGCTGACCTAAGTGACAATCATGTTGAGATTGATGCTCCACCGATGACGCTTGAGCAAGTCTCAGGTCGTATCGAGTTCGATAATGACGTGGTTAAAGCAACGGGATTATCAGCGAACTTGCTTGATCAGCCAATCAATTTGGACTTCCAAGGACAAAATGCAAGCAAAGGCTATGCGGTGAAGATCAACTCCGTTGGCGATTGGAGTACAGCACCACTTGAACCTTACATTGGTGATAAGGTCGTAAGCCGCTTATCAGGGCATGCACCTTGGCACCTGGATGTCGACATCCAGCTCAATGATGTGGGTTTTACTTATCAGCTTGATTTGGATGCAAACCTAGTCACGATTGCCAGCGATTACCCTTATCCACTGAGCAAGTCGTTTGGTGATGCAGGGAAAGCAAGGCTTCAGGCTTCAGGTAATCAGGAAAATATTACCGCTCGCTTGCAATTGCCGTCGGTGAAATATCAAACTGAAATTGATATCACTCAGCCGGTCCCTGTGCTTAAAGCGACTAACTTAGTGCTTGGTGAGGGTGGATTTAAAATTAGCCCAATTGTCGGCCATCACTTCCAAGTGCGCTCAGACACTATCGATTTCGATAAGTGGAGTGAGGTATTTAAAGAGCCACCGAGTGACAAAAAAGCGGTGCTGGATGACTTGCCGAAGCCCGAACTACCACTGCCAAAGCGTGCCAGTGTAGAAGCTAAAGAACTGATATTAGGCGGAATTGAATGGCACGATGTTAATTTCGATGCTAGATATAAAAAGGGTGGTTGGCAGTTTGCACTGGATAGCCAAGAGGCGAAAGGTGAAGCCAGCTACAGTGATAACAATGAACTCCATGTCGCGTTGAACCGTCTTCATATTTATGTGCCGGAACTCGATGAGATTGCTGACCAAGATGAGTCAATTATCACCCAGGAAAACCCAGAAGCACCAATTGTGACGGATTTTGAGCGTTCGCTATTTAACGCATTGCCCGATACCTTGCTGACCATCGATAACTTTTGGTTCCAAGGTTACAAAGTGGGTAAGGTCGATATGGATGTCTCTAGGCAGGGCAATAAGCTGGTTTGGAACAAGCTGCAGCTTTCTAGTGGCGCCAACCAAGTGGATATCGATGGCAGTTGGATGGTGTCTGATGACCAGAATAAGACTCAAGTGAACTTCGCGGTAAAAGGTGAAAACAACAGCGATCTTATGGAACGTTTTGGTATCACAACGGGTATTCAACGCGCGCCGTTTGAAATGAAAGCCAAACTTGATTGGGATGGGGCGCCTTGGTCAATGCGCCTTGATACCGTCAATGGTGACATGAATACTAAGCTTGGCAAAGGGGTGATCTCCGACGTTAGCGGTGCGGCGCGACTACTTGGTCTGTTCAGTCTTGATTCTATTATTCGCAAGATGCAGCTCGATTTCTCGGATGTGTTTGATAAAGGCATGGCCTTTAACTCAATAACAGGCAGCGGCCGAGTGCGTGATGGCGTGTTTGTCACTAACGACATTAAGATGGACGCGGTAGCCGGTGATATGAGAATCAAAGGGTTGGCTGATCTTTCTAAACAAACTGTAGATGCAGAGGTGAGCTTTACCCCAGACATGACCTCTGGCATTCCTATTATCACCGCGTTTGCGGTAACGCCACAAACGGCGCTAGTCGTGTTGGCTGTGACGACAGTGATCTCACCTGTCGTTGAGGTAGTCACGCAAGTCAACTACTCGGTTAAAGGGCCGCTTGACTCACCGACCGTGAGTGAAATATCCCGCAGTAGCGGTGAATACACGCTGCCAGAGGATCTTAAAAAGGAGAAATAAGTCGTCTATGAGCATGGAACGCTTTGGAATCATACAAATGACCTCTGGGCCTGACCCGCAACGTAACTTTGAGCACATTGAGCAAAAAGTGGCGTTTTTGGCAGACAAAGGCATGCGCTGGATATTAACGCCTGAAAATGCGTTGGTATTCGGCCAGCGCCGAGACTACCATCAGCACGCAGAGTACTTGGGGCAGGGTGAGTTTCAAACCAAGCTTGCCAACCTTGCTAAACAATATAGCGTGAATCTGATCATTGGCAGCTTCCCTATTCGCATTTCCGAAAGCGAAGTGTCGACCACCACATTGGTCTTTGACATTAATGGTCAGCGTATGAATCATTACGACAAGCTGCACATGTTTGATGTCGATGTGAATGACGCCCACAAGACGTATCGAGAGTCCGAAACCTTTAAGGCCGGGGGCAACATTGCTATGGTGCCGACAGATTTTGGCGCGATTGGGCTATCTATCTGTTATGATTTGCGCTTTCCGCACTTGTACTGCGCACTTAGGTCGCAAGGCGCTAACGTGATTGTTGTGCCAGCTGCGTTTACCGCGGTGACTGGCAAGGCACATTGGGAAGTGCTGCTGCGAGCAAGAGCTATCGAAAACCAATGTTGGATCGTTGCCGCCAATCAATGTGGTACTCACCCATGCGGTCGAGAGACTTGGGGGCGCTCTATGGTGGTGTCTCCTTGGGGCGAGATCCAAGGTCAACTTGAGCAGCAAGCGGGCACCATTACTGCCGAATTGAATTTTGATGTGGTCGAAGAGGTAAGGCAGAGTATGCCTGTCGCTAAGCATATCCGCTTCGAGCAACATCTCCACTAATTATACTTACTAAGAGCAATCAAATATGGAACGCATAGAAGACGCGCTACTAGGCCCAACTGGTCTCTCTGAGCAAGATATTGAAGCTACGCTGGCGAGCATTGCGACTCGCCAAATTGACTATGCAGATATTTATTTTCAATCCAGCTGGCACGAATCTTTAGTCCTTGAAGACAGCATCATCAAAGATGGCTCTTTTAACATCGACCGCGGTGTTGGTGTGCGCGCTGTAACCGGTGAGAAAACCGGTTTTGCATACTCCGACCAAATCACTCTTGAAGGGCTGAAGCAGAGCGCAGTCGCAGCTCGCGGTATTGCCCAGCAAGGTCAAAGCGCTCAAGTTAAAGCGCTGACCCGCAGCGACAACCAAGCCTATTATGCGGCAGTGAACCCGCTGGAAAGCTGGGAAAAGCAGCAAAAAACCGAGCTGCTGAAACAGCTCGATGCCTACATCCGCACCAAAGAGCCATTGGTCAAAGAAGTGTCAGTGAGCCTAAGCGGTGTGTATGAGCAGATGCTGGTCGCGGCAACCGATGGCACGTTGGCGGGTGATGTTCGTCCATTGGTTCGACTATCTATTAGCGTGCTCGCGCAAAAAGGCGATCGTCGCGAACGCGGCAGTGCGGGCGGTGGTGGCCGATATGGTTATGATTTCTTTCTATCAACGGAAGAAGGTCAGCAGGTTGCTTACAACTACGCAGACGAAGCAATTCGCCAAGCACTGGTTAACCTTGAAGCGATTGACGCTCCAGCTGGCATGATGCCTGTGGTACTCGGTGCCGGTTGGCCTGGCGTACTACTCCATGAGGCGGTAGGTCACGGTCTAGAAGGTGACTTCAACCGTAAAGAGTCATCAGTCTTCTCAGGCAAGGTTGGCGAGCAAGTCACTTCAAACCTTTGTACCATTGTTGATGACGGCACGCTGCAAGATTTGCGCGGCTCACTTAACGTTGATGATGAAGGTGTACATGGTCAGTACAATACCCTGATCGAAAACGGTGTATTGAAAGGCTACCTACAAGACAAGCTCAATGCGCGTCTTATGGGCGTGAACCCAACGGGTAACGCGCGTCGTGAGTCTTATGCGCACTTACCAATGCCGCGTATGACCAACACTTACATGCTGCCGGGTGAGCACTCTCCTGAAGAGATCATCTCAACGGTGAAGAAAGGCCTATATGCGCCAAACTTTGGCGGCGGTCAGGTGGACATCACCTCGGGTAAGTTTGTGTTCTCAGCCTCAGAAGCGTACTTGATTGAAGACGGCAAGATTACCGCCCCTGTGAAAGGCGCAACACTAATTGGTTCCGGCATTGAAGCGATGCAGCAAGTGTCCATGGTCGGTAACGACTTAGCGATTGACCGCGGTGTGGGCGTGTGTGGTAAAGCGGGACAAAGCGTGCCAGTCGGCGTGGGTCAGCCTAGCTTGAAGCTGGATTCCCTAACTGTTGGTGGCACGGACTAACTTTACACGAACGACTATAATTACTGTCATTCGGTATCCCGTCATTTGATATAACGTCATCCCCTTTTTCAAGGGGATGACGCCTTCTCTTATGACGCACTAGTTTTATGACCCAGTATTGTCATTCCGTAGTATTGCTATCCCGCGAAAGACTCACAAATTCTCCTCAGCAAACTCCGCCAATCGGCTTCTCACCACACCATTGAGGTGAATATTGGCACTGCCACCAAAGTTCTTAAATCGCTCTACCATGTAAGTGAGCCCTGATGTCACCGGCGTTAAGTAAGGCGAGTCAATCTGCGCTAAGTTGCCAGAGCAAACAATTTTGGTGCCTTCACCACAGCGTGTGATGATGGTTTTAATTTGCGATGCGGTTAGGTTTTGGCACTCATCAAGCAGCACAAACGCATTTTGAATCGAGCGACCGCGCATAAAGTTAATCGACTTAAATTGAATGTTAGCCTTATCGCAAATGTATTTGAGTGACCCTTCAGTACAGTGATCGTTCTTGTGCAGCGCTTCAAGGGTGTCGGTAATCGCCGCCAACCACGGCATCATCTTCTCTTCTTCAGTACCCGGTAGGAAACCAATCGACTCACCAATGTCCGGCGTGTTTCGGGTTACGATGATCTTATCGAACATGCCACGCTCTATGGTCATCTCCAGTGCAGCAGCCATGGCAAGTAAGGTTTTACCACTACCTGCCGCACCCGTGAGAATGACTAAGTCAATGTCCGGGTCGAGTAGGGCATCCATCGCCATGCCTTGGTAGATATTTTTCGGTCTGATATCCCACGCTTGACGGCACAGCATGCGCTCTTGGCTCAAGTCGCGAATCGTCACCTTATCATCGTCGATGTCGGCAACTCGCCCTGCAAAGTCGCTCGACTCGTCGATGAGGTATTGGTTGATGAAGGTTGGGTCAATCGCCTCTCGGTCGAAGGTGTGATAGGTCTTGCTGGCCAAGGTTTTGGTTTCAACCTCATCAATGTGCTCCCAAAACGCGCCTTGCGATTTTTGGAAGCCTTTTGTCAGATACTGCACATCATCAATCAGTTGGTCGGTTCGATAATCTTCAACAAAACGTACGCCAGCCCCTTTAGCGCGTAGTCGCATATTGATGTCTTTCGTCACCAGCACCACCTCGCGTGGTGAACGTTTGTTCTGCAGATAGAGCACTGCGTTCAGTATCCGGTTGTCTCCCTCTTTGTCGGCAAAGGCTTTGACGGTTTCTTGCAGTACGTAATCGGCGAGGATGGAAATGGTGCCCGTTGCCTCGATGTTGCTGGAAAACGGAATGCCTTCTGAAATCTCGTCTGGTGTGGCGTCTTTGAAAATATCTTCGAGGGCTCGAATGGCGACACGAGCATCACGCGCGACATCGCGTTTGCTGTCTTTAATTCGGTCGAGCTCTTCGAGAACCGTCATCGGAATGACGACATCGTGTTCCTTGAAGGAAAAAATGGCGTGAGGTTCGTGGAGAAGGATATTGGTGTCGAGAACGAAAATTTTACGGTCGGTATCGCCCATAGAGTCTCCTTGCCGCAACTGGCGCTTGTCCTTTGCGGTTAACTCAGATGGCGATCGAGTCAGACTGTCTGTCCACATTCGCTGGTTCTAGCCGTTTCACTAGTTCTAGCAATGCTGGGGATCTACGCTGGCTCTGATGTCCTATCTTAGTGAGTCAACCGTGTTACGTTCAATTGGAATGATATCGAATTGAACCTGATTCCCTGTAAGGCTAACGAGAGAGGTGACTATCAGGGCTTGGCGAGTAGTCATATGTCGTTAACGTTTACATTCTGAGTATAAGTGAAAAATGTTACTTTCGTTCTCAGAAATGACACTGTTTTTTTGCAGTTTGATGTCAACCACGACAATTCAAAAAAAACTCAGCTTTTCCTTGTAATTGGCGTGACCTGTATCACGCCTTCAAGTAAGATTAGCGACCTTTCATCTAGGGGATGGGGTGAGCAAAATTTGCTCTATCACCTACTATTATTTGGGCGGAGTATTGAGCTCAGTGCGCCACGATTTGGCAGGCTGTGTTACCGCTGAAATGACAAAAATCGACACGAATTGAGGTAGTCTCTCTATGACATTTGCTTTAGGGCAGCGCTGGATTAGCGATACGGAAAGTGATTTAGGTTTGGGTACGGTCGTCGCACTGGATGCGAGAACAGTATCACTTATGTTTGCAGCATCAGAAGAGAATCGCGTATACGCTCGTAGTGATGCGCCTGTCACCCGAGTTACGTTTAATGTCGGTGATGTCATTGAGTGCCAAGAAGGCTGGTCGCTAGAAGTTGAAGAAGTGATCGAAGACCAAGGTATCTTCACTTACGTGGGTACCCGTCAAGATACTGAAGAAGCGAATGTCGCTTTGCGCGAGATCTTTCTAAGCCACCAAATTCGCTTTAACAAGCCACAGGACAAATTGTTCGCGGGTCAAATCGATCGCATGGACAACTTTGTGCTGCGTTACCGCGCGCTGAGCAACCAGTATGAACAACACAAGAGTCCAATGCGTGGTCTGTGTGGTATGCGTGCAGGCCTAATTCCTCATCAGCTGTTTATTGCCCATGAAGTGGGTCGCCGCTACGCGCCTCGCGTACTGCTTGCCGATGAAGTAGGCCTAGGTAAGACCATTGAAGCGGGCATGATCATTCATCAGCAGGTACTATCTGGTCGAGCGCAGCGTGTGTTGATCGTGGTACCTGAAACCCTGCAGCACCAGTGGCTTGTCGAAATGATGCGTCGCTTTAACCTGCATTTCTCTATCTTTGATGAAGAACGTTGTATTGAAGCGTACGCGGAAGCTGAAAACCCGTTCGATACTCAGCAGTTTGTGTTGTGTTCACTGGATTTCCTTCGCAAGAGCCGCAAGCGTTTTGAACAAGCGCTGGAAGGCGAGTGGGACTTGTTGGTGGTCGATGAAGCACACCACCTAGAGTGGAGCCAAGAGCAGCCAAGCCGTCAATACCAAGTGGTTGAAGCGCTAGCAGAAAAAACGCCGGGCGTGCTGCTACTGACTGCTACTCCTGAGCAGCTTGGCCGCGAAAGCCACTTTGCCCGTTTGCGTCTTCTCGATGCAGATCGTTTCTTTGACTACGACGCATTTGTTAAAGAAGAAGAGCAATATGCTCCGGTTGCCGATGCGGTAACAGCGCTGTTTTCAGGTCAATCTCTGGCGAATGATGCTAAAAACCAAATTACCGAACTGCTGTCCGAGCAAGATGTAGAGCCACTGCTTAATGTGCTAGAAAGTAAGGCCAGTGATGAAGAGAAAGCGATAGCGCGCCAAGAGCTTATCGATAATCTGATGGATCGTCACGGCACAGGTCGCGTATTGTTTAGAAACACTCGCGCCGCCATCAAAGGTTTCCCTACACGTAATGTTAACTTGGTGCCGATGCCAATCCCGCAGCAGTACACCACTTCAATGCGTGTTTCTGGCATGATTGGCGGTAAGATGACGCCTGAAGCGCGCGCCATGAAGATGCTTTACCCAGAAGAGATCTTCCAAGAGTTTGAAGGTGAAGATTCAAGTTGGTGGCAGTTTGACTCGCGAGTTAACTGGCTGATTGAGAAGATCACCGCGAAACGCAGTGAGAAAATCTTGGTCATTGCGTCTCGTGCGAGTACTGCGCTGCAACTTGAGCAAGCATTGCGTGAGCGTGAAGGTATTCGCGCGACTGTCTTCCACGAAGGCATGTCGATTCTAGAGCGTGATAAAGCGGCGGCTTATTTTGCGCAGGAAGAGGGCGGTGCTCAGGTTCTGATCTGTAGTGAGATTGGCTCTGAAGGTCGTAACTTCCAGTTTGCTAACCAGCTTGTGATGTTCGACTTGCCATTCAACCCAGATCTTCTAGAGCAGCGTATTGGTCGCTTAGATCGTATTGGTCAAAAACGTGATATCGATGTACACGTCCCTTACCTAGAAGGCACGTCGCAAGGCATTCTAGCGCGTTGGTTTAACGAAGGTCTGAATGCGTTTGCTGAAACTTGTCCAACGGGGCGCATGGTATATGACCGCTACCAGGAAAGCATCATTAACATGCTAGCCAGCGGTGATATCAGTGAGCTTGATGATGTGATTGAAGGTTCTCGTCAATACAACCAAGAGCTGAAACACGAGCTGGAGCAAGGCCGTGATCGCCTGCTAGAAATGCACTCCAATGGCGGCGAAGCGGCGCAGCAGATTGTAGAGAAGATCTCAGCAACGGACGGCGATACTAACCTAGTGACATTTGCGCTGAGCCTCTTTGACACCATAGGTCTAAACCAAGACGACAAAGGTGAGAATGCTCTTGTGGTGACTCCATCTGAGCACATGATGGTGCCAAGCTACCCAGGTCTTCCATACGATGGTGCGACCATTACGTTTGATCGTGATACCGCGCTGTCTCGTGAAGATATGAACTTTATCAGTTGGGAGCACCCAATGATCCAAGGCGGTATCGACTTGGTGATGAGTGAAGGTGTAGGCACGAGTGCAGTATCGCTACTGAAGAACAAAGCGCTGCCAGTGGGTACGATTTTGCTTGAGTTGGTTTACGTTGTGGATGCGCAAGCACCGAAGCAAAGTGGCATTAGCCGTTTCCTACCGCCAACACCAATTCGCATGATGATGGATGGCCGTGGCAACGATCTCTCTTCACAAGTTGAGTTTGAAGGCTTCAACCGCCAACTTAGCCCAGTAAACCGTCATCTAGCGAGCAAGCTAGTAGGCTCAGTTCAAGCGGACGTTCATCGTCTAATTGAAGCGGGTAACGGCGCGGTTGAAGAGAAGGTGACTGCAGTTCGTGAAGATGCGCACAAAGCGATGTACGCGAGTCTTAACGGCGAGCTTGAGCGTCTGCAAGCCTTGAAAGCGGTTAACCCAAATATCCGTGATGAAGAGATTGAAGCGATTGAGTCTCAAATTGCTGAGCTAGATGGCTACATCAATAAGGCACAAGGTCAGCTTGATTCGCTGCGCTTGATTGTCGTCAGCCATAACTAAGCTTATATATTCGGCTTTTTAATTAAGCATTTCGCCAACCCGAGATGCGATTGATACAATGGCGCAGCGTAAGTTGCGCCTTTTGTTTTTCCTGTCAGCTATTCTGATTTCCATTGCGAGACCTTGTTATGGCCATGCTAAGCTACACCCCACCCACTGATCCTTGGACTGATATTGTCTATGAGGATGATCACATCCTTGCGGTCAACAAGCCCTCTGGACTGTTGTCGGTTCCTGGAAAAGCGGCGGAGCATTACGATAGTATGTGGAGCCGTTTAGTCACCGACTACCCTGATATTCAGGTGGTGCACAGACTTGATATGTCGACATCAGGCCTTATGCTGCTGGCGAAAACCAAAGAGGCAGAGCGTTCGGTAAAGAAACAGTTTCAATACCGTCTGACGCACAAAATTTACTATGCTCGCGTTTGGGGCACGCCGAAAGAGAGTGAAGGGCTGATTGATCTGCCTTTGATTTGTGATTGGCCAAACCGCCCGCGCCAAAAGGTGTGCTATGAGCATGGTAAGCCGTCACAAACCTACTACCAAGTGGTTGAGCGGGAAGAGGAAACCAGTATCGTTCGTCTGTTTCCGATCACTGGGCGCTCTCATCAATTGCGCGTTCACTTGCTGGCTCTCGGTCATTCTATTGTGGGTGATGAGTTCTATGCTCATGAAGAGGCCATGAACTATTCTGACCGTCTAGAGCTGCATGCCTCAGAGCTCTGTTTCTATCATCCACAAACCGAGCAGCTTCAGGCGATTTTTGTCCCGTGTGATTTTTACCCACAGACCGAGCAACTTGTGATTGAGCACTTTGACCCAGCGCCACAATTACCGGATTATAAGACTCTTCCTCGGCCATAAATAACTGTCGGCCGTGAACATCAAAGGAGAGGTCATGGCCGCCAAAAAGATTGTATTCCTAGACCGAGATACGATCCCAGCTCACATTCCTATACCTACGCCTGCTTTTGACCACCAATGGGTCAATTACTCCAAAACTGAACCTCATGAGGTGAAACAGCGAATTGCTGACGCTGATATTGTGGTGAGCAATAAAGTGGTTTTGGGAGCCGATGTGTTGAGTAACGCAGCCAAGCTTGAGCACATCGCCGTTGCAGCAACAGGCGTCAACAATGTGGATTTGGACTACTGCCAACAGCGTGGCATTCGCGTCACCAATATTCAAGGGTATGCGACCCAATCCGTCCCTGAACACATCATTGGTTTGCTATTTGCCTTAAAGCGAAACCTTTTGGCCTACCATAGTGATATTGCTGCGGGCGAGTGGCTGCGGCAAAACAAGTTCTGTTTCTTTACTCATCCAATTCAAGATATGGCGGGCTCTACACTCGGTATCATTGGTAGTGGTGCGTTAGGGCAGGCTACGGCGGTATTGGCACGTGCCATCGGTATTAAGGTGCAGTTTGCTGAACGTAAAGGTGCTGCCCAGTGCCGCTCAGGGTATGTCGCATTTGAGGAGTGTTTAGCCAGTAGTGATGCGATAGCGCTGCTGTGCCCACTCACTGAAGAAACTCGAAACCTGATTGATACTGCTGCGCTGAGTAAAATGAAGTCGACGGCCGTGCTTATTAATACCGGTCGTGGTGGCTTGGTTGATGAGGCGGCGCTTATCGCAGCACTAAAAGAGGGAGATATTGCCGGTGCTGGCGTTGATGTCTTTATCGAAGAGCCTGCGCCTATGGATAACCCGTTAGTCGCCAATCAGCAACTGCCCAACTTAATACTGACGCCGCATGTCGCGTGGGGTAGCGATTCATCGATAACCAAGTTGTGCGAAATACTGGTCAGTAACCTTGAAGTCGCGATGGAAGGCGTTGATCAGAACCGAGTGGTATAGAGGAGCGCCATTTAGAAACCGCACAAACAAAAAGCCCCACGTGAGGTGGGGCTTTATAGTATGCATACGGTTAGCTTGCCTGTGGCTTAACTTGTCTGTGGTTTTACGACCAGCACGTTAATAGGCGAATTTTGCACCACTTTACTCGCCACAGATCCAAGGACAACCTTATCAATTTTCGAGCGTTTATGGCTTGGCATGACGATGAGATCGGCGCCAAGGCGCTCGGCATAATCAAGGATAGTCGCATAAGGCTTGCCCTCTGCAACATGTACCTTGTACACCACATCTTCGGAGATATGCTGCTCGGCAAACGCTTTTAATTGTGCTTTCACATCATTTTTCATTTGTGCTGCCGCATCTTTAGGGAAGTAGCTTGCGACCATAGACATGTGAATGCCAGGCAGAACATTCAGCAGATGCACTTCTGCATTGGAGTGTTTGGCGTGCCAAACGGCGATTTCGACGGCTTTGTCTGAAAAGCCTTTGTCATTCAGATCGACAGGAACAAGGATTTGCTTGTACATGTTATTTCTCTTTTTGGTTCCTACCCTACTAGCATAGGGTAAAGCATAAGCTTGGCTAGTATTATCCGTTCCGTTTAAAGGTAGAAGGCTCCAAGCATTAAACTTGGAGCCTAACTTACCTATGCGCTCAGGTTTTCACGACGAGCGCGACGCTTTTGATTCATCGCCATAGCAATAAGTAAAAGCAGGGCAGGTACAAATACCCACTCTTTCATTGGTCTATCCGCTTCCTGCACGATAGATTTAATTTCCCAGTCAAAGTCTAGACCAGATGCCTCAGCTGGGCTGCCAAATTCAACCATATCGATAATCATTTTACCGTCAGTTTCATTAAGCATTAGACCCATAGATGAGATACGATCGTCTGCACCAACGGCGTCATCTTCAAATGGTAGACGAACGGTCTTCTCGACGTATTTACCTTCCAGTGTTTCACCGGCGACTCTTAACTCAAGTGATTGTCCAACATTTAGGTTTTCAGTAATTTGAGCTATCTCAACCCCAGGTGAAAGAACCTTAGCTGGATAGATCATGTCCCACCAGAAACCCGGTCGGAAGAAGGTGAAAGTGAGCGCTAGAAGCAGCACCGTTTCCCACCACTTGTTCTTAGTAAACCACCACCCTTGCGTCGCTGCAGAGAAGATAAGCATCGCAATGATCGCTGAAATCACCGTCAGTGCCAAATGCCACCAAGAATCAATGCCCATCATCAATAGCTGTGTATTGAAGATAAACATAAACGGCAGAATGGCAGTACGAATATCGTAGGTAAAACCTTGAATACCGGTACGGATAGGGTCTGACTTAGCAATGGCTGCAGCAGCAAAGGCGGCGAGACCTACTGGTGGCGTATCATCAGCAAGAATACCGAAATAGAACACGAACAAGTGAACAGCAATCAGTGGGATGATAAGACCGTGTGCCGCGCCAAGCGTTACAATCACTGGCGCCATCAGTGTTGATACTACGATGTAGTTCGCCGTTGTCGGTAGACCCATACCTAAGATAAGTGAGATAACCGCGGTAAACAGCAGCATCAAGATGATGTTACCGCCGGAAATGAACTCAACGAAGTCGGTCATCACAAGGCCAATACCGGTTAGAGTAACAACACCCACTACGGTACCTGCAGCCGCTGTGGCCACGCCGATACCAATCATGTTTCGAGCACCAGAGACAAGACTTTCTGCTAGGTCAACGAAGCCCGCTTTAAGTTCTTCGGTAACATCATTGGTTTTCGCCATTAAAGCAATCAAAGGACGCTGAGTGATCAGGATAAAGATCATAAACACAGTTGCCCAGAATGCGGACAGACCTGGTGAGAAACGTTCAACCGTCAAACACCAAACCAGTACCACGATTGGTAGCAAGAAGTGTAAACCAGACTTAATGGTTGGACCCGGATCAGGAACCTCATTTAGTTCTGCATCAATCTCAAGACCGCCTTCTTTGGCGTACTTAGCCGAAATGCGTAACAAGCCAACATAAGCAAGCAGGAGAACTGCACCCACAATAGGTGTTGCTGCATCACCGAACACACCTTTAGTCCAGCCAATACCGTAGTAGACTACGGCGCTGATGACGCACAGACCCAAAATAGTACCGGTAAACGACAGCAGGCTTTGTACCAGTGTTGGGGTGTGGCGACGAGGAAGACCCGTCATACCAGCCTTACATGCTTCTAGGTGAACGATGTAGATAAGAGCAATATAAGAAATCAGTGCTGGCAGAAGTGCAGCTTTAATAACCTCAACGTAAGAGATACCGACATATTCCACCATCAAGAATGCCGCTGCACCCATAATTGGTGGTGTGAGCTGTCCATTGGTGGACGCGGCCACTTCTACTGCACCAGCTTTAGTGCCAGGAAAGCCAACACGCTTCATCAGTGGAATGGTAAAGGTACCTGTGGTTACTACGTTGGCAATCGATGAACCCGACACTAGGCCAGATAAACCAGACGCAACCACCGCGGCTTTTGCAGGGCCGCCGCGCATATGGCCAAGCAGTGAAAACGCAACTTTAATGAAGTATGCACCCGCACCAGCACGTTCAAGCATTGCGCCGAATAGTACGAATAGGAATACAAACGAGGTCGATACACCAAGTGCAACACCAAACACACCTTCAGTGGTGAGCCATAGGTGTGACATCGCTTTGTTAAGGCTTGCACCTTTATGCGCGATGACGTCCGGCATGTATGGGCCACCAAAGGTATACAGCAAGAACACCGCAGCGACCACCATCAGCGGTGGACCGAGTGCACGGCGTGTCGCCTCTAATAGCAACACCATGCCCGTGACTGCAGCGACGATATCCATTGTCGTCGGTGCTCCAGAGCGCCCAGCAAGCTGGGTATAGAATAAATAGATATAGGCGGCAGAAAAACTGCCTGCAAGCGCCAAAATCCAGTCGATGGCAGGAATTCTGTCTCGAGGCGAATTCTTCATCGCTGGATAGGCGGTAAACGCTAGGAAAATAGCGAAGGTTAGGTGAATAGAGCGCGCTTCAGTGTCGTTCAGTACGCCAAAGTTAAATATAAATGGCAGTGGTGAAGCGTACCAAAGTTGAAACAGTGACCAACATAGCGGCACGAACCAAAGAATTTTGGCAGGGATCCCCTTAGGGCTTCGTGCGCCAGTGTCAGCCTGTGCGACCATGTCTTGCACATCTTGCGACGGTTGTGTTGTCTGCGTCATGTACGTTGTCCTTTATTATTTTTGGATTCGTGACGTTTAAGCCAAAGGCTAATTAAAAAGGCACGAACCTATTTCGCATTTAACATTGTAGTCAATGGATGCAAACGTGTAGCAGTTGTTGTGTTTTTGGGCTCTTAATGACGGGCTTGGAAAGAGAGCCCAAATAGCCACACCAGTTGGATGCACTGGTGTTAATTGTTTTGAGTGTTACTCATAATAGAAAAGCTGTAGGGGAAGCGATGCCTCCCCTACGAAGTGGTCTTATTTTAGTAGACCGACTTCTTTGTAGTACTTCTCAGCACCTGGGTGAAGCGGGATAGATAGACCTGCTTTCACCATGTCTTCTTTCTTCAGGTTAGCGAACGCTGGGTGAAGACGTTTGAATGTATCGAAGTTTTCAAATACTGCTTTAGCCACATTGTATGCTGTTTCGTCAGAAACGTCTGATGTGGTTACCATAGTGGCGGCAACACCGAAGCTGTTTACGTCACCCTCTGTGCCACGGTACATACCTGCCGGTACATTGCTGTAAGCGTAGTAAGGGTTTGCTGAAACGATTTCATCGATTTTTTCGCCAGTCGCAGAGATTAGTTTAGCTTCACAAGATGTTGTTGCTTCTTTGATTGATCCGTTTGGATGGCCAACAACATAAACGAACGCGTCGATTTTGTTGTCACAAAGAGCTTGTGAACGTTCAGAACCTTTTAGTTCAGAAGCCAGTTTGAAGTCATCGTTAGTCCAACCCATTGCATCCATGACAACGCCCATTGTTGCGCGGTCACCAGAACCAGGGTTACCGATATTCACACGCTTACCTTTTAGGTCAGTCACGTTGTTGATACCAGCATCAGAACGAGCGATGATGTTGAATGGTTCTGTGTGCAAAGAGAACATCGCACGAAGCTTTTTGTAAGGGCCTTGCTCTTCAAATTTGCTCGTGCCGTTGTAGCCGTGATATTGCCAGTCAGATTGAACGATACCGAAATCTAACTCACCAGCACGCATAGTGTTGACATTGTAGATAGAACCACCAGTGGACTCTACTGAACAACGGATGTTGTGTTCCTTACGGCCTTTATTCACAAGCTTACAGATTGCACCGCCAGTAGGGTAATAAACCCCCGTTACCGAACCTGTACCGATTGTGATGAACTCTTGAGCATTAACAGCGCCTGCGCCCATTATTGCAGCGGCAATAGCACCGATTTTAACAAGTTTCTTAAATGCCATGAATTTCCCTTCCTTATTCATTATTAGCCCTGAATAACTATAGTTGTCTTCAGAGGTTTCCTATGTGGAAACGGCATCTTTTTCAATCCATATGTTGAAAAAGTGGCGCAATCATACCAAATAAATTGGAAGAAAATTACTGGATTGTTAATAGATATAGGGGATTTGTCTGTGCTAGAAATGGCAGGAGGCGATGTATTTTTGGAATATAAGTCAAATAAAACAGATAATTAAGACGAATTTAAGGGGTAGAGTTTGATTTTTTTAAGATGTGATGAGTATCACGGAACGGATTGCTCCGTGACAGATTGTTCTGAATGTTAACGTTTAAAACTTAACCAGCGTATTCAAACAAATCACATACAGAATCAAATAGTTGTTTCGTAGAGACTGTAAGCGTTGGAGTAATAAAGATGGTGTCATCGCCAGCGACAACGCCCAAGATACCTTCAGCTTTACCCAGTGAGTCTAACAATCGAGCGATGAGCTGTGCAGCTCCGGGACCAGTATGAATGACGACTAACGCGTTGTTATGGTCGATATCGAGTACCAGTTCACGCAGTGAACTCGATACAGTCGGAACGCCAAGTTCAGCAGGTAAACAATAAACCATTTCCATTTTGGCGTTGCGGGTTCTCACTGCGCCAAACTTAGTCAACATACGCGACACTTTTGATTGGTTAATATTTTCAAACCCTTCGTGTTTTAACGCGTCGACAATCTCACCTTGAGAGCCAAATCGCTCTTCTTTTAATAACGCTTTAAACGCGCGAACCAGATTATCTTGTTTGTCATTATTGCGCATATACGCCTCTTATTCTTCGTTCTACTCGCAGTGATCGCCGTATTGTGGCACAGAACCTCTATGTTAACCAACTTATCCATGGTTTCTGCCGACAATATCACTTAAACCTATGTCACGGAAAAATACCATAACCTCATAATTAACAAGGTAAAAGGTGGGTTTTAACGAGGGGGTTTACGTGCTAGTTTAGTGGCACGTTATTAGCGAGTTGCGTGACCTCGCAAAGCTGGGGTTAATTGATTGTAATCGATTAGTGAATGCTATAGCTTTTTACTAGCTGATGAAAAATTACCCTACAAAACTATGAATAAGAGATACCAATCTCAAGGAGAACTACCATGAAAGTAGCTGTTATTGGTGCCGCGGGTGGCATCGGTCAAGCCCTAGCTCTACTACTTAAGAACCGTCTTCCAGCAGGTTCTGATTTAGCCCTTTATGATATTGCCCCTGTAACTCCTGGTGTAGCGGCTGACCTTAGCCACATCCCGACGCCAGTTTCCATCAAAGGTTATGCCGGTGAAGACCCAACGCCAGCGCTTGAAGGTGCCGATGTGGTGCTAATCTCAGCGGGTGTTGCACGTAAACCAGGTATGGATCGTTCTGATCTATTCAATGTTAACGCTGGTATCGTGAAATCTTTGGCGGAAAAAATCGCGGTAGTTTGCCCGACAGCGTGTATTGGTATCATTACAAACCCAGTGAACACGACTGTGCCAATCGCAGCAGAAGTGCTTAAGAAAGCCGGTGTTTATGACAAGCGTAAGCTGTTCGGTGTGACAACACTGGATGTGATTCGCTCAGAAACCTTCGTTGCTGACCTAAAAGCAAAAGATCCAGGCGATGTGCGTGTACCGGTTATCGGTGGTCACTCTGGTGTCACGATTCTTCCTCTTCTTTCTCAAGTAGAAGGTGTTGAGTTTACGGCTGAAGAAGTAGAAGCGTTGACCAAGCGCATTCAAAACGCAGGTACTGAAGTTGTTGAAGCGAAAGCGGGTGGTGGCAGCGCAACGCTATCAATGGGTCAAGCGGCGTGTCGATTTGGTCTAGCGCTAGTGAAAGGCCTACAAGGTGAAGAAAACGTCATCGAATGCGCGTACGTTGAAGGCGATGGTGAACACGCTCCTTTCTTCGCACAGCCAGTTAAGCTAGGTAAAGATGGCGCAGAAGCTATCCTTAGCTACGGTGAGTTAAGTGATTACGAGAAAGCAGCTTTAGATGGCATGCTTGAAACGCTAAACAAAGACATCGAGATTGGTGTTGAGTTCGCGAAATAATCACCGAACCTTGCTAATTTAGCCGCTTAATATTCAACCCCAGTCTTTACTAGACTGGGTTTTTTGATCTATCCCTTAAGGAGCACGTAAAAACAGTGTTGCAAGATGGGGGGATGGATGATGGAAATAGACAAAGTACGTAAGGGGATGTGGGTCGAGTCCCAGCATGGCGTGGGTCAGGTATTAGTAATCGACAAAACGTCTAATTCGGTATTGGTCGAGCCACTTGGCAGTGATGTTCAGTGGGCGTTAGACGCCGACGAGATCCAAGAAGACCAACAACTGCATAATGGCTGCGAACAATACTACTAGGATAGCGCTGAGCGAAGTCAAAGTAAAAAGGGGTAGCAACTCGAGCCGCTACCTCTTTTTTATGCGCTGCGTTTAACTGCCATATAGGCAAGTGCGACGAGTGCCTCTTTATATTCGCTATCAGGAACCACAGAAAGCGCATCAATCGCTTTATCTGCTTCTCTAAAGGCGATGTCTTCGGTGTATGTAAGCGAGCCGACACGTTCCATTGTCGCCATGATGGCGTCGATTTTGTCCAGGCCATTACCTTTCTCAATCGCTTCGCGAATCATCTCGCTCTCGTGTGCTTCACCGTGTTGCATTGCGTGGATAAGTGGTAGAGTCGGTTTGCCTTCTGCAAGGTCGTCACCAACATTCTTACCCATATCTTCACCGCTAGAGGTGTAGTCCATGACATCATCGATAAGCTGGAACGCGGTACCTAAGTATTTACCGTAGTTTTGTAGGGCAAGTTCTACTTCTGGCGTAGCGTCATTGAGTATCGCGCCAACTTGCGTAGCGGCTTCAAATAGACGCGCGGTTTTAGAATAGATAACCTGCATGTAGCTGTCTTCGCTTGTATCAGGGTCGTTACAGTTCATTAACTGTTGAACTTCGCCTTCTGCAATGACATTCACCGCATCACTCATTAGCTCCAAGATACGCAGTGAGCCGAGTGCTGTCATCATTTGGAACGAGCGTGTGTAGATGTAGTCACCCACCAATACACTCGCCGCATTTCCAAACGCCGCGTTTGCCGTTGCTTTCCCGCGTCGCATGTCGGACTCATCAACCACATCATCATGTAATAGAGTGGCAGTATGTATAAATTCTATAAAAGCAGCAGCTGTCGTGTGAGCATTGCCCTGATACCCCAGCGCTTTGGCTGACAGGATAGCAAGAAGTGGTCTTAATCGCTTACCACCGCTGCTCACGATGTAAAAACCAAGCTGATTGATAAGGCTAACTTCAGAGTTTAATTGTGCTTGTATTGTTTCATTCACTTTTGCCATATCATCGGCAGTCAGTGCTTGGATAGCTTTAAAATCCATTACGTACCCGGTTGAGCTTAGAGCCTGTAAGGCTTAATCGTTGGTTATAATCTGTGAATAATACACTAAAAAACGTTGATTAATACATGGTGAAAGGGCATTATTGCGGCACTTTCGATTGGCGATTAGTGTTTCGCCAATTTTTTCAAAATATGGCTTGTCATAGGGTAATCATTCGCGTAGAATCTGCGCCCTATTGATGATTAGTTTAGCGCACACCCTATTTGTTGAAATAACAATCAAAAGGCTGTGCGGAAAAAGCGGAGTAAAATATGTACGCTGTTTTCCAATCTGGTGGTAAACAACACCGTGTAAGCGAAGGTCAAACTCTTCGTTTAGAGAAATTAGACGTTGAAACTGGTGCAACTGTTGAATTTGATAAAGTTCTTCTTGTTGCTAACGGTGAAGATATTCAAGTTGGCGCTCCTCTAGTAGAGGGCGGCAAAGTGGTTGCTGAAGTAGTACAACACGGTCGTGGCGATAAAGTTAAAATCGTTAAGTTCCGTCGTCGTAAGCACTCTCGTAAGCAACAAGGTCACCGTCAGTGGTTCACGGAAGTGAAAATCACTGGCATCAACGCTTAATCGATTAGGAGAGTTTAACAATGGCACACAAAAAAGCTGGTGGTTCTACTCGTAACGGCCGCGATTCAGAAAGCAAACGTCTAGGTGTTAAGCGTTTCGGTGGTGAGTCTGTTCTTGCAGGTAACATTATCGTACGTCAACGTGGTACTAAGTTCCACGCTGGTACTAACGTTGGTATCGGTAAAGACCATACTCTTTTCGCTCTTACTGAAGGTAAAGTGAAATTCGAAGTTAAAGGTCCTAAGAACCGTAAATTCGTTAGCATCGAAGCTGAGTAATTAAGCGTCTCGCTAAATTACACAATGCTTTCAAGCTGAATTCAAAAGCCCTGCCGAGTCGGCGGGGTTTTTAATTTTTATTGAAAATGAAGGCAGTCGATAGAGACGAAACTCTAGGTTTAGACAGGGTCTAGCTTGGTGGGGAGTCGTCTCTGTCATCTGCTAAAATGTAGTGATAATCGAATGAAGCCATAAGGTGCGTCGTGATGACGTCTTATCCTTATGGTGGGTAAGCGAAGAAGTAGTCGGAGTAAGAGATGAAGTTCGTTGATGAAGCGGTAGTAAAAGTCCAAGCGGGCGACGGCGGTAACGGTGTTGTTAGCTTTTGGCGTGAGAAATTTGTAGCGAAAGGTGGCCCAGATGGTGGCGACGGCGGCGACGGCGGCGATATCTATATCGAGGCAGATGAAAACCTTAACACGTTGATCGACTACCGTTTCCAGCGTTTCTATGAAGCGGAACGCGGAGAAAATGGCCGTGGTGGTAACTGTACTGGTAAGCGTGGCAAAGATAAAGTCATGAAAGTGCCAGTAGGTACTCGTGCGGTTGATATTCACACCAACGAAATCGTGGCAGAAGTGGCTGAACATGGCAAAAAAGTCATGGTTGCTAAAGGTGGTTGGCACGGTCTTGGTAACACGCGTTTTAAATCGTCGGTTAACCGCGCACCTCGTCAAAAGACGCTAGGTACCAAAGGTGAAATGCGTGAGTTGCGTCTTGAGCTACTTCTGCTTGCAGACGTGGGTATGCTTGGTTTGCCAAACGCAGGTAAATCAACCTTCATTCGCGCGGTATCTGCTGCGAAACCTAAGGTAGCCGACTACCCATTTACGACCTTGATCCCAAGTCTTGGCGTTGTGAGTGTGGTTCCTGAGAAAAGCTTTGTAGTGGCTGACATTCCAGGTCTAATCGAAGGTGCTGCGGATGGTGCTGGCCTTGGTATTCGTTTCTTGAAGCACTTAGAGCGCTGTCGCGTGCTGCTTCACATGATCGATATTATGCCTATCGACCAATCTAACCCAATCGAAAATGCATTGACCATCATCGATGAGCTTGAGCAGTACAGTGATAAACTGGCTGATAAGCCACGTTGGTTGGTATTCAACAAAGTTGATCTGATGCCAGAAGAAGAAGCAAATGAAGTGATCCAAGAGATCCTTGATGCGCTTGGCTGGGAAGATGAATACTTTAAGATCTCTGCGGTTAACAAGAGCGGTACTAAAGAGCTTTGCTACAAGTTAGCTGACTTTATGGAAACGCTACCACGTGCGGAAGAAGAGGTCTCTGAAGAAGAGAAAGTCGACTTCATGTGGGATGACTACCACAAAGATGCCATGTCAGGTAAAGACGTGATTACTGAAGACGATGACTGGGATGATTGGGATGACGAAGAAGATGACGGCCACGTTGTCTACGTTCGTGACTAAATCCGCATCTAGAATGAAAAACCGCAATTGTTATTGCGGTTTTTTTGTACCTAAATCATTTCTCTGACTCAGAAACTGAGGCAAACTAACCGGCTCAAACGTTTGCACTTTGTTTGGCAGAAACCAATCGGCCAAATAAATTATGGATTGGCAAAACATTTGCCTAGAACAACATGCTTGGAAGGATACATGGCACCTAATCAAAGAGCAGTCTCTCGGCTGATTGCTCAAGCAGGCCAAATGCTGTTAGCTCATGGCGCTGAAAGCACCCTGGTTGGTCACATTACACATCGAATCGGCAAAGCAGCGGGCATGGATGAAGTGGAAGTATCGCTCTCTGCTAGCTCTCTAGTCGTCACTACTGTTTACAACGAACATTGCGTCACCACGGCACGTCGAAGCCCAGATCGCGGCTTGAATATGCGGGTCGTTACGCAGATTCAGCGCATCTGCATCATGATGGAAAAGGGCATTCTCGACTATCAACTGGCTCAAAAAAAGCTTAACCAAATCAGCCCAGAACGTTACAACCGCTGGTTAGTGGTGGTGATGATAGGTCTTTCTTGTGCTGCTTTTAGCCGCTTAGCCGGAGGAGATTGGGCGGTGTTTGGTATGACCTTTTTAGCGTCTGGCTTGGGCATGATTGTGCGTCAGGAGTTTGGTCATCGTCACTTCAATCCGCTACTCAATTTCGCGATCACTGCTTTTGTCACTACGCTCATCTCCGCACAAGCCGTGATTTATGGAATCGGAGACAAGCCACAGTTAGTGATGGCCTCTTCGGTACTGATGTTGGTGCCTGGTTTTCCGCTGATTAACTCGGTGGCCGATATGCTCAAAGGCTACATTAATATGGGGATTGCCCGCTTTGTGATGGCAAGCTTACTAACGCTCGCGACCTGTTTAGGTATCGTTGGTGCGATGAGCATTACCAACGTATTAGGGTGGGTACAGTAATGATGGAACTGCTACTCGCTCTACTTAATGATATGTTTTTTGCCGCCATACCAGCGGTGGGTTTTGCTCTGGTATTTAACGTGCCGCAAAATGCGTTGGCGTACTGCGCTATTGGTGGCGCGATCGGTCATGGCTCGCGTTTTTTAATGATGCATTACGGGGTGCCGATTGAGTGGGCGACCTTTTTTGCCGCAACTCTGGTTGGTATGATTGGTGTGCATTGGTCTCATAAGTTTTTGGCTCATCCAAAAGTGTTCACAGTCGCCGCTTTGATCCCTATGGTGCCAGGTGTATTTGCTTTCAAAGCCATGATTGCGATGGTGGAGATCAATCACTTAGGCTACACCCCAGAGCTGCTAGCAACGCTTCTTGAGAACTTTTTGAAGGCGATGTTCATTATCGCAGGACTCGCGGTTGGTCTTGCGATGCCAGGGCTGTTATTCTACCGCCGTCGCCCAATCGTCTAATTAGGAATAAACAATCATGATCATCAGTATGATAGCCGCTATGGCAGACAATCGTATCATTGGTAAGGACAACCAAATGCCGTGGCATTTACCGGCTGATTTTGCTTGGTTTAAGCGCTGCACGATGGGTAAGCCTGTGATTATGGGTCGTAAGACTTATGAGTCTATCGGACGCCCACTACCGGGGCGTCGCAATATTGTTGTGAGTCGTAACAGTGAGCTGTCTATCGAAGGTGTGGATACGGTGACCTCGCTTGAACAGGCATTGGAGCTGGTTAGCGATGTCGAAGAAGCGATGATCATTGGTGGCGGTAGCTTCTATAGTCACTGTCTTCCGATGGCAAATAAACTGTATCTGACCCATATTGATGCCAAGCTTGATGGAGATACGCAATTTCCTGACTGGGGAGAAGGTTGGCAGCAGAGCCATAGTGAGCATTACAGTGCGGATGAAAAAAATGCCTACAACATGGAGTTTGTGGTGTTAGAGCGTTAAGTTTTTACAGCTCGCCAGTTCATTGACTGGCGAGTTTTATCGATTGTTACAGCGCAGGCTGACTAAATAGCGCTTTGTCTTCCCAGCGGATCATGGTCAGTTCCCCACCCCATACACAGCCGGTATCAAGCCCTATGACCTCTTCGCTGACATAACCACCCAGCGCTGCCCAATGACCAAAAATCACAGTTTTACTCAGTGGCTCACGTGATGGTAGGGCAAACCAGGGTACATATTCACTCGGATTTACTTCTGAAGGAGGGAGCTTGCAACCCATGTCTAAGCGACCATCAGGAAAACAAAATCGCATTCGGGTGTAAGCATTGATGGTATAGCGAAGTCGCTCAATCCCTTTGAGTTCAGAAGACCAGGCGTCCGGCTCGTTGCTATACATGTTTTTGATCAGTGACTGCCAATCGTCTCCGCGTAGCTTTTTTGCTACCTTTTTTGCGCATTTCTTCGCTTGTTTCAGTGTCCATTGTGGTGAGATCCCCGCATGACAAACGACAAACTCATCATGTTCAAGCAATAATGGTTGTTGTCTTAGCCAGTTAAGTAACTCGTCTCTGTCGCTCGCTTCGAGGATGGGTAACGTTTTGTCCTTTGGCTTTGTTTTGTGAACGCCTAAAGACACCGCAAGAAGATGTAAATCGTGGTTGCCTAAACAAACCTTAGCCGCATCTCCTAGTGATTTAACATACCTAAGTGTTTCTAAAGACTTTGGTCCTCTTGCGACGAGATCGCCAGCGAACCAAATGGTATCTTGTTGCGGGTTAAAGCTAACGCTAGCTAATAAAAGCTGCAGTTCATCGAGACAGCCTTGAATGTCTCCGACAATGTAGTTGGCCACAGTGTTCCTTAATTCAGTATGTTGGGAATGGCTAAGCGGAATGGCTCAATTTCGGCGGTAAACTGTTTGCCGTTGGCATCTAGCATGATGTAGTGCCCTTGCATCACGCCGAGTGGCGTTTCGATCGCGGTACCGCTGGTGTAGGTATACTCATCATTTTTCTCTATCACTGGCTGCTGACCCACGACACCGTCGCCCTCTACGGTAAGCTGTTTGCCATTGGCATCGGTAATGAGCCAACGTCGGCTTATCAGTTGAACCGTTTCCTGACTTAGATTTTTGATAGTAATGATGTAGGCAAAAACATAACGGTTGTTGTCTGGATCGGATTGTTCTTCAACGTACTTAGTGTGTACTTGGCATTTAATGCATGGCGTGGTCGACTCCATGTCAATCTCCTAACTGCTTGAAGTGCATATTCAGATATGACAAAAAACGCTCAATAGCAAGCTAGTGAGCGTTTTTTCTGTTATTGATTTGTATTATCCATGGTTGGCGTCGAGCCAGTTTGCCATGTCAACAAACTGTTGCAGCGTCAGGTTCTCTGGGCGCATTGATGGGTTCACACCAAGCTCTTCCAGGGTTTCTGCCGACATGAGTGCTTTATAGCAGTTACGCACGGTCTTACGACGCTGGTTGAAGCCTTCGCGACATACGCGATCGAGCCATTTAAGGCTGGTTGCTGGGTACGGTAGCTCCTCGTAAGGCACTAGGCGCACAACCGCTGAGTCAACTTTCGGCGGCGGCACGAATGCTGTTGGCGGAACTTCAAGTACAGGTACCACTTTACAGTAGTACTGCGCCATGACCGTTAGACGGCCATAAGCTTTACTGCCTGGCCCTGCTGCTAGACGGTTAACTACTTCTTTTTGAAGCATAAAGTGCATGTCTTGAATGTCTTTATGGAATTCAAATAGGTGGAACATCAAAGGCGTAGAGATGTTATATGGTAGGTTACCAAAGATACGCAGTTTGTTGTTTGGCTTCACCAGCTGAGTGAAGTCAAAACGCATTGCATCGCCTTCGTGAATCGTTAGCTTGTCAGCAAGATCTGGGTGAGTACGCAGACGCTGTGCCAAGTCACGGTCGAGTTCGATAACCGTAAACTTGTCGACTTCTTTACCCACTGGCTCAGTAATCGCGCCAAGACCCGGACCGATCTCAACCAGGTTTTGGCCCGGTCTTGGGTTAATTGAAGATACGATACCATCGATGATGTACGGATCGTTCAGGAAGTTCTGACCAAAGCGTTTTCTGGCCTTGTGCCCTAAGTGGACATCATTTCTCATTGTCTGCTCTCTACTAAGTCTATTGCGTACGCCAGCGCTGTCTCAAAGCTGCCAAAGTCTGCTTGGCCTGTGCCAGCAAGATCAATCGCAGTGCCATGATCAACCGATGTCCTTATAAAGGGTAGACCAAGAGTGATGTTTACTGAACGACCAAAGCCTTTGTATTTCAATACAGGAAGGACTTGATCGTGATACATGCCTAAGACAGCATCTGCTTCGCGTAAGTATTTGTCATTAAATATCGTGTCGGCGGGTAGTGGGCCAACAAGCTGATAATTTTTCTCTGTGCGAAGTTTCTCTAGGGTAGGAGTGATGGTTTCAATCTCTTCCATACCTAGGCAGCCATCTTCACCCGCGTGAGGGTTTAGGCCGCAGACATAGATGTTTGGCGTTTTGATGCCAAACTTGGTGACCAAATCGTGATGCAGTATGTCGACGATTCGCGTTACGCGATCCTCGGTGATGGCATTAGGCACCTCCGTTAAAGGAAGGTGTGTTGTAACCAGTGCCGTTCTTAACCCTTCCGTTGCTAGCATCATCACCACAAGTGGTGTATTGGATACCTCAGCAAAGAACTCAGTATGGCCACTGAAGCTAACGCCAGCGCGATTGATCACCCCTTTGTGCACAGGGCCGGTGACAATAGCATCAAATTGACCATTCATACAGCCTTTTGCGGCTTTTTCTAGGGTATTTAGTACGTACTGACCGTTTCTTTCATCCAGAACGCCAGCTTTTGCAGGAACGGATAACGGTTCATGGAGAATGACCAGGCGCCCTTGCTGTTGGGAATCAAAGTTCTGCTCGTCGAAGTCAACCAGTTCGACGTTGATACCAAGTTGCTTAGCTCGATTCGCTATCAGTGACTTATCTGCGCAAATGACCACTTGATGTGGCCATGATTTTTGCGACAAAGCTACCGCCAAATCGGGGCCGATGCCCGCCGGCTCACCGGCGGTAACGATAATGCGCTTAATTGGTTGCATTCTCTTCGTCCTCAACCATCTCTACAAAGGCACTCGCACGAAGTTCTTGGATCCATGCTGATGCTTCTTCATTAAACTTACGGTTAAATAGGATACGGTATGCACGGTTTTGCATCGCAGAACCTGTTTTGTCGACATCGCGGCGATCCAGAACTTCTACAATGTGCCAGCCGTGAACGGTTTTAAATGGTTCACTGATCTGTTTAACCGGTAGGGTTTCCACTTGGTGCTTAAATTCAGGCACATAAAGCTCTGGGGTTTGATAGCCGAGTTCACCACCTTGTACTGCTGAGCCTGGATCTTGGCTGAACTGTTCAGCCATTTCGGCAAAGCTCGCTTCACCAGATTGAACTTTTTGAATAATGGTGTTGAGCTGACGTTTCACGCCCTCATCACTAAGGATAACCGTTGGCTTGATCAGAATATGACGGGCATTTACTTCAGTCACAGAGACGGTTTCTAGACCTTTCACGTCTTCGATTTTCAGGATGTGAAAACCAACGCCGCTACGAAATGGACCAATGATGGTTCCTTTGGTCTGCATGTTGATTTGGTCAGCAAAGATAGTTGGCATTTCCTCTTTACGCATCCAGCCCCAATCACCACCTTCTAGTGCTTTTGGACCTTTCGAGAAGGTATAGGCCATGGTTGCGAAGTCTTCACCGCCGTTTAGTCGTTCGATAATGGTTTCTGCTTGCTTCTCTTGAACGCTCTTATCTTCACCATCGTTAAAGCGAAGCTGAATGTGGCGGATCTTGTAAGTCACTGTCGCGTCACTTTCTTTCGCGAGCAGCTCAGAAAGGTTATCAACCTCTGCAGGAAGAATGTTGATGCGCTGTCTTACCATAGCATTACGTGCTTCACTGGCAGCAATTTCATCACGAATTTGCTCGCGAAATGCTTCCCATGATAGGCCTTCTTCGGCGACCGTTTGACGAAGCTGCTCTTGGGTTTGCTCGTTGTTCGCTGCGATATCGCCAAGGGCTTGTGACAAGCGGTTATCGTCGATACGAACACCGATACGCTCAGCTTCTTGAAGCTGCAGTTTTTCTAGGATCAGTTTATCTAAGATCTGTTCTAGCAAAATATCGTCTGAAGGCAGCTCTTGGTTGTTCTTACGCGCGTTAGCTGTGAGGGTTTTGGTAGCTGAGTCGATATCACTTTGCAAAATCACGCCATCGTTAACAATGACTCTAACACGGTCAAGCTCAACGGGCTCCGCTGCTGCTTGAAACGACATGGCCGCCAATAGGCAAGTTGAAAAGAGTGTACTAATAAATTTCATCGATATTCCCAGTGAAAACTTCACAGACTATGAGTCTGTGAAGTGAATTAAGTTCTTTGCATGATGTCATCGTGTGACGGCTTGGCGATTATTGGTTAAGTATAAACGGTCTGCCGTATTTCAGCGCGTTACCATTTGGTGGCTCAGGGGCACGTGAGCTGCCACCAAGACCTGTGATACCAAAGCTAAATCGAATGTTGTCTTCGAAGTTAGCGCCGCCAATACCCACAATACCAGACTCCCAGCTACGAAGTTGGCGGCTGTAGTCGACACCAAAATACCAACAATCCGATTGATACTCTAATTTGGCCAGCCATTCAATGGATACGCGCTCGGTCATGTCATAGTAATACTGACCAGTTGCGATCCAGTTGCGGTTAATTTGATAACCACCTAAAAGGCCAACTTGGTTTATACCGTTACGTGTTAACTTTGACAGTTCATCGTTGCTATAGCTGTTAATACTTTCGATGTACTCTTTGGTCACGTAGCGATAGTTGGCTTGGATGAAGTCGTCTTCGACCCGATACTCGACTGCACTATTGGCGAGTGATACCGAAGATGAATCAATATCATATTGAATCCCGCCATGGTAGAACACGCGATCGTTGTAGTTAAAATCGGTCTCAATTGCCCATGATGAGTAGTTTGAAGACTCATTGTCGGTGGCGCTATTTGGGTTTTTACTTGCCGGATCAAGGTAGTAAATTTGACCAAATGAGATTGCTAGACGTTCTTTTTGTCCACCATCGTAAAAACGCGACGTCGCACCGTAGCTAATTTGGTTGGCTGCTGCGACTTTGTCCACGCCACTGAAACGGCGGCTACGGAACAGGCCGTAGTAATCGGTTTGCAATAAAGTGGTGTCGTAATTAAAGATATTACTTTGATCAACTTCTGGCACGTACAAGTATTGAACCTGCGGCTCTAGGGTTTGTGTGTAACCATTAATAGAGGCGGTATCGCGCTCAAACACCATGCCCGCATGAGTGCGAAACTCTGGCAATGCACGAGTGACTTTCTCTTCCAACGGACCGACATCAGCGATGTTTAGGTTGTCAATTTCTTGATTATATTGCGTTAAGAGGTAGCGAGCTTCGGTTGTCCAAGTACCCCAAGTATTTGAAAGAGGCAGAGTGATGCCAGGCTCCACGTGAACACGAGTCGCCGAAGGCTTTTTCTCATCGTCGGTCTCAAAGCGAGAGATACTGCTGACCAAATCAAAGTTCAGGTTTTGATAAATTTCAGGGCGGTAGTAGTTAAATTCAAACTGCGGCATTAAGCGGTAAGGCTTAGTATCATCAACCAGAATTTGGAAGTCTTGAACCGTGATCGCTGCATCCCAGAACTGCTCGCGATAGGCAACAGTCCCTTTTTGCGACAGTTGACCTTCTGAGCGGCTACCGATGCTAGAATCGAGATCTTGGAAGTAGTCGTTATCACTTACCTGAGAGTAATCGACATCCAATTTCCAGTGCTGACCAAAATTACTGTTATTTTTGTATTGGAATGCCCAGCGCTGATCTTTTTCAGGGTATTTTTGGTCGTCAGCAAGGTACTCGCCTTTCAATTCACCACTACTGGTTGAGGTCAGATAGCGAAAATCCCCTTTTAGTTGCAAGCCACGCGTTTGCATGTAGTGGAAAGTGGTAAGCAAGTCGTAGTTAGGGGCTAGGTTCCAGTAAACTGGGATCTGTAGCTCCAGGCCGTTTTTTGAGCCTAGTGAAAGTGACGGGAATAGGACACCGGTTTTTCGCTTGTTACTGGTAGGCATCGTCATATAAGGCATGTAGAAGATCGGGACATCTTTTACTTCCACACGACTCCCGTAAAGGGTAGCTACTTCATTGTCTTGATCGACTCGAATGTCATCGGCTAGAAAGCGCCATGAATTGTCATCTTCTGGACAAGTGGTGATCGAGCCATCGTTGATTTGATAGAGCGACTTGCCCGTTTTTGAAATGTACACAGCATCGCCGCGTCCACCCCCACACAACATTTTATACTGCGTGTTTTCAGCAGTAATGACATCTTTATTTAAATCGTTAGTGATTTTGTCAGATACGGCATTAAACTGGCCATCGTCAATGGTGACATTGCCTTCAGCGACGACGACGTTGTCGTCTTGGTGGAGCGTCACGCTGTCAGCAGTAATGGTTTTATTACCTTGGACAACCACCACGTCGCCTTTGTAGGTTGCACGCTCGCCATTGATGGCCTCCAGAGAGTCGGCCTCAATATTGATTGGCTCTTGATTGGAGTCTGAACTTTGTGCAGTATCAACAGAGCACTGCTCTGCTGGTGGCATGGATTGTCCACTGTTTTTCGATGTTTCTTCGGCATTTGCGTAAGACGCTAGCAGCGCAGCACCAATAGAGGCCGCTAGATAAGTGCGGGAAAAACGTGACATCGAGTTGTACTATCCTGTTTAACTTGATTCATTCAGTTGAATTCGATTGATATTGAATCGTTTATAAGACGGTCTCTATCATAAAGGAAATTGACCTCAACGACACTAGTAGACTGCGAATCAGCGCAAAAATTCATAAATAAAGAGCACATACATCACATGATAGGTAAAATTTTAGGCGTATTTTTCGGCATGTTGTTTGGTAGCCCGTTAGGGGCGCTGTTTGGCTTGTTTTTGGGGCACCAGTTTGACAAAGCGCGCCGACTCAACCAATCCGGCTTTGCTCGTGGTGGGTTTAATCGCGGCGGGTTTGGTGGTGCGGACCAAGCGCAGCGTCAAGAAGAGTTTCTCAATGCTGCTTATGCGGTGATGGGGCACGTTGCCAAAGCTAAAGGGCAGGTGACACCAGAAGAGATCCAGCTAGCGACTATCATGATGGATCGCATGAACCTCAACAATGAGCAAAAACGTGCGGCACAAGAAGCGTTTCGTGATGGTAAATCAGCTGAATTTCCGCTTGAACGTGTACTTGATAAAGTACGTATCTCCTCTGGTGGTCGCCATGACCTATTGCAGTTTTTCTTAGAGCTTCAAATCTCGGCTGCGTTCGCAGATGGTAGTGTTCACCCGACAGAGCGAGAGGTCTTGCATCGTATCGCACAAGGCTTAGGCTTCTCGGCTCAACAGCTTGAACAGCGCCTGCGTATGCAAGAAGCGGCATTCCGCTTCCAGCAAGGCGGTGGCAACTTTGGTGGTGGTCACTACCAAGGTGGTCAGCAGGGAAATTGGCAGCAAGCAAGCAGCGCCTCGCAGCTTTCTGATGCCTATGATGTGCTGGGTATTTCTGAGGATGCTGATTCAAAAGCCGTTAAACGTGCTTACAGAAAGCTAATGAATGAACACCACCCAGATAAGCTTATGGCGAAAGGTCTACCTCCAGAGATGATGAACGTAGCAAAAGAGAAATCGCAAGAGATCCAAAACGCTTATGATCTCATCAAAAAAGTGAAAGGGTTCAAATAATGCTAACCGACAAGGATGTACTCGATTTCTGGTTTCAAGAGTTATCACCAAAGGATTGGTTTTCTGGAGATACAGCGCTAGATGAGCTTATTACTCAAAGGTTTGCAGCGCTTCATGAACAAGCGCGCCAAGGGGAACTCTATCATTGGCGCTCAACGGCCGAAGGCAGACTTGCGGAAGTGATCGTTCTTGATCAGTTTTCTCGAAATCTGTTTAGAGGAACCCCCGAGTCTTTTTCCTCGGATCCTATGGCTTTGGCATTAGCTCAAGAGGCAGTCGCGAGCGGTGCTGATGAAAAGTTAACATCCGAACAGCGCACCTTTCTTTACATGCCCTATATGCACAGCGAATCGTTGAAAATACATGAAGAAGCGGTACGGTTATTTAAAAGCAATGGAATAGAAAATAACCTAGATTTTGAGTATCGCCACAAAGCGATTATCGAGCGATTTGGACGATACCCTCACCGAAATGAGATTTTAGGTAGAGCCTCTACCTTGGACGAAATCGAGTTCTTGAAGCAGCCAGGCTCAAGTTTTTAACCCTTACTTACTGTTTAAGTTCCAATCGTAATCGTATTTGATCTTGCCATCGAAATTGGCAAGATCAGGGCGATACTTCGCCATATGCTTCAATGCACCGCCATCTTGCACAAAGTCTGCCTCAAACCACTCATAAATAGACGACAGAGTTATGGTGTCGCCAGAAATGCTAGCGCCTTTCGATGAGTTCACAAATGCATTGGCTGCACTTTCTAGCAGTGCTTCGGTGTTATCGGTAGTGAATGCCTGAGTCTGCAGATTTGGGCAACCAAGGCTGGCACAGTTAACGGCATAGTGTGTTCTAGGATCGTTCCAAATTGGGCGCAGTATGCGGTGCTCAATATCGTTTAAGGTGAGCGCTTGCCCGGTAATAGTAATGACCTCATCACCCCACGGTCCAAAGCTAAATAGCCCTCCAAGCTTAGTGATGGATTTCACTGGGTACTCATCAAGGATCAAATCGACAGTGATGGCGTTATAGAGGTTGACCCAGTAGGCATACTGCTCAGCGCGGCTGAGCAGTCTAGGGTCTATTCGGGCTAGGTCGTTAATGTAAGTTTTGAGTGCTTGCTTATCGTTGGGAGAAACACGGACATAGCGCACTAGAGTATTCTCGCCTTCGGTGACCAAGTAGCGGTCTAGAAAGCTCTGCCAGTCTTGATGGGAGACACTTTGCGTGTTGCTGTCATTACTTTTATCCCAATACGACCAAAGCTCAGATTTTGGTGCTGCGAAAACACTGGTGGTAAACATGAGAAAAACCAAAGAGAGAACACGTAGCATAGCGAATATCCATTCCGTTAAGTGATTAATCCAACAGACCCGACTCTTGGCCGAGTTCTTTCAGTGTAGTGACAATCTATATAAAAAAATCCCAGCCTTACTAAGAAAGTAGGGCTGGGATTGGATAGTTCAACTAAATCGTTAGCGATTTATTTCAAGAAGCTAGGGATCTTCGCTTCGTAAGCCGCAATCTTCTCTTCGTGTTGAAGCGTTAGGCCGATGTTATCAAGACCGTTCAGTAGGCAATGACGGCGGAACTCATCGATTTCAAAGCTGTAAGTTTGACCATTTGCCGTCACTTTCATTGCTTCTAGATCAACGGTGATCTCAGCACCCTCATTCGCCTGAACATAAGTGAACAGCTCATGAACTTCTTGCTCGGTAAGACGAACTGGTACCATCTGGTTATTGATGGAGTTACCGTAGAAGATGTCTGCGAAACTTGGGGCAATCATCACTTGGATGCCGTAATCGGCCAGTGCCCAAGGGGCGTGCTCACGGGATGAACCACAACCGAAGTTTTCGCGCGCAAGCAGAATGCTCGCTCCCTGGTAACGAGGCGCGTTCATCACAAATTCTGGGTTATCTTGTTTACCCGCATCGTCTAGGAAGCGCCAGTCGTGAAATAGGTGCTGACCAAACCCCGTACGAGTTACCTTTTGCAGGAACTGCTTAGGGATAATCGCATCGGTATCGACGTTGGCGGCATCAAGAGGTACGACTAAGCCGGTGTGTTGTTTAAATCCTGACATGGTATGTTCCTTCTTAGTCTAGCTCTCTGATATCAACGAAATGTCCAGCAATGGCGGCTGCCGCGGCCATCGCAGGGCTTACTAGGTGCGTACGACCATCACGACCTTGGCGACCTTCGAAGTTACGGTTACTGGTCGATGCACAGCGCTCTTGTGGGCCTAAACGGTCATTGTTCATGGCAAGACACATAGAGCAACCCGGTAGGCGCCATTCGAAGCCTGCGTCCTTGAAGATAGCGTCTAAACCTTCCGCTTCTGCCTGAGCTTTAACTTGCTCAGAGCCAGGTACGATAAGCGCTTGAACGTGAGAAGCAACCTGACGACCTTTGGCAATTTCTGCCGCTGCACGCATGTCTTCGATACGAGAGTTAGTACAAGAGCCAACAAATACCTTGTCTACTTTATAATCTTTTAGCGATTTACCCGCCTCTAGACCCATGTAAGCCAGCGCTTTTTCTGCTGATGCTTTCTCAACAGGATCGGCGAAGCTTTCTGGAGCGGGAATTGGCTGATCAACGGCGATAACTTGACCTGGGTTAGTACCCCAAGTGACTTGAGGTTTGATGTCCGCGCCGTTTAGTGTGACGATCGCATCAAAGGTCGCATCAGCATCAGTTTTGAATGTTTTCCAGTACTCGACAGCAGCATCCCATTCAGCGCCTTGAGGGGCGAATTTACGGCCTTTTAGGTATTCAAACGTTGTCTCATCTGGTGCGACAAGACCTGCTTTCGCGCCTAGCTCAATAGCCATGTTACATACCGTCATACGACCTTCCATAGAAAGATCAGTGATGGCTTCACCACAGAACTCCACCACGTAGCCAGTACCGCCAGCTGCCGTTGTTTCACCAATGATCGCAAGAACAATGTCCTTTGCTGTCACGCCAGGAGCCACTTTACCTTGAACTTCGATTTTCATGGTCTTAGCGCGCGATTGCTTGAGAGTTTGCGTCGCTAGAACGTGTTCAACTTCTGAGGTACCAATACCGAAGGCAAGAGAGCCAAATGCACCGTGCGTCGCGGTATGAGAGTCACCACATACGATAGTCATCGCTGGCAAGGTAATACCCAGCTCTGGACCCATAACGTGGACGATGCCTTGGTATTTGTGGTTGATGTCATAAAGAGTCACGCCAAACTCTTCACAGTTTTTCGATAGCGTCTCCATTTGGATCCGTGCCATCTCACCAGAAGCGTTGATGTCTTTAGTGGTGGTAGACACATTATGATCCATAGTGGCAAATGTTTTGCCTACTTGGCGCACTTTACGACCTTTTTCACGTAGGCCATCGAAAGCCTGTGGTGAAGTTACTTCGTGAACCAAGTGACGGTCGATATAAAGGATTGGGTTTTCACCCTCTGCTTCGACGGCGATATGAGCGTCGTAGACTTTTTCGTATAGAGTTTTTGACATTGCTTAATTCCTTGCTTCCCCTAGCCGAATAGAACGGCCATCGGCTAGGGCAGTGTTTTTAATTATGAATTCAGTACGTATGCAGCGATCTTGTCACCCATCTCAGAGGTGCTTAGCGCTGGCTTGTCACCCGCTAGGTCAGCGGTAAGCTCACCCGCTGCTAGGGCTTTACTCACGGCCGCTTCAATATCTTGTGCCGCCGCTTCTTCACCTAGGCTGTAGCGTAGCATCAGCGCAGCAGAAAGGATCTGAGCAACAGGGTTTGCAATGTTCTTGCCGGCGATGTCTGGTGCACTACCGCCTGCTGGCTCATAAAGACCGAACTGACTTTCGTTAAGGCTTGCTGATGGCAGCATGCCCATAGAACCTGTAATCATCGCACACTCATCAGAGATGATATCGCCGAAGATATTTGAGCAAAGCATGATGTCGAACTGTGCAGGGTCTTTAATAAGCTGCATCGTCGCGTTATCGATGTACATGTGGTTAAGCGTCACATCTGGGTAATCCTTCGCAACTTCTTCCACTACTTCGCGCCATAGGATAGAGCTTTGTAGAACGTTGGCTTTATCGATTGAGTAAACGTTCTTGTTACGAAGGCGTGCTGATTCAAACGCGATCTTAGCGATGCGTTCGATCTCGTAGCGGTGGTAAACCTCAGTATCAAAGGCTTTCTCTGTTGGGCCTTCGCCCTCACGACCTTTTGGCTGACCGAAGTAGATACCGCCAGTAAGCTCACGAACTACCACGATATCGAAACCTTTTGCGGAGATATCTGCGCGCAGTGGAGAGAAATCCTCTAGGCCTGCGTGAATCTGTGCAGGACGTAGGTTACAGAACAGTTGGAAGTGTTTACGAAGTGGAAGTAGCGCACCACGTTCAGGTTGATCGTTTGGTGGCAGGTGTTCCCACTTAGGACCGCCAACTGAACCGAACAGAATCGCGTTTGACTCTTCACAGCCTTTTACCGTGCCCTCTGGAAGCGGGCAGCCGTGGTTATCAATAGCAATGCCACCTACATCAAACTCTTCACGCTCTAGGGTAATGTTGTGTTTCTCTGAAATTGCATCAAGCACTTTATGAGCCTGAGCCATTACTTCTGGACCAATACCGTCACCCGGTAGAACCGCAATCTTGTAAGTACCTGCCATGGGGCTAATTTCCTTAAATGTTGTATTTGCTTATATTTTTAGGTCTACTCGTTGTAGTACGAGCAAACAAATTTTTGGCTCGGCTCCGTCTAGTAGAGAAGCCGAGTATTAACTTTTATACCGCTTCAACTTTGTTTTGCTTCATCACTTCGATTTGATCAGCACGATGGATACTATTGATAACATGAAGTAGTGCCTGACCTGAAGCCTCAACGATGTCGGTTGAGACCCCCGTACCGTGATATTTTCGGCCCTTGTAGTTGGCGATGATATCCGCTTGGCCTAAGCCATCTTCACCTTCGCCTTTTGCTGTCAAATCAAACTTGTCTAGCACAATGTCGTAACCCGTTACGCGATAGATACATTGGTAAAGTGCATCAACCGGACCGTTACCTACTGCCGCTTCGCATTTCTCTTCGTCACCGCATTGGATCTTAATGCTGGTGGTCGCCATGATGCTGCCTGATTGAACGCTCAAGTAGTTCAACTTAAAGAAGTCGTCTTCTTCGCGCAAGTTAGCAAAGTGCATTAATGCTTCTAGGTCGTAGTCGAATACCTGACCTTTGCGATCTGCAAGCTTCAAGAAATCTTGATACAAGGTATCTAGGTTGTACTCATGCTCGTTGTAACCCATTGAATCCATATGGCTCTTGACGGCTGCACGACCAGAACGGCTAGTTAGGTTCAACGCTTTGTTTTTTAGACCAATAGACTCAGGCGTCATGATCTCGTAAGTATTCTTATTCTTTAGCATGCCATCTTGGTGGATGCCTGAAGAGTGACTGAACGCGTTCGCGCCAACAATCGCTTTGTTATCCTGAATCGGCATATTACATAGCTGAGACACTAGCTTGCTGGTGCGGTGGATTTCTTGGTGCTGAAGGCCTGTGTGCACACCTAAGAACTCTTGACGAGTCTTGATGATCATCGCGATTTCTTCTAGTGAGCAGTTACCTGCACGCTCACCGATTCCATTGATAGTACCTTCGATCTGACGAGCACCAGCTTGTACTGCTGCGATAGAGTTTGCCACTGACATACCCAAGTCATCGTGACAGTGCACAGAGATGATGGCTTTGTCGATGTTTGGAACGCGATTGAAAAGGGTCTGGATGATGCCACCAAATTCATTTGGGACGGTGTAGCCTACGGTGTCTGGAATGTTGATGGTACGAGCGCCAGCATCGATAGCGGCTTCCACCATACGACACAAGTTATCGATAGGGGTACGACCTGCGTCTTCACACGAGAATTCAACGTCATCGGTGTAGTTGCGAGCATGCTTGACCGCTTTTACGCCCATCTCAACCACATCGTCGTAGCTGCGGCGCAGTTTGTCTTGAACGTGGACGGTCGAGGTTGAAATGAAGGTGTGGATACGGAACGCATCCGCTACTTTCAACGCTTCAGCCGCCGCATCAATGTCTTTCGCTACGGCGCGAGACAAGGCACATACGCGGCTATCTTTAATGTGTTTCGCAATCGTCTGCACCGATTCAAAATCACCCGGAGAGGAGATAGGGAAACCAGCTTCGATAACATCAACACCTAGACGCTCGAGCGCATAAGCAATTTGCAGCTTCTCTTTCACTGTTAGACTTGCTGAAAGTGCTTGTTCGCCGTCACGCAATGTGGTGTCGAATATAATCACCTGATCGTTCATATTTGCTTCCTCTTTATCCAGGTTAATCGTTTACGTCCAGTTCAATCGATATAAAAAAACCCGCTTGTGTAAGCGGGTTTTTGGAATTCTTTATGTGGTGTTTTTCGTCCACTACCTACCCGCGCGATTTTTTCACGATAAGGAGGAGGTTCAGGAGTAGAGAAAAACGTAATGACACTGTTATGCGTTCCACAAAAATAAGTTACAAGATTAGTACCGCACTCAGCTTCATGCGTCAAGGGTTAATCTGAATTTTTATGGATATCGGAGCAGTTCGCTCTATATGCTAAGAGAGGGAGGTGGTCGCCAATTTATAATTAATCATCTGATTAATATTTGATGAATTTAACTGTTCGCGGATTGAACAAGCTTTACTCTACAATTAATCGATGATTAATAAAAGCAAGGATTGGTATGACGAACGCGATTGAGGCCACACGTAAAGTTGGTCGCCCCAAAGAACGCACGGATGCTAGGCACAAGCTGCTTACCCATGCTCGTGATCTGTTCGTAGTAATGCCATATGACAAAGTGTCGACACGCCTTATCGCGCAAAAGGCGGGCGTTAATATTGCCATGATTCGCTACTACTTTGGCAACAAAGAAGGCTTGTTTGAGACCATGGTGCGCGAGACCTTACAGCCGATGAAAAGCAAAATGGAATCGCTGATGAAAAATGGCGATTACGGCAATCTTACTGACTTTATGCGTACTTATTATTTTGAAATGAATAAAGTACCGCAGTTTCCACGCTTGATCTCCCAAGTCATGCACATGCCTCCGTCAGCCACGCAGCGTCGCTTGTTTGAAAAGGTGTTTGCAGACATTGGTCGTCCAGACCAAGATTTCATGTTCAATAAAATGTCTGAGCTCGGGTTGTTACGTGAAGGGCTGAGCCCACGTATGTGCAAAATTTCACTCATTAGTCTAATGGTGTTTCCATTTGTCGCACCGCCTGGTCTTCTGAGTTTGCATGGCATTGAAGTCAATGAAGAATTTTTAAACGAACTCCTCGAACATAACATCGCCTTGCTTAAGCGTGGGTTGTTGCGTGACCCATCCTAATTAAAAGAATCATATCTCTATGAAGTCTATCAATAAAAAACTCCTTTTTTTTCCAGCACTTGCAGTTGGCGTTGTGGCTTTAATTGCCGCCGTGAACCTGCGCCCTGATGTACCAACCAAACCTGCAGGCGATCGTTCACGTGTGGTGGATATCATGCCGCTACAACCTCAGATGTCATCACCAATGGCGATTGGTTTTGGTCGCGCTGAGCCGAAAGTGCAGTGGCAAGCCATTGCTGAAGTGACGGGCGCGGTTACTTATAAGCACCCTAACCTTGAGAAAGGCACAGTGATAGCCGCGGGCACAGAAATTCTCCGAATTGACCCTTTAGATTATGAGCTCAAGCTATCTCAAGCCATTGCTGATTTGAAATCCAGTCAGACTCAACTGGCGCGTCTTGATCAGGAAGAGACAAACCTAAAGCAGACTTTGTCGATTGAGATGAATCGTTTGAAGCTGGCAGAAAACGAGTATCAGCGCCGCGTGGATCTGAATAAGCGCGGGCTCACTTCACAGTCCGATGTTGATACTCAGCAGCTAAATATGCTTTCACAGGAGAAGCTAGTCCAAGAGATTGAAAATCAATTGGCGCTGATGCCAGATGAGCGTGGTGTATCTGAAGCATTGGTTAAGGTCAATCAAGCCAAAGCCGATGAAGCGCAGCGCTCGCTAGAGAAAACTCGTATTGCGCTGCCAATGACGATGCGTATCTCAGAGGTTGATGCTGAGATCAATCAGGTGGTGAACTTACAGCAAACCATGGTCACCGCGCACCTAAACGATGTCATGGAAGTGGAAGCGCAATTGTCTATCCATGACTTACAACTGCTTTCGGACACCCTCTCATGGGATGAAGACCAAACCGAGCGCGGCGAGCTAGGTAAGTTACAAGCGACAGTCGAACTCAGTAGCGGCAACCTTACTGCAACGTGGCCAGCGAAAGTCGCGCGCGTGAGTGAAACGGTTGATGCCAACCAAGCAACCGCAGGAGTGATCCTAGAGGTCTCGCAATTACCAAGCAGTAGTGGCTTGGCAGGGACTCCTGTGCTGGTTAATGGCATGTTTGTGAAGGCGACAATTGAAGGTCAAAAACAGCAGTCTTGGTCTGTCCCTGAGCGAGCTTTGCACGGTGATAAGATCTATTTGATGAACGCGGAAAATCGTTTGGAAATGCGCGATGTGAATGTCGAATATCGCCGTGACAACCAGGTGATCATTTCTGGTAATCTTGAAGCGGGTGAAAAGGTGATCCTCAATGATATCTTGCCAGCCATTGAGGGGATGCTGTTGCGTGATAGTCAAAGTGATGATCACGGTGTTGGAGAGGTTACCCAATGATTCGATTTTTCTCCAAACACCCAACGGCGGCGAATCTACTGATGCTGGCGCTGCTGATACTCGGTATCAGCTCGCTGTCGACCATCAAGCGTGAGACCTTTCCTGAGTTCGATCCTCCCTACATTATGGCCGCGATCACTTACCCTGGTGCCTCGCCGCAAGAAGTGGAAGAGAGCTTGTGTGTGCGTATGGAAGATGCGGTTGACGGCCTTTCAAACATCGTAGAGACCAAATGTGAAGCGATTGAAGGCTCAGCAAGATTGACCCTCAAGCTTGATGAAAAAGCCGACATTGGCCGAATGCTGGTGGATGTTCAAACTCAGATCAACGCGATCAATGACTTTCCTGATGAGATTGAATCACCAGTGGTACAAGAGCTGGATTGGAACGAACCCGTAGTGGATGTTGCGATTACTGCTGAGACCAGTTGGCCAGAGCTAAAAGCGTACGCTGAGCAGTTAAAGCGCACGCTAAAACTTGACTATGGTGTCTCGCTCGTCGATGTCAGTGGCTTTTCTGATCACCAATACCGTGTAGAGCTCAATACTCAAATCATGCGTCAGCTAGGGTTAAGTATCGGTGATATTGCTACCCAGATTGGTCATCAAAACATTAAGCTCCCAAGCGGCAATGTCGAAACGGAAGATAAGAACTTTTTGATTCGCTTTGATGAGAGGCGTATTACGCCTCAAGAGTTAGAGTCGATCGTTGTGGGCTCAAGCCCAAGTGGCGCGTTAATTCGTCTCAAAGATGTCGCCACTATTACCGACCGTTTCGAACTGGATGAACAAAAAGTTCTGTTTAATGGCAAGCCTTCGGCTTTGCTTAAAATCAGTAAGAACAAGGAAGATGACGCGCTACGTGTGAAAGAGAAGGTAACGGAGTTTGTAGAAGCGCAGCGTCTGATTGCCCCTGAGGGGGTTACGCTTGAATTGACCAATGATATGTCATCCATATTGTGGGATCGTCTGACCATGATGGTAAAAAACGGCTGGCAAGGTATTTTGCTGGTATTTGCGACCATGTGGCTGTTTTTCAGTTTCCGTTACTCATTCTGGGTGGCCGCGGGCTTGCCAGTGGCGTTCCTTGGCGGCCTGTTCTTGATGGCGAATCTTGGGCTATCCATTAACATCATGTCTCTGGTGGGGCTTCTAATGGCGATTGGTATCATGATGGATGATGCCATCGTGATCGCAGAGTCGATACAGGCGCACTTAGACCGTGGGCAGAAAATTGATGATGCGGTTATCAATGGCGTTAAGAAAGTGCTGCCGGGTGTTATTTCCTCTTTCTTAACCACGGTGTGTATTTTCGGTAGCTTGCTGTTCTTACAAGGGGAGATGGGCGCCGTACTAAGGGCAGTACCTCAGGTGCTAATACTTGTCTTGTCATTGAGTCTGGTTGAAGCCTTCTTAATTCTGCCAAATCATTTGTCTCATTCATTGCACAAGCATAACCGTGACAAACAGCCTTTGAAGTTTAAACGTGTGTTGTTAGAGCGCTTTGAACACTTTAGGAATACCACGCTTGTGAATGCGGTAGATAAAGTCGTTTCATATCGTTATGCCTTTATGGGTAGCGTGTTTGCGGCGCTGCTTATTTCTGTGAGTCTACTGGCTGGTGGTGTAGTGAAGTTCAACCCATTCCCAGCATTGGATGGGGACATTGCCGAAGCTCGTATTATTCTGCCGCCAGGAGCATCTTTGTCTCAGACAGAGCGAGTGGTCGATAAAATCGTTCTATCTGCTGAAAAGCTCAATAAGCAGTGGAGTGAAGAGGTGGAAGGTGGTGAAACCTTGGTGAAGCAGATCACCAGTCAGTTCAACACTAACCAAGATGCCAATGAATCTGGCCCCCATATAGCGACGGTCAGGCTGGATCTGCTTAGTGCAGAGATTCGCAATACGCTCATCGATGAGTTTATCGATGCTTGGCGTGAGGATGTGGGGGAGCTTGCAGACCCAATTTCTATGGTATTCAAGCAACCAACGATGGGTCCGGGTGGTCGTGCTATTGAAGTGCGCATTGCACACGACGATCTGGACATGCTGAAAGCCGCGTCGGTTGAAATACAGCAATACCTGAATGAATTTGATGGTGTGAGTGGCGTGCTCGATGACATGCGCCTCGGCAAAGAAGAGATCTTAGTCAAACTGCGACCTGGTGCTGAGAGCTTTGGGATTAACGGTCAGATGATCGCAAGTCAGTTGCGTGCGGCTTTCTTTGGCCAAACCGCCGATGAGATCCAAGTGGGTGTTGAGAACATTAAGATTGAAGTGAAGCTCGACAAGCAAGATATTGGTGACATTCAGCAGTTATCGAACTTCCCAATTTTCTTAGCGGATGGCTCGCAAGTACCGTTGGCATCCGTCGCGACGCTCGATTTTCAGCGTAACTACGTTCGTATCCAACGCGTCAACGGTTTGAGAACGGTCAGCGTGTTCGGTGATGTTGATACCACTAAAGCGAGCTCAACCGATATCATTAGACAGTTCCAAGCCGAAGAAGTGGCGAAGCTGCAACAAGAGTATCCAGGGCTGCGTTTTGACTTTGAGGGTGAAACCAAAGATAGCGCAGAGACGGGCGCGTCGATGGCAAAAGGATTTCTGCTGGGTCTGTTTGGTGTATTCACCATCCTTAGCTATCAGTTCAGAAGTTACCTAGAGCCGTTTGTGGTAATGCTGGCGATACCGCTTGCCTTTATCGGTGTGGTCTGGGGACATTTGCTACTAGGGCACGCGATGAGTATGCCAAGTATCATGGGCTTTGTGTCATTGGCGGGGATTGTCGTTAACGACTCTATCTTATTGGTGCAGTACATACGTCACCACGTTGACGAGGGTGACTCCGTCCATGACTCTGTGGTGAAAGCGAGTCGTGAGCGTTTCAGAGCGGTGTTCTTAACGTCGATGACCACTGCAGCCGGTTTGTTGCCTTTGCTAACTGAAACCAGCTTGCAGGCTCAAGTCATTCAGCCTCTGGTTATCTCTATTGTGTTCGGTATTTTTGCGTCCACAGCTTTGGTGCTGTTCATGATTCCTTCTGCATACGCCATCCTCGCGGATTGGGGACTGGTTCATAAACATGAAGAGCTGTAATACGCCATAAATTTCATCTTATTAATCAAATGAAAGTTAGTGACTAGGGTTCCTCTAGCGCTAACTTTCATCATTTCTCCAATAAATCGTCACCGAATTGTCATTGTTGCTGATTACTTTTTGATCATGAACTGCGCGTCTAACAAGGAGTAGGTTGTGCGAACGATTGAACCCATAGCAAGAATAGATTTGGCTTTTTCATTGTTTTGTCTTAAGCATCGCTTTAACGTTCAAGTAGCATCGGTAAGTCGTTGGGTGTCTCGAACGGGCGACGGTCATTTGTACCTGTTACTTGGCATCGCTGTTTTTTGCTTAGATGAACCGGTTGGCAAGCTGTTTTTTACGGCGGCCTTATTAGCGTTTGCTATCGAGTTACCGATTTACTGGTTAGCGAAAAACAGCTTCAAGCGTCGCAGGCCTGAAGAATTTTCTCATTTACTGCACGCTTTTATTACCCCCTCTGATCGCTACAGTTTACCGTCGGGACATACTGCGGCCGCTTTTTTGATGGCGACCATTATTGGCCAGTTTTATCCTCAGTGGCACGACCCAGCGCTGATGTGGGCAGTGTTAATTGGCGCTTCACGCATTCTGCTTGGTGTGCACTTTCTCACCGATGTGGTGATTGGTGCGGTACTGGGTATGTCATCGGCTTACGTTGCGCTTGAATATGTACAAGCTTGGCTAGGAGGCGTGTAAATGAAGATACTTTATGGTGTGCAGGGTACGGGTAATGGCCATATTGCTAGGGCAAGAGCGATGAGTCAGGCGCTAGCCAATCATGATGTGCAAGTCGATTTTTTATTTTCTGGTCGAGAGAAAAGTAAGTACTTCTCGATGCAGCAGTTTGGTGATTACCAAACGCGGCGCGGGTTTAGCTTCATGACGGAAAATGGCCGTGTGAACTATATGAAAACAGCGTTTGAGAACAGTCTGCCCCACTTTATTCGTGAAGTCAGAGAGCTCGATGTTTCTGGTTATGATGTGGTGGTCAATGACTTTGAACCCGTTTCTGCTTGGGCCGCAAAGCAGCAGAACATTCCCACTGTAAGCATTAGCCATCAAAATGCATTTCTGTTTGATGTGCCTCAAAAAGGCGCAAACTGGCTGGATGATTCGGTGATTCAGCACTTCGCTCCGTCACAGTATCAGCTAGGCCTACACTGGTACCATTTTGGGCAGCCTATTCTGCCACCTATTGTGCATACATCTGGAGAGGATGTGACCTCCGAAGACTTTATTCTTGTCTACCTTCCATTTGAAAATACTGAAGCTATTGTTGACCTGTTGCTTAGATTTAGCCAAAACAACTTTATCTGTTATCACCCAGAGAATATTGAGCACGTTCAGATAGAAAACATTTTGATGAAACCGCTTGGCCACGAGAGTTTTCAATGCGATCTCCATCGCTGTGCTGGTGTTATCGCTAACGGTGGCTTTGAGTTGCCGTCAGAGGCGCTCAGCTTAGGCAAAAAGTTACTCGTTAAGCCGTTGGACGGTCAATTTGAGCAGCAAAGCAATGCAGCAACGCTTGATAGTTTGGGGCTTGCTCAATCTATGGACTTTCTTGATGCCAGTGTGATTCGCGATTGGTTAGATGAGAAACAAGCTGAACGGGTTTTTTATCCAAATGTTGCCGAAGGCATTGCCGATTGGCTAGTAAGCGGGGATTGGTCATGCAGCGCCAATCTGCGTAAGCGTCTTTGGGACAAAGTTGACTTTCCTAGTTACGCCTCAGTTTAAGTTTACGTCACGATAACCCAGCTAATCTTGAGGTTAGTTGGGCATAGCAATAACAAGACCCGAATCGCACTTTGATTCGGGTTTTGATGTTATTGCAATCGATTGTATGCAACCGTACGCACCTCTTTGGTTTTCAAAAATATTCTATACCGATAGATATTAACTATATGCTATGCGAATAGTTGTGGTTGCCTTTTGCGCATGTATTAAATAGGCTCTGTTCTCCCCTTTGGTTGAGTGACATAGTGTCTGGTTATGTATCTGGGCGCTCTGTCCAACAAAAGTTATTAAAGATATAATTTATCTTTTTTTATATGTGGTTTAACTTATTGTTGTTTAAGGTCATTGTATTTTTCTCGATAAAATTTGATGATTCTTTGTCAATCTTGTTGGTGTTGAGTTAATTATTGGTGGATAGTTGGTTTCGTCCTCGAAGTATGCAGAGGATTAATAGAATGACGTAAGGTACACCACTGGCGATGACGCTGTTCTCATTGTTCTGTTTTATTGGTTACCTACCCCCAATAGTCGAGATTGAAATTACACGAGGCTTACTAAATGTTAGACAAAAAAGATGCTATGAGCGCAATCGCTAGTTACCGCATGGAAAGCACATTACGCGGCGTAGATCTAAACCTATTGACTGTATTCGACGCAGTGATGCAAGAGCAGAATATCACTCGCGCGGCGCATAATTTAGGTATGTCGCAACCTGCAGTAAGTAACGCAGTAGCGCGTCTTAAAGTGATGTTCAACGATGAACTATTTATGCGCCAAGGTCGTGGTATTCAGCCTACTCAGCGTGCTCGTCAGTTATTTGGTCCTGTGCGTCAAGCGCTTCAATTGATCCGCAACGAGCTACCAAGTTCAATCTTTACTCCTGAGACTTCAACGCGTCTATTTAAGATGGCGATTTGCTCTCCTTGTGATATGCGTTTTGCGCCACGAATCATGCAAACCATCTCTGAGCAAGCACCACACGTTCAGCTTCACCTAGATGCAGAAGCAGACCGTCAGCTAGCTGACCGCATGCGCTTCCAAGAGATCGACTTCGTTATCGATTACGCTCGTTACGACGCTCAAGGCTTCTCAAGCACTGAGATCTTCCAAGATGAATTGGTTGTCGTAGCAGCGAAAAACCACCCACGCATTCACGGTGCAGTAAGCACAGCTCAGCTAGCGAACGAAAAGCACGCTAAGCTATCAAAAGTACACGGTGTTCGTAGCTTTTCAGAGCAAGCTTACCGTGACCTAGAGTGCCAAGCGTCTTACGAAGGTACTAGCCTAAGCAACGTACTTTACGTTGTTGGTCAATCTGAGCTAGTGACCATCGCTCCACGTTGGTTGGTTGAAAACGCAGTAAACAAAGATCAGCTTCAAGTACTGACGCTGCCAACTGAAAACAACAAGATCAGCGGCTTCCTGAGCTGGCACGAATCTAGTGAAAAAGATAAAGGTCACATCTGGCTACGTGATCAACTGATGGTTATCTGTGGCGAAGTGGTTGCTTTGTCATAATCCATTACAACTTAATTCTCAAAGCCCTGACTACTATGTATTCAGGGCTTTTTTCATATTGTTCAAAATCTTATTATCACTGGGCGGTAAAGCTACCAGGAATTATTGATAACTTTGATGTCGGTCTGTTGCCTTTTTCGGCGGCACAGGTACACTTGTGCGCTCAAAAAGGCTTACATGTGTAAGCTAAAAGGTAAGATAGAACATGGCTAATTTAGATTTCCATATCGTAACGAAGATTCGTGAGCGAATCGCACAAGGTGGCGACAAGATCGCCTTACGACATAAAATCAACAATGTATGGCAAGGGATTAGCTGGAAAGAGTTTGGCGTTAGCGTAGATGCGCTGTCACTCGCTCTACTCGGAAAAGGAATCCAACCTCAAGATAAAATTGGTATCATTTCCAATAACATGCCGAAATGGACCATTGCTGATCTGGCTGCGCTTCAAGTTCGCGCAGTGACTGTACCCATTTACCCTACTAATACGCCAGCCCAAACCAGCTACATCGTACAAAATGCCGACGTCCGTATTCTATTTGTTGGCGAGCAAGAGCAATATGAAGCGGCAGTCTCCATTTATGAAGAATGTGAGCAGCTAGAGCTGATCGTCGCGATGAGCGAAGAGATCGTTCTCGCGGACAATGATTTCTCTATGACTTGGCAGCAATTTACTGCCGACGTAAGCAGTGACGTCCAACCAGAATTAGACGCGCGAATTGAACAAGCTAACTATGACGATTTGCTAACACTTATCTATACGTCTGGTACTACAGGCCAGCCGAAAGGGGTAATGTTAGATTACGCTAATATTGCGGCTCAGCTACAAGGACACGATGAAAGGCTAAGCCTTAGCGAAAGTGATGTCTCACTATGTTTCTTGCCGCTTTCGCATGTTTTTGAGCGTGCATGGACTTTTTATGTATTGTACCGAGGCGGCACCAACTGCTACCTACAAGATACGATGCAAGTGCGAGATGCTCTTAGCGAGATCCGTCCAACGGTAATGAGTGCTGTGCCTCGTTTCTACGAGAAGATCTTCTCAGCAATTCACGAACGTGTATCTAAAGCACCGATTCACCGCAAGATCCTATTTACCTGGGCGGTGAACATGGGCGCGAAAATGGCGCAGTGCCGCCAAGACAATGTGGAGCCTTCGTTCTTACTTAAGAAGAGTTACGCGCTGGCGGACAAGATTGTGCTAGGTAAACTTCGTGAACTATTAGGCGGTCGCATTAACTTCATGCCATGTGGCGGCGCTAAATTGGATGAAACCATTGGCCGTTTCTTCCAAGCAATTGGCATTAACGTCAAGCTTGGTTACGGTATGACGGAAACCACGGCGACTGTTTCTTGCTGGGATGATACCTGCTACAACCCAGGCTCCATCGGTATGCCGATGCCCGGCGCGGAAGTGAAGATTGGTGACAATAACGAAATCTTAGTGCGCGGCCCTATGGTGATGCGTGGCTACTATAAGTTGCCAGAAGAAACCGCTAAGACCTTTGATGCAGATGGCTTCTTGAAAACTGGCGATGCAGGCGAGTTTGACGCTGTCGGTAATCTGTTTATTACCGACCGCATTAAAGAACTAATGAAAACTTCAAATGGTAAGTACATTGCTCCTCAAGCAATTGAAGGTGCGATCGGTAAAGACCATTATATCGAGCAAATTGCGGTCATTGCGGACACTCGTAAGTTTGTATCTGCTTTGATTGTGCCTTGCTTCGATACGCTCGAAGAGCATGCCAAAGAGCTAAACATTGCTTACCAAGATCGCTTAGAGCTCATCAAGCACCACCAAGTGGTGGAGATGTTTGAAAAGCGCATCACTGAACTGCAAAAAGAGTTGGCTAAGTTTGAACAGGTGAAGAAGTTTAAACTGCTCCCTAACGGTTTTTCTATGGATAAAGGGGAGTTAACACCGACGCAGAAGCTGCGCCGCAAGGTGATTAACGACCGTTATCAAGATGAGATCGAAGAGATGTACCGCGATACGCCTAACAAGCAATAGGTTTCTAATTACTGAAACCCTCGTAAACGAAAAGCCCCAAGCAAATGCTTGGGGCTTTTTAGTTTCTGCTGCTAGTTGTTGGCGTAAAGCAGCTCACTGTATCTATCTAGAGTATTGAGGCGGTTTTGCGCATTGGCTAAGAAGGTTTGCTTCGTTTTACCCGTCAGAGACTTCGATTGCGGCAGTTTGACCGTTCTTGGGTTCTTATGCACGCCATTAACCAAGAATTCATAGTGTAGGTGAGGTCCTGTGACTCGCCCTGTTCCACCAAGTGTACCGACAGTTTGTCCCTGTTTCACTCGCTGACCGGTTTTTACCTTACGTTTTTGCAAGTGTAAGTACTTGGTAATAAAGGTGTTACTGTGCTTAATAAATACATAGTTACCATTAAACTGGTTGTAGCTTGATTTAATAACGGTACCGTCACCAGCTGCCCAAATTGGCGTGCCAACAGGCGCGGCATAGTCAGTGCCCCGGTGGGCACGTACTTTACCGGTCACTGGATGGCGTCGGTTCGGGTTGAAGTTGGAGGTTACACGACGAAAATCCAAAGGCGCACGTAAAAAGGCCTTTTTCATTGCTCGGCCATTTTCATCGTAATAGTTACCCGTTTTATCATCAAAGATAGCGGTAAACGTATCATTCTGGTTTTTAAAGATAGCCGCGATGATCTTGCCGCGACCAATTACTTCACCTTCGACCACTTTCTCTTGGTATAGCAGCTTAAAGTAATCGCCAGAGCGGATATCTAACGCAAAGTCGATATCCCAACCAAAAATTCCCGCCAGCTCCATGATTTGGTTGGCAGTCAGTCCAGCGCCAATTCCCGCATTCCAGAAGTTTGAGCTGATTTCTGCTTGCGCATAGTTATATTGGTAGTCGACCTGCTTTTTGTCCCAGCTAGAGGCAAAGCCTTTATCGGATTTGGTGACCTTAAATGTTTCGTAGTCATTGATGCGGCGCTTTAACTGTACGAAGTCACTGTTCTCATCAAAACCAAAGGTCAATTTGTCGCCTGGGCGTAAGCGTGAAAGCTGCTTCTTAATGTCATCGTTGGTATAGATAAGGTCATGAAGTAGGCGAGGGGAAAGTCCAAGACGTTGAAATAAAATTGCGGCACTCTCTCCAGCGCGAACCGTATGTTCTTCCCATTTTAGTACCACGCTTGGTGGAGATGCATTGCCAGCAGGGAATGCATCGCTGTCAATGGAGAGCGTGTAGTGCTTGCCAATTTCGAGTCGGTCGTTGCTATCGTCGAGCTCTGAAATATCAGGCAGAAACAGTGCGACGACGATAATGGCACTAAAAAAGGCGATGAGCGCGCGGTGTAGCCAAGGCAAGCGCTTTAAAACAGAGACCATGAGCGTTTAATTCAACATTATTTTTGTAATTTCCTAAACCAAATAGTCTAACTCGTTTCAAAAAACATCGCTATTCAAGTAAGATGTCGAACTAAACTATTTTTGCCAAATCTGTGGGAGTGAACAAGAATGGCGAACCTTGAAGCAGCGTTGGCTGAAATCAAACGCGGTGTCGACGAGCTAATTCCAGAAGAAGAACTGATTGCGAAGCTAAAAGAGAACCGTCCTCTTCGCATTAAACTGGGTGCCGATCCAACTGCGCCAGATATTCATCTGGGTCACACAGTTATCTTCAATAAGCTACGTGCATTCCAAGACCTAGGTCATGACGTGACGTTCCTGATCGGTGACTTCACCGGTATGGTTGGCGACCCAACGGGTAAGAACACTACTCGCCCACCGCTAACGCGTGAAGACGTGCTGCGTAACGCAGAAACGTATAAAGAGCAGGTATTTAAAATCCTAGACCCTGCAAAGACTAAGATTGCATTCAACTCTGAATGGCTATCTGAGCTTGGTGCAGAGGGCATGATTCGCCTTGCTGCAAACCAAACTGTTGCTCGTATGCTTGAGCGTGATGACTTTAAAAAGCGTTATGGTAATAACCAGCCAATCGCAATCCATGAGTTTATGTATCCACTGCTTCAAGGTTACGATTCAGTAGCGATGGAAACGGATGTAGAGCTTGGTGGTACTGACCAGAAGTTCAATCTACTTATGGGGCGTGAACTGCAAAAAGCACACGGTCAGAAACCACAAGTTATTCTGACCATGCCACTGCTTGTTGGCCTAGACGGTGAGAAAAAGATGTCTAAGTCGGCGAACAACTACATCGGTATCAGTGAAGTACCATCAGAGATGTTCGGAAAAATTATGTCGATTTCCGATGATCTAATGTGGAACTACTACGACCTATTGTCATTCCGTCCGCTAGATGAAATCGCTCAATTTAAGACGGACATCGAGAATGGTAAGAATCCTCGTGACGTTAAGATCTTGCTTGCCAAAGAAATCATTGCTCGGTTCCACTCAGAAGCAGACGCTGATGCGGCGGAAAAAGAGTTCATCAACCGTTTCCAAAAAGGTGCGATGCCAGAAGAGATGCCTGAGTTCGACTTCGATGCAGGCCTTCCAATCGGTAACCTACTAAAAGAAGCGGGTCTTGTGAGCTCAACATCTGATGCTATGCGCATGATCCGCCAAGGTGCGGTGAAGATTGACGGCGAAAAGGTTGAAGATACTAAGCTAGTGCCAGCAGCAGGCCAAGCGGTTTACCAAGTGGGTAAGCGTAAGTTTGCTCGTGTGACGTTGAAGTAATACTTAGATGCTGTGAGCGCGCTTTGAGAAGATCCCTGCCTGCGCAGGGATGACACAGTTTAGGCTGCAGTGTTTATTAAGTGCGCATCAAAAACCTCCTACGGGAGGTTTTTGTATCGGTTGATTGCCGATTTACACGCATAAAAAAACAGACGCTTATGCGTCTGTTTTTAGTATTCGTTTACTTAGCGTCTCGAATTATAGAGACTCAGTAAAGGTACGAGCGATAACGTCACGTTGCTGTTCTGGAGTTAGCGAGTTGAAACGCACTGCGTAACCAGAAACACGGATAGTTAGCTGTGGGTAGTTCTCTGGGTTAGCTACTGCGTCTTCTAGAGTTTCGCGTTTAAGAACGTTCACGTTTAGGTGTTGACCGCCTTCGACTTTTGGAGCAGCTTCGATGGCTACTTCACGGCTTTCGTACTCACCTAGGTCGCTAACAGCGATAACTTGGTCTGCTTCAAAACCAGCATTTGCTGCAACACAACGAGCCTCGTTTTTCTCACCGTCGATCAACCAGATTGAGTTTAGTAGGTCGTCGTTTGCTGCTTTAGTAATTTGGATACCTTGAATCATCACTATCTCCTAATCCACTTTTAGAGTGGTAAACTTATGGTGTTAATTTTCAAATTTTGTTGAGCTGGTCTATATATAACTCGTTGTGGTTATTTTAGTATTGATTTAGATCAAATTACAACAAAAAACATTAAAAACTTAAGGGTTAATTTTTTGACCAAGGTCAACTAAACCTTTAAAAATGGTGTGTTTAAATGTTATTTTAAGTATTCAAATTTATTTGAGTGATCATTTTGTTGTAATAAAACAACAAAATGAGCCGATTTATTGCTCTGGAAACCAAAAAACAACGATTTCCATAGCTAAAACTGAAAGTATAAGATCGCTAAATAACAGTTCTAGAATTGTGATCTTGATCGGGTGAAAACAAAGATGAATAAATTTATTGGTGCGCATGTGTCTGCGGCTGGTGGTGTGGATAATGTGCCACAAAGAGCCCATGCGATTGGCGCAAACGCGTTTGCGTTATTTACTAAAAATCAGCGTCAATGGGTGGCAAAGCCGCTTGATGAAAAAGTCATTCAAAACTTTAAAGCGGAATGTCAAAAATACGGCTTCCGCACGGAACAAATTCTTCCTCATGACTCTTACCTAATCAACTTAGGCGCCCCTGAACAAGAGAAATTGGAGAAGTCTAGAGCGGCGTTTATTGATGAAATGGAGCGCTGTCATCAGTTGGGGCTAACGTTACTTAACTTCCATCCAGGCAGTCACCTAAAGAAGATTTCTGAACAGGAGTGTCTTGATCGAATCGCTGAATCTATCAATTTAGCGCACAAGGTCGTTCCTAATGTGATTGCGGTGATTGAGAATACGGCGGGGCAAGGGACAAACCTAGGCTGGCGTTTTGAGCACCTAGCGCACATTATCGATAAGGTAGAAGACAAATCACGCGTCGGTGTCTGTCTTGATACGTGCCATACGTTTACTGCGGGTTATGATCTGCGAACAAAAGAGGCGTGTGAGGCGACGTTTGCGGAGTTTGATCGTGTCGTAGGCATGCACTATTTAAGGGCTATGCACTTAAACGATTCAAAGATCCCGTTGGCAGGTAAGGTGGATCGCCATCATTCACTGGGTAAAGGTGAGATCGGTTGGGCTTGTTTTGAGTATATTGCCAAAGATGAGCGATTTGATGCTATCCCTCTGATTTTAGAGACAATAGAGCCCGAAATATGGGCCGATGAAATCCAAAAACTGAGACATTTTGCGATAAATAGTTAATTTATTACTATTGGATTATGCGTTTTTGGCATCTTTCTTTCATACTGAGTTACATGCATGTTGCATAAATCTGTGACTCTCAAAGGTAGGTGCCATTATGACTCGTCCAGCCGCTCCAAGACCAAACACAACACGCTCATCGCGTTTCCCAAGTCCAAATCGTCATATTCATTGTCACGGGCACTACCGAACACCACAGATGAAGAATCAGCATCATTAATATACTAACGAACTAAAAACAGCACTGACGTTCAAGTTGTGCGTCAAAGGTGCTTGGCGTAAAGCCAAATGACAGTAGTGGTGACCCTCCGTTGAGTGATAGACTACGCCCCAGATTTCACCATCTAGGGCACGACAATGACAACACTCACCTGGCAAGACGTCATCGGTAAAGAGAAACAGCAAGCATACCTTCAGCAAACTTTAGAGTTTGTCGAGGTGCAGCGCGAAGCGGGTAAAACCATCTACCCTCCAGCGAGCGATGTGTTCAATGCCTTTCAATATACCGAATTTGCCGATGTGAATGTGGTGATTCTTGGTCAAGATCCTTATCACGGTCCCAATCAGGCGCATGGTCTCTGTTTCTCGGTTCTGCCGGGTGTAAAGACGCCGCCGTCGCTCGTCAATATGTACAAGGAACTCGCTCAGGATATTCCCGGGTTCGAGATCCCAGAACATGGTTATCTCAAAAGCTGGGCTGAACAGGGTATATTGCTTCTAAACACCGTACTCACAGTCGAGCAGGGGCAGGCACACTCTCACGCTAAGCTAGGTTGGGAGACCTTCACCGATAAAATGATTGAAGTGCTAAACCAAAATAGTGAGAACATCATATTCTTGCTTTGGGGTGCTCATGCTCAAAAGAAAGGGTCGATGATTGATCGTCAAAAGCATCATGTGTTGACTGCGCCGCATCCATCGCCTTTGTCTGCACGTCGGGGTTTCTTTGGCTGTAGCCATTTCTCCAAGACGAACCAGTTACTAGAAGAACTCGGTAAGCCCACTATTAATTGGCAGCCACGACTCGACTAGCTTTATCCTCTGAGTTGGCGGTTTTTCGAGCATCATCAAAACACGCTTCCAGATTCTCTTATACACTTATAAGGAGTATGGATATGGGAGAAGGATTATGATGATCGAAAGGATTAGGCGTGAGCACGGCTATATGGTGCGATTGCTGGCGATATTGAATCGAAAAGTGCATTTGCTCGAGCAAGAGCAATCTATCAATTACGGGGTGATCAAAGAGATTGTTGATTACCTTGCCAATCACTCAGAGAAAATCCACCACCCCAAAGAAGACATTCTTTACCACTACTTTATTGAGAAATATGGCTCACAAGAGCATATCGATAATTTAGAATCGGATCACCAAGCGCTGTCAGAGAAAACACATTCTTTCTTAGACATTGTGGAAATGATTTTGCACGATGCGGTGGTACCGCAAGAGCTGTTCATTGGGCGATTATCTGAGTTTATCCAAGATCAGAAAAAGCACCTCGATTTGGAAGAGCATTCCGTGTTGCCATTGATTGAAAAGCGTTTTACGACTTCAGATTGGCAACAGGTTGAGAGTCTGTGGACTGTAGTAGAGGATGATCCGGTGTTTGGAGAGACGATTGCCGACCGCTATAAACAACTTGCCCAGCGGGTTAGACAAAACGAGTTGGAGAGTGTTTAGGGGTCTATAAATAATAATTCCCTCCGTAGAGGGAATTATGAGTTTCATTTCTGCGAGTAAAGCGCACTGGGAAGACTTAATGTGCTCGACTCATCTGTTGTAGATATTGCAGCCAATCAGCGCTTTGCGTGGTTGGCTTAATTCGGTGTGCTTGTTCGGCCACCTTCGTCGCTTTTGCGTAGTCTTTCATTCCAACATAAGCACGTACCTCCAGTAGCAATCGCTCTTGCTCTGGCATGCTTTTCACTTTGCGAAGTGAAGCCAATGCTTGTTTGAAATCCCCTCGTTGCAATTCAAGTCGCGAAACTTCTTCATAGTATTTCCCATTTAGCCTTGCTGCTGCGAGCCACGCCGTTTGTGCATTTGTCCACTCGCGAGCCATCTGCCAATGTCTAGCTTGCTTGATGATGGTGTCGATATCGGTCTCTTTCACTTGCAAGTCAGCGTACGACTCTGCCGCTTTTTCGGGAATACCTTGTTGAGAGTAGAGCTGCGCTTTACTCAACTTCAAATTGTCAGGGACTTGAATACCTGCTCGCTGGGCGGAGACTAATGTCGCGAGCGCCAACTTGTACTGTTTGGTTTGCATATACAGTGAACTAAGCTGCTGCCACCACATGACGTTGTCTGGCTGCAGAGCGAGTAACTTTTGCGTGGTGAGAATCGCACTTTTTAGATGGTTTAGCTGCATCTCAGCACTTAGCTGTAAGCTCAATGGTTGCAGTTTTGGCGTGCTATCGAGCTGATGGTATTGTTTAATCGCTGCAAGTAACGACTTCCACTCTTGAAGTAGGTAGTGAGCGCGAGCCTTGTTTAACCAAACTCCGGTGATCTGCTGCTTCGACAGCTTTTCGTACGAGTTTGCTGCCTTGGTCAAGTTGTTAAAGTGAACCAGCGCTTTCTCTGGCATATCTTCGGAGAGCATAAGCTCGGCAAGCATACGCTCTGTTTGCCAACCCTGTTCATCTTTAAACGCTTTTGTATCGATGGCGATCTGCAATTGCGTGATGGCTTTCTTTGGTTGCTCGGCTTGCCAATAGTAGATACCGAGCATGCGAGCTACATACGCCTTGTCAAAGCTCGCGTTAGGCTTTAACCCTTCTAGTAGCGTGATGGCTTCGTTAAGTTTCTCTTCCTGCTCTAGCTCGTAGGCTTTGGATACCTGAGCTGCGGTGCGCATTCCAAGCTCCTGGCTTGCGAATGCACTTCCGGTTAACACGCTAAGAGATAGGGCAAAGAGCGTTAATACACGTTTACTCATTGATTCAACTTAAACTCTAGTTTTACGGTCTGGCCAATACGAGGCGTTGCCTTACCATTGACGACCATAGGCTGATATTTCCACTGTTTTAACGCGACCATAGCTTCTCGCTCAAACATGCGCTTAGGGTTGGCTTCTACTACTTCGATATCGGTTGGACGACCACGCTCATCAATGGTGAAAGACATCACCACATAGCCCTGAATATTGCGCTGCAAAGCACGACGTGGATAACGTGGCTCTTTGCGATGCAATGGCATGACTTGTTGGTTTTGGCCAATGTCCGGCACAGTCGGTGCGTTTAGCGACACGCCCGCAACCTGAGTCGATACCGAAATATTCGGCAGTTGTGGAGTGCTTGGCGTTTGAACGCTAGATACCTGAGAGCTTTGCTCAACCACTGCTGCAGACGGCGGGGTGGATGGCATTTTTGGTGGCTCTGGCAAGGTACGTTGTCGTCTTGCGGTCTCACTGTCGGGTTCAACCATAACGAGGTCATAGCTCAACCTTGGCTTCTCATCTGGCTTAGATTTTGGGCCAATATCGATCATCCAACTCATAAACGAGAATAGGGCAAACGCGAGGGCGGCGGCCAACGGTATGCTCGCAAGTACTCGAAGCATCTATGGACTCTCCGTAGCCAGTGCAATCTTGGTGACGCCAGCGCCTTTTGCACTGTCCATGACTTCGACAACGGTACCATTGAAGGCATGTTTATCGGCTTGAATAACCATAGAGGCATTGGGTTGTTCTAGAAGCAGCTTCTCAATGGTCGCCTGCACTCGCTCAACATCCACACGGCGTTTGTCGATATAAACGTCGTTGGACGATGTGATTGCGACAAAGATGCCAGCATCTTTTTGACTGACCGCATGGCTCGCTTGAGGGCGGTTAACATCAACGCCGGACTCCCGCACGAAGGAGCTTGTAACGATGAAGAAGATAAGCATGATGAAGACAATGTCGAGCATCGATGTCATATCGATGTTGGCTTCATCATTTTGTTTTCTACGGTGACCTAATCTCATTGTGAGTCTCCATCAGCAAACTGACTGGTTTTAGCAATAGCGGTTTGACGCTCACTACGCAGTAGCTGCTCAAGTTGAAGCAGGCTCTTTCTGCTCCATTTTTGAATACGGGAAAAGGCTAGCATGCCGGAAAGTGCAGCAACCATGCCCGCCATTGTCGGGATAGTCGCCATAGAGATGCCTGCTGCCATCAATCTTGGTTGCGCACTGCCTTGCGCTGCAAGGGTATCAAACACGGTGATCATGCCGGTTACAGTACCGAGCAAACCAAGCATCGGACACAGGCTTAATAGGCACTTCAGCAAGTTAATGTTTTGCTTGAGCTTATTCTCTGCCTCGCTAAGCATGGCGTTGCGTTGTGACTGCGCATACCAAGAGTAGTGGTCTTGGCGCGTCGCCCATTTATCCACCCAGGTTTTTCTTTCAGAGGGAAAGATCTTAGCGAAATAGATGACACGCTCAACGGCCACCACCCAGAAGATGAACACCACGGCGGCCAGCCACCAAAGCACTGGCTCACCTTGTGTCATAAACTGATTTAAGTGCTCGCTTCCTGGCAACCAACTAAAGAGGTTATGCGGCATACGCTTGCTTAGTCTCCATGGTTTGCGCTTCAGCTTGCTCAGCCACTAGACCCACACTCTGTCTTTCTAAAACGTTGCGGATTGCTTCTGCTTTTGAGCTCAACAGGTTGTGAGCAAGAAGCAGCGGCATAGCAGTAATCAAACCAAGAACCGTAGTCACAAGCGCCATTGAGATGCCGCCAGCCATCACTCTTGGCTCAGCGTTGCCAAATTGTGTGATGACCTGGAAGGTTTCAATCATGCCCGTAACGGTGCCGAGTAGGCCAAGCATTGGAGCAAGTGCTGCCAGAAGTTTTAACATGCTCAAACCGCGTTCGAGATGCTGCTGTTCATCCATGATAGATTCAAGGAGTCGCAGCTCAAGGGCTTCTACGTGCAGTTTTTTCTCGCTGTTATAGACGCTGAGTACGCGACCTAACGGGTTGTCGGTTGGCGTTTCTGGAGTCTTAAGCTGCTTCTTAATCTTTTGTTCTGTCGTGGTAAGAACCACAGCACGGTACAGTGCAATGATCATACCAATGGCAAAGAGAGCGGCGATGATCTTACCGACAATGCCACCATGGGCAAAACGCTCGCCAAGGGTTGGGTTATCCGCAAGTTGCTTGTAGATGTCTCCGCGGCTTGGGTCGATAAGCGTTGCGGTTTGACCTGTCACGATGCCCGCTGTTTCTGCCGATGTCGGTACTTCTTTTGGTAGACGAGGGAAATCGCTCGCCAGTTTACCGTTCCAGTCAACTGGGCCGTGTTCAGCAAGTAGCGCAAAGTTACCTAGACGAGTCGCGTTAATCGTGGTGATTTCACCGGCGCCGTTAACAAACGGGACTTTAACGTCAGCATAGGTAGCACTTGAAGCGATTTGCGCTTGGTAGGCTTCCCATAGGCCAGTAAGTTCTTGAATCGATGGTAGCGTTTTGGCGGCAACAATGTTGTCTATTGCTTGAATTTGCGCAGACTGCTGTGTGTTTGCAACAGATTGCTCAAGTTCGACTTGCAGTTCTTTCGCGGATTGACGCACCACGCCAAACAGTTCACCTAAGCTGCCTGTTTCTAAATGCAGTTTCTTTTGTTGCTCTGCCAAAGTGCGCTCGTTTTCCGAAAATGCAGTGCTCAATGACTCGATGCTGGCTTCAAGCTCAGCTTTGCGAGTTTCAAGTTGTGCTTTACGCGCAGCAAGCGATTGTTCTTCTCTTTTGAACTTGGCTTCACGTTCACTGTTGTGAGCACGTTCTTGTTGCTGTGCTGTCTGTGCTTTTGATGTCAGAGAGTCCGCAGCGAAGCTTGGTTGTGACAAGCCGAATGCAAGCAGTGCGGCGAGGAATACGGAATTGCGCATTAGCTTGGATCCTTTTGTAGAGACACTGGAAGCTCAATTAGAGCAGGAGAAGCTTGCCTGTTGGCAATGGCAAACGCTTTATCAATCTGTGGCGCCAGAGCTGCATCGACAGCAACCCAGTTATTTTGGAGGCTATCCCAAGTCCAGTATTGGTTTCGGTCTAGGCTGCGAGCAACCAATGACAAACGACCAAGATACAATTGTTCAGCTTCGATCTCGCTGCCGACGTTAATAAGAGAACGGTAACTACCTAGCTTGATGCCGTAATCCATCTCAATCTGGTAAGCCTCAAGAATGCGGCGATACTTTTCTGCATCACTCACATCAGCCTGTGGCATCAACGCTTTTAACTCATCGAGTCTTGCTAGGCGAGCTTGCTGGCGAATCGGCTTGTCGCTAGCAATGTGCTGTTCCAGACCTTCGAGCATCTGGTACATCAAAGGCACAACACCTTGGCGAGTATCACTGATTTGTTCAAGTTGAACATCGATACTGGCCATTTCTTGCTCTTGGTTATTCACCACATCTTTTAGGTGGCGCTCATAAACCTCAAGGTTGGCAACCTCTTGCTCAAGCATGGCAATGTCAGATTTAAGCTCAAAGGCTTTGTCGCTGCTTTGGTTGATGCGAGCTTGGCTTTGCGCGCTCTGTGTAATGGTCTTTGCTTCGACATTGCGAGCAGTGTTGAGATCGTTTGCGTTCGCAAAGCTGGTCAAACTCAGCAGTGGCAGCGAACACAAAGTCAGGCGAAGAGCCGTTTTGTTCATTTTAGAAGCCTATTGTTGCTAAAGGGCGGCCATCACTGGATGGCGACACTGGTGAATACCAGCCTGAATAAAAATGACACTATTCTATTTTAATCAGCAGGGGATGTATAGATTTATTGATAATGAATGTCATTTGTACTTTGTGTCTCATTTGTTAACAGAAATAGTGCGTGGCAATCATTGCTTGTTGGCTTTTGATGTAAACGTTAGTAGCAAAAGTAGCGCTTGCGTATGATAGGAGTCCTATTTTGACAGTGGGGCATTCGGGCATCCTTGGCAATAGCCACCGTCCGCACGTTTGTAGTGCATGCAGCAACTGCGTCGTTGAATATAGTGCTCTCCTTGATTGTCTACTTCAAGGCGACCAAAGCGCGTGATGGGAAGGCGGAATATCCCCTCAACCTGATTGGCTAACTGCGCTATAAGCCTTTTTAGTTCTTTAGCGGCAATGACTTGGCGCTGATGTTGATCGCCGGTTTGCCATTTAGAGTCAAGGAAATCGAAGTTGGCAACTAGACCACTTGAAAGCTCACTCCCTGACGTAATTGGCTCAAGGGAGGTACGCGCTTCGCGTAGTATGTCGCCACTAAAGCGAGAGTAATTGGTTGCCAGATCAACATTGTCCAGGTGCGAGTTTGCCAATAGGCACGCCCTGCTTCCGGATAGTGGGTTTGCCAGTATTGATACAACTGCTCAATCGTCGCGGATGGATCAGACGTCTCGGCCATTACTTCAGGCAAAATGACGCTATTCGTCTCGTGTAGAACATCGAGTAGCGGCGAAATCTGACTCGATACGTGAGTGAGTGCGAGCAACTGAGCCTGGTGTTCTGTGTGGTTTAACCTTTCCATTTTGACCTTTTATAAGCTAGAAAGCAGCGCTTATGCATGACTTGCGTGCGATTTACAAGTCGAACTTCACGTTGACTTGTACAGTTTGCTGCTGGCCGTACCAACAGTAACTTTCATTCCAGCACGTGTAGTACTCTTGGTTGAACAAGTTGTTAGCAATTAAGTTAGCTGAAGCGCCTTTCAATGTTGAGCTGACTTCCCCTAAGTCGTAGCCGATAGACAGGTCAACGAGCGTGTACGATGGGAGCATTCCTGCATTCACGTTAGCCGCATTATTCTTCACAGTTTCGCCAACGTAACGTACGCCACCACCAATGCGCAGCCCGCGCATGGCACCTTCATGCATGGTGTAGTTTGCCCATAGATTAGCCGCATGGTCAGGTACGTAAATCGCTTTTTGACCTACATTATTTGGGTTCTCATCTTTGGTGATTTCCATATCGGTGTAGGTGTAGTTGGCGATAAGGTCTAGGTTGTCATTCACCAGTGTGCGACCTTCAAGCTCTAGGCCTTGGGAACGTACTTCGCCGATGGCTTCGTAAGGAGAGGCGCCATCTTTACGCACACCTACGTTGCGTTTTTTAATGTGGAATAACGCCGCCGATGCGGTTGTTGTGCTGTCGTAAGACGCGTACTTAACACCGGCTTCCACTTGTTCGCCCTTCTCTGGTTTTAGGTTGTTGCCATTGGCATCAAGCTTAGCGTTTGGTTCGAAACTGGTCGCAAAGTTTGCAAATGGAGAAATACCGTTGTCGAACTGATACATACCACCAACACGATACGAGAAGTTACTGTCGCGGGTTACCGTGTCTGTTGGAGCTGCGCCGTTAGCAGAGCCGATAGTCTTAGACTCAACCCAGTCGTAACGACCACCGGCAATGAATACCCAATTGTCGATCAACATTTGATCTTGGAAGTAAGCTCCTAACTGCTTCATAGAAACGTCCGTATTTGAGTAGTAGTTTCTATTGAAATCGTTAGGGTTAAGCTGATTATTATCTGGGTTGTAGAGGTTGATACTCTTTACGCCATCGAAGGAGTTGTAGTCTACGTCACCTTCAATAGAGCGGTAGTCAACACCAAATAGTAAGTAGTGATCTAGAGCACCAGTGCTTGCGAAGCCAGAGAGTTGGTTATCGACACTGATGCCTTTTGAACTTTCATCAGTGCTATAAGCTGTGCGCTGTAGTTCGCCTGTCTTCTCGTCGAAAGCACCGCTATTTGTGCTCTTTTGATTAAACTTTGTCGTCATATAGCGGAAGTTTTGAAAGAAAGACCAATCGTTGTTGAAGTCGTGCTTGATCTTATAACCTGCCAGCATGAACTCGCGACTGATGTCGTTGTAGTTCACATCACCTGCAAATGTTGAAGGGGAAATTTTACCAGACTCGAACGCTGCAAGAGGAACGGTCACGTTCTGCCCTAATTGAGGGTCATTTTGGTAGTAGAGGTTGAAGTTCACAAACGTCTTGTCTGAAACATTCCAATCGATAGATGGTGCGATAACGTAGCGCTCTTCTTGCACGTGATCGACTTGCGTATCTTTTTTGCGGCCAAGAGCAATAAAGCGGTAAGCCACGTTGTCGCTAAGTGCGCCCGTCTTATCAATAGAGGCTTCAAGTAGATTGTTGAAACCTGTCGCGAGATTGACCTTGGTGCTTTCTTCAAACTTAGGTGTTTTAGCGATGATGTTGACCATGCCGCCAGGAGGCATGGTGCCGTACAACACAGATGTTGGGCCTTTGAAAATTTCTAATCGCTCCATCGCGATTGGGTCAATTTGGGGCTTGGCATTCCAACCAGGCAGACCGGGGAGCATCAATCCATCATAGTAGTTGTTTGATGAATCGAAACCGCGAATTTTTACCCAGTCGGTTAATACGACAGCGCCGCCCTTGTTCTCGGTTGAGACGCCCGGAGCGTAACGCAGGGCTTGCATGACGGATTGAACGCCGCGCTGTTCCATCTGCTCGCTTTCAATGACGTTCAGAGTTTGCGGTGTCTCTTCAGGGGATAACGAAGTCTTCGTTGCGGTGTTGCGGTAAGTTTTCCCCAAAACCGTCATCTGCTCGTCGGCTTGGGTATCTTTTGACTGTACAGTTTCTTCGGCACTAGCGACAGATGCTAATGTCACTAGCATGCTTATCGCCACTGCTATTGGCTTGAGTTTTGTTTTTAACATCATAGAAAAAGAATCGCAAAGAGCATGTAGATGCTATTGATAATTAATTTCATTTGCAATTCTATTCGGTTTGTTGAGTTAATACTTAACAATTTGGTGCAACTTTTGCCGCGATATCTACGCTAGCTAAGGGCCATTTTTTCTATAGGAAGCCAGAAATCCATATGAGCGTGTGGGCTGCTTACGTCATAGTCACGGGGGTAGCGCTCAATTTCAAACCCTTCTTTACCTATATAGCCTGACTGAGGAAGCCAAACATTAAGTACCCATTTTAGCGTTTGTGGCAATGTAGAGGTTGGCCCAAGGTGAGTCACGACGGCGTAGCTTTGCTCTGGGACGACGATCGACTCGAGATCTGGATGCGTAGAGAATTGTTCATCATCGCTGGCCGCCCAATACAGCACTTGTGTGTTTGGCAATAAATGAAGGGTGTCGATGATCCCATAATAGTGGGCGCACGGTTTATCAGACTGTTTTAGAACCGTGCGAGTAAATGTTCCCCAAATATTAGCAACTTGGTCACTAAACTGTGGATTGGTGGCATAAAGTGTGTCGATCGGGCCATATACGCCATAGTATGTGCGTTGAGGCTGGTTCTCGATACGAACCACTTGAGTTGCAGCCTGATCAAGAGGGAGATCCGCGCTATTGGTCAACGGTAAGCGAATACCGCTTAGCTTACCGCTTACTCGGTATTGACGTGGAGAGACTCCAAACTGCTGTTTGAAGGCGCGACTAAAGCTATTCTCTGAGTTAAAGCCAAATACCAGCGCCAAGTCGGCGATCTTGGTCATGCTATTAAGTAACTGCTCGGCGGCGCGGCTGAGTTTCTGCTCTCGTACGTACTGAGCAAGATTGTGGTTGGTTTGCTCTTGGAATACGCGTTGGAGTTGCCAGCGAGACCAACAGCTTATGTCGGCCAGATCATTGACGGAAAGCGCTTTATCTAGGTTCTGGTGAATATAGTCCACCACTTTTTCAACCCGATTCAGATGTATAGGTTTCCGTTTTGAGACCATTATTGAATCTCCACCTCGTCCAAGAGCCTATTATATTGGCATTTTATTTCGTCAAGGTCGATGCTAAGAGAGGTTGATACTAGAAAGCTAGATAAAACAAAACCCTCAATCTGAGGGCTTTGTTAGTATCGGTAGGGGCGTTTCAGGCTCGCCTCCACCGAAAATTCGTTAATGTGTGTTTGAGTGATAAATTAAAGGTCGACGTCGTCAAGCGCAAAGTCCAGACCGATGTCCATGTCGTTAAGCTCTTTTTGTAGGCGCTGCCTGTCTTTAATAGCCTCAATTTCTCGCCATTTTCTTTTGACAGGTTTCGAGCGAGCGGCGCGCCCTCTAGGTGCGTCTACTTCCGTAATCTCATCCAGTTCAAAGCCATCCATAAGCTACCTCACTTGTTTTGTTCTCCCTACGGAGCCCTTTAAGTACCACATTCTTACGCAGACTAACTTTGATATGTTTCTCATTTGTTTCGAGACTATGAATGTTTTATGCCATTTTGAACTCAATCTCACATTTTTAGAGCTTAGATTCGAATAAAAAATGACCACTTAAATCACAAATTGCAAAAGAGTGGTTCAGTGAGTTTTGTTAACGCCCTGTGCGAATCAGGCTGAAGGGCAACGTTTGCGTGCTACGATAAGCATTCTCATTGCCTGATAACTGCTAAAAAGTACCTCGTTTGGTAAATGAGCGTAGACCCGTTGTGCTAACAAGGTTTGTACTAATTTTGCCTAACCCTAAGCGCTTTGCGCCTAACACCTTTAGGTTGTTGTATATTTGATGCTAATTTGAGGCGAAAAAGTGAATCATTTGCTTTGCTTAGTGTTAACTTTTCGTGATTTTAAGGTGAAAAATAACAACAATATACTACCAATTGCGTATTGCTTTTTCGTGAACATGGCTGCAAAATCCGCTCCGTCAAAAAATACGCCGACTTGTATGCCGTTCTCAAGTGGTAAGAAATACAAGCTAAGTTGCCGTGAAAAAGAAAGAAATGAACAAAACTTCACGGATGGAGAAGACCATGGCGCTTAGGACGCACTAGGAAGTGCAGCTCGGACTCTAACTTTAAGTGAGGTTTAAAGTGACAGACGTTATTAATCTAATGAACGATCTACTTTGGGGATCGATTCTTGTTTACTTGCTCGTAGGTGTGGGGATTTACTTTACAGTACGCCTTGGGTTTATTCAGTTCCGCCATTTCGGTCACATGTTCAGTGTGCTGAAAAACAGCCGTAAAGCAGACACTGCTGGTATTTCATCTTTCCAAGCACTTTGTACCAGTCTTGCTGCTCGTGTAGGCACAGGTAACATGGCAGGTGTTGCTGTCGCGCTAACAGCAGGTGGCCCTGGTGCTATCTTCTGGATGTGGCTAATTGCAATGCTGGGTATGGCGACATCATTCGCAGAAAGTACTCTAGCACAGCTATACAAAACCAAAGATGACGACGGTAACTACCGTGGTGGTCCAGCTTACTATATGGAAAAAGGTCTAGGCATGCGCTGGATGGGCGTATTGTTCTCTATCTTCCTTATTATTGCTTTTGGTTTGGTGTTCAACGCGGTTCAAGCTAACGCGATTGCCAATGCGATGAATACCGCGTTTGGTTTTGATCCAATGATCGTGGGTGTGGTGATTGTACTTATCTCTGCATTCGTTATCTTTGGTGGCGTACGTAAGATTGCGCGCACAGCGGAGCTTATCGTTCCAGTAATGGCGCTGGCGTACCTTGTTCTGGCATTTGTCGTGATGTTCATGAACATTGAGAAAGTGCCAGATGTGATTGCTTACATCTTTAAGAGCGCATTCGGCTTTCAAGAAGCTGCTGCTGGTGGCCTAGGTTATGCTATCGCTCAAGCGATGATCCAAGGTATCAAGCGTGGTCTGTTCTCAAACGAAGCTGGTATGGGTTCTGCGCCAAACGCAGCAGCATCAGCAACGCCTTATCCGCCACACCCTGCGTCTCAAGGTTACGTGCAAATGCTAGGCGTATTTACCGATACTATCGTTATCTGTACGGCGACTGTGGCTATCATCTTAATGTCAGGTGAATATGTACCGCACGGTGAAATTACAGGTATCGAGCTGACTCAGCGTGCATTGAGTGCTCAAGTTGGTGACTGGGGCGGTATCTTTGTAGCGGTTGCGATCTTCTTCTTCGCGTTTACCTCTATTATTGCTAACTACTCGTACGCAGAGACAAACCTTATCTTCCTAGAGCATAACCATAAGGCGGGTCTTGGCCTGTTCCGCGTTATCGTACTAGGCATGGTGATGTTTGGTTCAGTGGCCACTCTGCCAATGGTTTGGGCGCTAGCGGATGTGTCCATGGGTCTGATGGCCATAGTTAACTTAATTGCGATCATCCTGCTATCGGGTATCGTGATCAAACTTGCCAAAGACTACAATCAGCAGCTAAAAGCAGGCAAGGTTCCAACCTTTGATGCCAATGACTACCCAGAGCTGAAATCTCAGCTAGAAGAGGGTATTTGGTACGATGCTAAGGATGCAGCGAACAAGTAATCGCTTTTGCCTATCTCAAAAATAGAAAAAGCCATGCACTATTTCATTGATGAAAGTGCGTGGCTTTTTTTATACTGAAGCAAACCAATACTAAAAGAGTAAAGTCATGCTTATCGTTGTTTCACCCGCAAAGACCCTAGATTATGAGTCACCGCTCGCCACTGAGCGATTCACTCAACCAGAGTTAATCGAGCATTCTGCAGAGCTTATTCAAGAGTGTCGTAAGCTTAACCCAGCCGATGTCTCTGCTTTGATGAAGGTGAGCGATAAGATCGCTGGCTTGAACGTGGCGCGTTTTGAAGAGTGGTCACAAACGTTTACAACAGACAATGCTCGCCAGGCAATCCTTGCTTTCAAAGGTGATGTTTACACAGGGCTGGAAGCAGAAAGTTTGTCAGAGGATGACTTTGACTTTGCTCAGCAGCACTTACGCATGCTTTCTGGCCTTTATGGTCTACTTAAGCCATTGGACTTGATGCAGCCTTATCGTTTAGAAATGGGCACCAAGCTTGCCAACGAGCGTGGTACGAACCTATACCAATTCTGGGGCGACATTATCACCAACAAGCTCAATGATGCTCTTAATGCACAAGGTGACAATGTGCTGATCAACCTAGCATCCAACGAGTACTTCAAGGCAGTTAAGCCAAAACAGCTCGATGGCAAGGTGATCACGCCAGTATTCAAAGATTGTAAGAACGGCCAATACAAGGTCATCAGTTTTTACGCTAAAAAAGCGCGCGGCATGATGGCACGTTACATCATCGAGAACCGAATTGATTCGATTGAAAAGCTGACGGCATTTGATGTCGCAGGCTACTACTTTGTTGAAGAAGAATCGACGGCGACTGAATTGGTGTTCAAGCGCGAAGAGCAGTGATTCTCACAGCATAGAATTAAAGACAAAGCTCGCAAATGCGAGCTTTGTCTTTTTTTGGCGTTTAGTACTGAATAGATTTATGTTTCACCCTGTGATTTGGGTCGAGGGGCGGTTCAATTCTCGAGAGCAAACGGTAAAAAATAGTTAAGTTTAGAGATTACTTTTATGTGTAAGGTTGCGTATTGGCGCTTTGGCTTTCCGTTAGGCCATGACCTCCACACTTAACTAAGGAACATTCATGCCCCTGACCCTAATTGTGAAAAGTGAAGTTAGTAAGAATATCGAAAGGTATGAGGGGCGTATTCCGCATTTATATTTAGATACAGTTGGAAAAATTACCGTCGGAGTCGGTCATATGGTGCCAAATAAATCATCGATGGCAACGGTAAAAATGTACAAGAAAGGAAGCGGTCGTTCATTGGCTTTAGCATCTCTGCCCGAAAAGCAGGCGGAGTATGATGCTATTAAGAGGTTACCTTTTGGTAGACGATTTGGAGCTTCTGGATTCTATAACACCGCCAATGGCTTTCCACAATCGTTTGATGCTATGCCCCATCAAGTTCAAATGGCTTTGTTTGATATGGTGTTCAACCTAGGGTTGACGAAGCTGAGAAATCAGTTCATCAAATTTAATTCTTCTCTAAAAGCAAACAGGTGGGGAGATGCAGCCAAACATAGCAATCGTATGGGGATTGCTCCAATGAGAAATAAGTATGTGTCAGATTTACTCAATTCAGCACAAAAGCTCCAACCATAGGGTGATAGAAATGATCAGAACAAACCTAAATCTGCCTTTCGTTTCGATACTGTTTTGTTGTATTTGGTTGTATGGATGTTCTCCATCGATTGGAGACGAATCGGACAGTTCTTTGATGGCACCTCGTTGGCTTAATCCAATGACTTTTGACCACGTAAGTACCGATGGTGACACATTGCAAGATGTCACATTCCAAATTTCTTTTGCAGGTTTTGGGGGGGAAGAATACATAGTAAACAATTGTGTTGACGTATTCGCGATAGGCGATGACGTAATTGCTCATCAAGAGTTTGCCCGATGGGAGTGGCTCAAAGCGAGCTGTCATGGAGCGAGTTGGTATTTTCGCTCGCCAGATACGGCGGTAAGTTATTGGGAAAGAGAATTTGACCTGGATTTGCTAAAAACTATCCCTGTAACAGCGGTTCCTTACCTTGGTGGTCAGGAGTTGGATGATCGAAGAGGTTTATTAGGTGCGAATAGCTCTAAGCTAAACCTAATTAAGTCAGGTGAACACCATGTGAAAGTTCAGATTGATAATATGGTCATTGACTATGTGGTACTGGCTCGAGCGGATTTTAACCGAGATGGTTATCAAGATATGTTTATCCGACTGGATTGGTATGGAAAAGATTCATTTGGAGAAGGGTTTGATTGGATAGTGTTAACTAAGACTGCGCCTGATGTGCCGCCTTCAATGCTGTGGAGAAAATAAACCAACGTTAGGCACAGAAACTAAAAAGCCAACACCGAAGTGTTGGCTTAGTTTGTTATTTCTTCTTAGCGCTTTTCTTTTTCTTCACCGCTTTCTTCTTGTCGTCTTTCTTTGGCTTTTTTTTCTTGAAGACTGGCTTTTTATGCGTTGGGCGCATGCCGTCGATGAAGCGTTCTTTGATGGTCTCTTTGGTGTAGCGAGCGACGCGATCCATCATTGGTTGATCGTGTGCTTCCACAATAGAGATAGCTATGCCTTTTTTACCTGCACGAGCGGTACGACCGATGCGGTGTAGATAGACATCGGCACTGCGTGGCATGTCGTAGTTGATAACGTGAGAGACATCCGGCAAATCGATACCACGTGCAGCGATGTCGGTTGCGAGAAGGACGTTCACTTGGCCATCACGAAAGCGGCTGATAGCGTTGTTACGACGATCTTGTAGCATTTCGCCTTGGATCCACGAACATGGGATCTGCGCGCTATCTAGTTGCTGACGAAGCTCGCCTAGACGCTCGCGCGTCTTTACAAATACGATAGTACGCTGAGCTTGCTCGGTCAGGATGCGTTTTAGCAAGTTCAGTTTGTGATTCGCATCATCGGCGCGGTGATACCACTGGGTGATCTTTTTGCGTTCGCGAGTTGATGGCTGCGCTTCGAGCTCGGCTGGATTTTTCAAAAGATCGGCAGTGAAACCTTCAACACCACGACCTTCAAGCGTTGCAGAGAACAGCAATGTTTGCTTACGCCAGCGACACTCTGCTGACAGGCGATCAACGGTTGGACCAAAGCCTAAGTCCAGCATGCGGTCTGCTTCATCAAGTACTAACCATTCGATAGCACGGCAGTCAAAGCGCTCTGCCTCGATGTATTCCATCAAACGACCTGGCGTTGCCACCACGATATCTTGAGTCTCTGCCAGCGTTGCGGCGTGAGAATCGTACGTCACACCACCGGTAATGGTCGCGACTTTAAGGCGAGTGTACTTCGCGAGTGCAGTCGCTTGTTCTGCTACTTGCATTGCCAGCTCACGAGTTGGCGTGAGGATCAAAATACGTGCTGGACCTGCCTTTTTACGAGGGAAGTCGAGTAAGTATTGGATTGCTGGAATAGCAAAGGAAGCGGTTTTACCTGTTCCTGTTGGTGCAGAGGCAAGAATATCCCTTGCATCCAATGCTTGTGGAATAGCCTGAGCCTGGATGTCAGTTGGGCGGCTAAAGCCCATTTCTTCAATCGCTTCTAAAAGGACTGGATCTAGATCGAGTTCGGCAAAGGTTCTGATCACTATAGTGTCTCCACAAGACGTAGGTTAACCCTGAACAAAAAACATCAAACAGGGAAAAAGTAGGGCGGCTATTATACTCAAACGAACGCGCGGCGCACTTACATTTTAAGGTAAAAGTCCTTAGTTAGAGTAATAAAGTCCGCAGAATATCCACCGACGTCGCCATGGACAACTAAATGCTCCTCTTTACACTCTTCAAATACCTTACTCAAGGTAAACAGCAGACGGTGACAAGGCTTTTTAGGGGTGGTTTGTACTCGGCATAGGCGTGTTAAATACCAACCTTGCTGCTTAGCCATTGCGATGAACTGCTCACCTTCTGCTGTTGGCAGGACAAAGCTGGCTTGCCCCTCCTCAATAAGTAAACTGTGGCAGCGCTCTAGTAATTGCTCATGCGCTAGGGTGTGAGTATGTCTAGCAGTGGCTCTCTGGGCATTGTGCGAGACTTCACCGCTATTGAAATAGGGTGGGTTACAAATGATCCCCGTAAAACGCTCGCTAAAGCTCTGCTTTAGTACGTCTCCTTGAAGCAGTGTTAGACGCGCACTCCATTCGGTGTCCGCAAAGTTGCGTTTGGCGTCATTAATGGCCGTGCTGTCGATATCGATCGCTGTAATCGCTGCATCTTGATAACGCTGCGCACTCATCAAGGCTAGAAGGCCTGTACCGGTACCGATATCGAGCAGTCGCTCTGCGTTGGTATATTGTGTCCACGCACCAAGAAGTACCCCATCGGTGCTAACCGGCATCCCGGAATGACCATCTAGAATTGCGAACTGTTTGAATTGAAAGCCTTTCGTTTTTGATGTGCTACGAGTCATAAGTTATTTTGTTAATCGTTTGCTTTTGAGTGATAGGTACTGTTGTTAAATTGTTGAGTAGTGATATGTTCTGTATGTAAGTAATGTGTGTAGGAAAATGATCGAGATAAAATTCCAGTCTTGGCATTTACTTTAGTTAATCAAACTGCTTTCGAATCAATTAAACAAATTTATATAGTGTTTATATCTATATCTATTGCTTATTGACTAGTGATTCGTCATTATGCCCGCCTTATTTTACGAGGGAACCAAGATTCCTTCTACAGAAACACAACATAACAAGTAAGGGCATATCTGTGAAACAGACGTTAAAAACAACAGATATTATAGCAGTCGGCTTTATGCTGTTTGCGTTTTTCCTTGGTGCTGGCAACATCATCTTTCCACCACTAGCGGGTCAATTAGCGGGTGAGAATTTGCTCCCAGCGATGACCGGTTTTCTTCTCACTGCAGTAGGTCTTCCTCTTATTACCATTATTGCTGTTGCAGTGGCAGGAGGCTCTTGGGAGCACCTGACGAAAGATTTGCCAAAGAAGGCTGCGACGCTTATTGCGGTACTGATCTTTATTATTATCGGCCCTGCGTTCGCGGCGCCTCGTACTGGTCTGGTTGCGTATGAAATGGCGATTCGCCCATTCTTCGCTGACGCAGCCCAAATGCACCTAACGATTTTCTCAATTCTGTTTTTTGCTGTTGCCATGTCATTTGCTTGGTCACAAGGCAAACTGATTGATGTTATCGGTAAGGTTCTTACACCCGTTCTGTTTGTTGGCCTAATTGTTCTAGCAGGTGCGGTATTCATTGACCCACAGGGTGAGATGATTGCTCCAGTCGGAGAGTATCTAAGCCAGCCTCTGACCAAAGGTTTCCTTGAAGGTTACAACACCATGGACACCTTTGGCTCTTTGATGTTTGGTATGTTGATTGTGGATGCACTGCGTAAGAAAGGCATTACTGAGCAAGCAGCAACGACTAAGTACCTGATTAGCTCAGCATTAATTGCTGCTGCGGGTCTTGCTTTTGTTTACATCTCTTTGTTCTACCTAGGTGCGACGAGCGCGACGGTTGCAGCAGGTGCAGACAACGGCGGTGCCATCTTGAGTCAATACGTACAAGCGTTGTTTGGTCCATACGGGCAGGTCGTACTTTCTGTGATTGTATTGCTAGCGTGTTTGACAACAGCGATCGGTCTGATCTCAGCGTGTTCTGATTACTTCAGCTCACTCACGTCTATCAGCTACCAGAAATGGGTTGTGATCATTGGTGTTGCATGTGCTGTAGTAGCAAACGTTGGTTTGGCGCAGCTTATCTCGCTATCGGTTCCAGTCCTGTTTGCACTATACCCAGTTGCGATTGCACTAGTAGCTTTGACCTTTACTCGTAAGTACCTAGCGAACCCGAAACTTGCTTACCGCGTGGTTATCTTGGTATCACTAGCATTTGCCATGATCGATGCTGCGAAAGTAGCAGGTATTGATGTATCAGCTTTCAATGCATTGCCACTGTTTAGTGTGGGCATGGGTTGGGTAATGCCAACGTTTGTTGCGATTGTCTGCATGTGCTTTATTGGCCGTAGTGACCAAAGTCTTGAGCAAGAAGCTGCCTAGTTGAGCATGCTAATAGTAAAGTCTGCTTGTAAGACTTCATGAGAACTAAAAACGGCGCCTTGATAGGCGCCGTTTGTTTAGAAATTTTTTACTTTGTAAGCATTACAGCGTTTGCTGATACTCTACAAGGATCTGCTCAACCCAGCTTGCAATGCGCTCATCACTAAGCTCGTATTGAGAGTCTTCATCCAAAGCGAGACCGACAAACTGACTGCCATCTTCGGTGAGTGCTTTTGACGCTTCAAATTCGTAGCCTTGATTATTCCAATAACCAATAAACTGAGCGCCGGTTGGTTTAAGCTCGTCGTGTAGCATGCCCATGGCATCGAGATACCATTCGCCATAGCCTTCCTGGTCACCTAACCCGAATAAAGCAACGACTTTACCACTGAGTGATACACCGGAGATTTGATCCCAAATAGCGCCCCAGTCTTCTTGGAGTTCACCAAAATCCCAAGTGGAAATGCCTAAGATAAGCAGATCATATTCGCTCATCTTGGTAATAGGCGTCTCTTTTACGTTGAATATGTCGACGATATCAGGGCCGATGATGTCGCGGATTTTCTCTGCAGCCATCTCGGTGTAGCAGGTGGACGAGCCGTAAAATAAGCCTATTTTCATAACTTCACTGTAACTTGGTTGTGATGATTGGCCAAGATTCTACTCTGAATTCGACCATCTTTGCAGCGCTTATTCGCTAGGTGTTGGTTTTTATGGCAATCTGGTTTTTTCTCGCTTACTCTGTTCAAAGTACTGTATAAACATCCAAGAGGTAGTCGTGAGCGACGTCAATATCCAAGATCAGGGCTTAGTGGAGCAATTTCTCGATTCTATGTGGATGGAGCGAGGATTGTCAGAAAATACCTTGGCGTCTTATCGAAATGATTTGGTGAAGTTGTTGAAATGGATGCATGAGCACAACTATAAACTGGATTTTATTAGCTTAGCGGGCTTGCAGGAGTATCAAAGCTGGTTGGCGGATCAAAACTACCAACAAAGCTCAAGAGCGAGAATGCTGTCTGCGATCCGTCGGTTGTTCCAATATCTGCACCGAGAAAAACTGCGCTCGGACGATCCAACCGCTCTATTGGTGAGCCCAAAACTCCCTAAGCGACTACCGAAAGATTTAACCGAAGATCAAGTGATGGCACTCCTGGAAGCGCCCGATCCGAACGATCCTATAGAGTTGCGTGACAAAGCGATGCTAGAGCTGCTCTATGCAACAGGCCTTCGTGTCACTGAGCTTGTGAGCCTGACGATGGAAAATATCAGCCTAAGACAAGGCGTGGTACGTGTTGTGGGTAAAGGTAACAAAGAGCGTTTGGTGCCCATGGGCGAGAACGCCATTGATTGGATCTCTGAGTTTATCGATAAAGGTCGCCCTCAGTTGCTTGGTGAGAAAACCTCGGACGTGGTGTTTCCAAGTAAACGAGCCAAGCAGATGACCCGACAAACCTTTTGGCACCGTATTAAGTTCTATGCTGTGCTGGCTGATATTGATACCGAGTTATTGTCGCCACACGTACTAAGACACGCTTTTGCGACGCATCTATTGAACTATGGCGCAGATCTGCGTGTCGTACAGATGTTGCTAGGGCATAGTGACTTATCTACGACACAAATTTATACTCACGTAGCAACTGAACGATTGAAGAACATTCATAGCCAGCATCATCCAAGGGCTTAATTTAACGTTTTCTATACAAAGGTGATTTTAATGAGCGTATTACGCCGCTTAACTCTACTTTCTCTGCCATTTTTCGTGACGGCTTGCGGTGCAGAAGAGTCTCAACCAAGCCAAGCAACACCAGCAACTGTCGTTGAAGCGGCGGCGGCGAGTTCTGCAGCAGACGAAGCGGCCATTCGTGAACGATTTGCCAAAATCGGCATTGAGGTATCAGAAATCGTGGCTTCAGATATCGCGGGTCTGATAGAAGTTCGCACACCTGGCGGTATCTTGTTCGCATCACCATCAGGTGATCATTTCATTGCCGGCACACTGTACTCTATCGATGCTGACGGCAATTACAAAGATGTGATTGCTGAGCGCCAAGCGCCAATCAATGCTGAAAAAATCGCATCATTTGCGGATACAGTCATTGAATACAAAGCAAAAGACGAAAAGTACGTGGTGACGGTATTCACTGATATTACTTGCGGCTACTGCGTGAGACTGCACAGTCAAATGGAACAATACAACGACCTTGGAATTACAGTGCGCTACCTTGCTTACCCACGACAAGGAGCGACGGGCTCGGTTGCTGACCAAATGGCGAAAATCTGGTGTTCAGAAAATCCCGCAGACGCGATGCACGATGCTAAAGTTAACCGCAAAGAAGCGGTGTTTGATGGTGACCTGAAGCAGTGTCAAGAGACCGTAGCTAAGCACTATGAGCTTGGACGCGAACTAGGTATCAGTGGTACGCCAGCTATTTTCCTACCAAACGGTGAAATGGTGGGTGGCTATCTTCCTCCTGCTGATCTTCTAAAGCGTCTACAACAAATTCAATAACGATTAGGATTGGGGCCTTTTAAGGCCCCATTGCATTTTATGATAGAAATCCAACGCCGCCCTGACGTCGATATTTCGATACTTCCTGACTCTATACCTGTTTTGCTGCGCCGTCTGTACATCAGCCGTGGTGTGAGTGATGTCGCTCAATTGGAAAAAGCGGCCAAAGGGCTGCATTCCTACCAACAACTAGCGGGAATTGACCCCGCTGTTGAGCTGCTGTTTGAAGCGATTGAGCAGCAAAAGCGCATCATCGTTGTCGGTGACTTTGATGCTGATGGTGCTACGAGCTCGGCGCTTTCTGTATTGGCGCTGCGTATGCTAGGCAGTCGAAATGTAGACTATCTGGTGCCGAACCGTTTTGAAGATGGCTATGGTCTAAGCCCTGAAGTGGTCGATCAAGCTATCGAGATTGGTGCAGAAGTCATCATGACTGTTGATAATGGTGTTTCTTCGATTTCCGGGGTGCAGTACGCCAAAGACAATAACATCAAGGTGCTGGTGACTGACCACCACTTACCGGGTTCAGAGCTGCCGAATGTAGATGCAATGGTCAACCCCAACCTCAATGAGTGTGGGTTTCCATCGAAAGCGCTAGCGGGTGTTGGCGTCGCGTTTTATCTTATGATGGCACTTTGCGTTTATATGAGAAAGCGCAATTGGTTCGCCGAGCAAGGTATGGCTGAGCCAAAATTGATGGAGCTGATTGATTTGGTGGCGCTTGGTACCGTTGCCGATGTGGTGCCTTTGGATGAGAACAACCGCATTTTGGTGCATCAAGGCCTGCAGCGAATTCGAGCGGGCAAAGCTAGACCCGGCATTCAAGCTTTGATTGAAATTGCTAAGCGCGATGCAAGAAAGCTGGTGGCATCCGATTTTGGTTTTGCGCTTGGTCCACGAATCAATGCCGCTGGTCGCTTGGATGACATGTCGTTTGGTGTTGAGCTTTTGATGTCGGATAACCTCCACGCTGCTCGCCGGATGGCCAGTGAACTTGATGGTCTTAACCAGACGCGCAAAGACATCGAAGAAGGCATGAAGCAAGAGGCATTGGCATTTTGTGAGCGCTTGCAAATTAGTGATAAGGCGGCGCTGCCGTATGGCCTAGCGCTGTTCCAGCGTGATTGGCACCAAGGTGTGATTGGCATTTTGGCTTCTCGTATCAAAGACAAATTCCATCGCCCGGTGATAGCGTTTGCCGATGGTGGCGAAGGAACAATTAAGGGTTCTTGTCGTTCTATCCAAGGTTTGCATATGCGTGATGCTCTTGACCGTATTGATACCCAGAACCCGGGATTGATTTTAAAGTTCGGTGGTCACGCGATGGCAGCCGGTCTTACCATCATGGAAAAAGACTTCGAGCGCTTTAGTAAGCTGTTTGATGAGGTGGTGCGTGAAGAGCTGGGTGATACCGCGTTAAAAGGTATTATCTTGTCGGATGGTGAGTTAACGCCGGAAGAGTTTTCCATGCATACCGCAGAGCAGATCCGTGCTGGAGGTCCTTGGGGACAAGCGTTCCCTGATCCTGTGTTTGATGGTGAGTTTAAAGTGCTGCATCAAAAGCTGGTTGGAGAAAAACACCTCAAGCTGATGGTTGAGCCGATGCATAAAGGGTTTGGCACCAATATTATGCTGGATGCGATCGCCTTTAATGTGGATTTACGCCGTTGGCCAGATGCTTCGGTGAAAACCGTCACTCTCGCTTACAAACTGGATATCAATGACTTTCGTGGAAACCAGTCATTGCAACTGATGGTCGACCATATTGAGCCTCGATAGGGGGTTGATATTTCGGTCAAGGAAAATCGATATTTTCCTGTATCTTCGTCACATTTTTGAGTAGAATTCTGCGGTTAAATTCTACTCATAAATGCTGAGCAAATATGTTTGAAATCAATCCTATCAAAAACCGCCTACAGGATGTGTCTGAACGCACAAATATCCTGAGGGGGTATCTTTGACTATGACGCTAAGAAAGAGCGTCTAGAAGAAGTCAACGCAGAACTTGAACAACCGGATGTATGGAACGAGCCTGAGCGTGCGCAAGCACTAGGTAAAGAACGTGCCTCATTAGAAGCGGTTGTTGAAACCATCGACCTTCTTGACCAAGGTGTGGAAGACGTAGACGGTCTTCTTGAGCTTGCGGTTGAAGAAGAAGACCAAGAAACTTTCGATGAAATTGAACCAGAACTTGCTGAACTGGAAGCCAAGCTAGAAACGCTTGAGTTCCGTCGTATGTTCGCCGGTGACCACGATGCGTCAGATTGCTACATCGACTTGCAATCGGGCTCTGGTGGTACGGAAGCGCAAGACTGGACCAACATGATGCTACGCATGTATCTTCGTTGGGCAGAAGCGAAAGGCTTCAAGACAGAAATCATCGAAGTATCAGAAGGTGAAGTCGCTGGCCTTAAAGGCGCGACTGTGAAGGTCTCTGGCGAGTATGCTTATGGTTGGCTACGTACAGAGACAGGTGTTCACCGTCTAGTTCGTAAGTCACCATTTGACTCAAGCGGCCGTCGTCACACTTCATTTGCTTCTGCGTTTGTTTATCCAGAGATTGATGACAACATTGATATCGAGATCAACCCGTCTGATCTTCGTATCGACGTTTACCGCGCTTCTGGTGCGGGTGGTCAGCACGTTAACACCACGGAATCTGCGGTTCGTATTACTCACGTTCCAACTAACATCGTGGTTCAGTGTCAGAACGATCGTTCTCAGCATAAAAACAAAGACCAAGCGATGAAACAGCTACGTGCAAAATTGTTCGAGCATGAACTGCAAAAACAAAATGCAGAGAAGCAAGCGAACGAAGATGCTAAATCTGACATCGGTTGGGGCAGCCAAATTCGCTCTTACGTACTTGATGACTCACGCATTAAAGACTTGCGTACTGGCATTGAAAACCGTAACACTCAAGCGGTTCTTGATGGCGACTTGGACAAATTTATCGAAGCTAGCCTAAAATCAGGCCTGTAAGCTTTTCACCACTTTTAAAACAGGATACATCGAAAAATGACTGATGCTGTTCAAAACGAAAACGCACAAGAAGCCTCTTCACCTGAAGAAAACAAGCTGATCGCTGAGCGTCGTAGCAAGCTGGATCATATCCGTAAAAGCTGCAAAGCCAACGGCCACCCAAATGATTTCCGTCGTGAACACCTAGCAGGCGACCTTCAAGCGGAATTTGGTGAGAAGACGAAAGAAGAACTAGAAGAGCTAAACCACGTAGTGGCAATCGCAGGCCGTGTTATGGCTAAGCGTGGTCCATTCCTAGCGATTCAAGAAACGTCTGGTCGTATCCAAGCATACGCAGCAAAAGATGTTCAAAAAGAGCTAAAAGAGAAATACCAAGGCCTTGATATCGGTGACATCATCGGTGTGAAAGGTGCACTTCACAAGTCTGGTAAAGGCGATCTTTACGTGAACATGGAAGAGTACGAGTTGCTAACGAAAGCACTTCGTCCACTACCAGAGAAGTTCCACGGTCTAACTGACCAAGAGATGCGTTACCGTCAGCGTTACGTTGACCTAATCGTTAACGAAGACTCTCGTCACGCATTCATCATTCGCTCTAAGCTTGTATCAGCAATTCGTAACTTCATGAGCTCAAAAGGCTACCTAGAAGTCGAAACGCCAATGATGCACGTGATCCCTGGCGGTGCGACTGCACGTCCATTTATCACGCACCATAACGCACTTGATATCGACATGTTCCTGCGTGTTGCCCCTGAGCTTTACCTAAAACGTCTAGTGGTTGGTGGCTTTGATCGCGTATTCGAGATCAACCGTAACTTCCGTAACGAAGGCCTATCGCCACGTCACAACCCAGAATTCACTATGATGGAATTCTACCAAGCATACGCTGACTACAAAGATCTGATGGATCTCACTGAAGAGATGCTAAGCACGGTAGCGATGGATGTTCTAGGTTCAACGTCTATGCCTTACGGTGACGAAACCGTTGAGTTTGGTGGCACTTACGCACGTATGAGTATGTTTGAAGCGATCAAACACTACAACCCAGATCACGCTGAAATCCAAGCATTGACAGAAGAAGACCTAACTAACCGTGACAAGATGGTAGCGATTGCTAAGTCTGTACACGTTGAAGTAGAGACGTTCTGGACATGTGGCCAGCTTCTTGAAGAGATCTTTGGTGAGACGGCTGAGCCTCAGCTAATCCAGCCAACGTTCATCACTGGCTACCCAGCAGATATCTCTCCACTGGCGCGTCGTAGCGATGACAACCCATTCTTCACTGACCGCTTTGAGTTCTTCATCGGTGGCCGTGAAGTCGCGAACGGCTTCTCTGAGCTTAACGATGCAGAAGATCAAGACGCACGCTTCAAAGCACAGGTTGATGCGAAAGACGCAGGTGATGACGAAGCAATGTACTACGATGCAGACTACATCACTGCACTAGAGCACGGTCTACCACCAACAGCGGGTCAAGGTATTGGTATCGACCGCCTGGCGATGCTATTTACTAATACGCACACCATCCGTGACGTTATCCTATTCCCAGCGATGCGTCCTCAGCAGTAAGCTCTCTGCTAAGGTTATGACTTCTTACAAAGCCTCTCTGCGGAGAGGCTTTTTATGCCAAATTCCTTTGAATGTTTATAGAAAAGTTACAAATCGTGCACTAGTCTTAAATGTGAGACACCTCTGTACGTTTTAAACGCGATAGTCGTCTTTGATAGATAGCGCCACATGCATAGAATGGAGCTATTGAATCTAAAAACAATAATAGGAATGATGTAATGGGAACCGAATTTCGGATGGATTCAATCCCCGGCTCTTTGGTCGTGGTGGGTGGAGTTTATGAGCCTTGGCTATCTGTTTTAGAGCAAGCGGGTTGGCGCTGCACGCAATGCTCTGATCTTCGCAAAGCAGATGCACTGTTTTCTGAGATTGGACCATGTATTGGTATTGTCGATCTCACGCGGGATGATTTTAGCTTAAATGGTATCGCGAAACTCGTTAGTACGCATAAGCAGGTGCGTTGGATAGCGTTTATCCGTGAGTCGCAACTTAGCTCAGATACGATTTGCCAATTTATCGTCAATTTCTGTATCGATTTCTTCACCACGCCAATTCCAGACTCAAGACTCATGAGTACCATTGGTCACCAGCTTGGTATGCTCAAACTTGAGCAAAAAGTTTGGCCGCACAATGGCAACGATAACGACCTAGGTATAGTCGGGCAATCGCTGCCCATTAGACGACTACGTGACCAAATTCGTCGTATTGGTCCAACAGACGTGAGTATTATGATCCACGGTGAAGTTGGAGCAGGTAAGGAGTCGGTCGCCAAGGCGATTCATCGCTGTTCAGCTCGCTCGCAAAAACCGTTTATTGCTGTCAATTGTCGTGCGTTTTCGGATGCTCGTTTCGAAAATGAGTTTTTTGGTATGCATGACGCTTCTCAGAGTTCATTGCTTGATCAAGCATCTGGCGGCACCATTGTCCTCAACGACATATTTACTCTGCCACCTAAGCAGCAACTTAACTTGTTAAAGTTCTATCAAGATGGGCAAATCGAAACGGCTAAAGGCATCAAGGAATTTGATGTGCGTATTTTAGCGGCGGATTCCTCAGATATTGAGAAAGCCTTGGGTGACGGTACCTTTAACGAGGAGCTCTTCCATTGCATTAATGTGTTAAGAATTAATGTCCCTAGTCTTAAAGAGCGTGCGACAGATATTGCACTATTGGTGACACATTACATAAACCAATTTGCTAAAGAATTTAATTCTCCTGTGAAATCTATTGACGACGATGCAATTAAGTCACTGACTTATTATCATTGGCCTGGAAACGTGAAGGAGCTACTGAATCAGGTGAAGCGAGCGGTATTAATGACTGAAGAAGAGGTGTTATCGAAAAAACACTTTGAGCTACCGGGTACGTTTTCTGGTAAACGTAGTTTGAAAAGTATTCGTGAACGCTCAGAGCGTGATGCGCTTATTTTAGTCCTCGATAGTCACAACGGGCAGGTAACGCAAGCGGCGAAAGAGTTAGGTATTTCGCGGGCGACGATGTATCGCTTGTTGAACAAGCACAACTTGATCACAGAAGAGACTATCTAGCGTAACGGATAGGTTTTGAACAATGAAAGGTGCTTCGGCACCTTTTTTGGTTGAAATTGACGCCGTTTTAAGTGGTTTACATTGCAATTACACGGAAGGTTGATGTAGCTCGCACTAAGTGGGCTTGAAATAATATCAGGTTGTATTTTGCTTAAATAAAATTAATCACCGTATTTTTGTAGGTGATTGATTAAATACTCGGCATTAAAACACTCTTGATCGTCATCACTAGAGTATTCATTTGTTTTTCACTTTTTTATATATGCTTTGTTGATTTAATAAACGAACTGCATAAGAATTAACCGTGAGCGAGACGCTCATTTACCCAAATTTCAGGATTAATAAAGTCAGTATGGAGGCACAGAAAATGATGAATCGTATTTCTTTTATCAACGCTTGTGCTGTTCGCCGTACTGATGCTGATCATATGTGTGGTCTAGTTTCGACCGCCACTGTTACCGACAAACCGGTAGCAAGTTCAGCACAAGCTTAATTAATCCGTAACCTTATGAGGCTGCGGAAATAGCAGTCACATAAGAGTCTTTATATCTTTCCTAGACTGCTATTTCTCTCCTCTTTATTTCATAATCTGGAGATTATTATGCGTACTTCTGTTTATCTAACTATCGCAACATGGCTAATTAAAGCTGACATTCAAAAAGAAGAGCGTGAGTGGAAAAGACGCTACCGTCGTAGCGCGTATCAATTGCCGCTTCACAACGAGCCCCTACTAAGAGACATCGGCTTAGACAAAGAAGGTCGTCCACTTGGTCATGTCGCAGCTCCTCAAGTTGTCGCTAAACGCAAAGCTCGTCATCTACGTCGAGAGTTGCAGTCAAGATTAGCTACGTAACTCAAGGCGGGCAGTGTCACTGCCCGCCGAGTTCTTGATATAGCGAGATTGAGTCATTTTTCCATCCCTCAAAAACGCGCTAGAAAACACGATTAGGGGCAAGGATTTGAATACCTTGCCCCTATTATTTGTAACTCTTCTAACAGTTCATCGGACAAGGTGACGTCAATACTATCGATATTGCTTTTTAGTTGGTCGAGATTGGTGGCACCAATAATATTGGAGGCCACAAAAGGACGTTGATTCACAAATGCCAGGGCCATTTGTGATGGATCTAGGCCGTGTTTATGGGCAAGATCGACATAAGCCTGAGTTGCTTCAATGCCTTGAGGCGTGAAGTAACGGACAAAGCGTTCAAATAGGCTGCAACGTGCGCCTTCAGGTTTTTGTCCCTCAAGGTATTTACCGCTCAAGCAGCCGAAGGCTAATGGCGAGTAGGCGAGTAGCTCAACCCCTTCATGGTGACTGATTTCCGACAGTCCCACTTCAAAGCTTCGATTAAGTAAATTATAAGGGTTTTGAATGGAAACGATTCTTGGCAAGTCGTGCTTTTCCGCCAACTTGAGCAGTGTCATTACACCCCATGGCGTTTCGTTGGAGACGCCAATGTAGCGAATTTTTCCCACCTTAATCAGCTCGTTTAGTGCTTCGAGCGTTTCAATTAAGGTAACTTCTTCATTGTCGTCAGGATAAGGGTAATTAAGTTGGCCGAAACAGTTAGTTTTGCGCTGGGGCCAATGAAGCTGGTAAAGGTCGATATAGTCGGTTTTTAATCTAGCGAGGCTGTCATCGAGAGCTTGATGTATATTGCGGCGATCTAGGCTCATATTTTCGCGAATGTAAGGGACGTTGCGCGGGCCTGCGACCTTGGTTGCTAAAACGACTTTTTGTCTTTTATCAGAATGCGATAGCCAGTCACCGATATAAGATTCAGTTAACCCTTGAGTGTTTTGTTTGGGTGGAACTGGATACATCTCTGCAGTATCAATGAAATTGATCCCGCGTTCAACGGCATAATCAAGCTGCTCAAAGGCTTCTTGCTTGGTGTTTTGCTCACCGAATGTCATGGTTCCCAAACAGATTTTACTGACTTCGAGCGAAGAGTGTGGGAGCTTGTGGTATTTCATTGAGCCATCCTTGCTTGTTGTTACTTGATTCCACTATACCCCGTTTTTATAAAAGTTCTGCTCATTTTATGCGCAACTGGCTGCGCCTTGGCTAAACTGATAGTGATAAGTCACGCATTATCCACAAAGCAGAGGAGGTGGACTATGCAAAAACATCAGCTCGATCGTTGGTTACACGGACATCATAAAGAGAGTTATAAGCCACCTAAAGTGTTTGTGATCGGTTGTGCTGATATTTCACACTATTTACTTGCAGTGGAATACAAGCACAAACTCGAACCCATTAAACAAGATGATGAGCCTATTCATTACGAATCTTTAGATTCTGTAAAAGAAGCACTGACACGTCTCGGTGTAGAAAAAGCTTATCTACGGCTTCATAACGCCTACGATGAGTGCGGCAGCGCAGAGATGAATCGCTACTGTGATATTGAACTCAACTTGCACTGAGCGTGTCTCTGTAGCGGCAAACAGGTATTAAGCAAAGTAGGTTTCTAAGATATAGCTCGTAAAACTCGCTCTGAGGTAAAAGCCTCGGGGTAGGGTTTTTATTGGCTGACCATTTGTGCCATACGCTTCCGTCTTCGCTCGGCTGTTGGCGGCCTTTGGCCTTATTTGCAGTACTTCACCGCTTCTGGCGGTAATTTGATTAACATCACCGAGTGCAATCAAATCCATGAGCTCTTCCCAGTCGTTTTTAAGCAATGCCTCTTCTTGCTTCGAAGGGCTCCAGATAAGCGGAGATCCCACACGCCTCTCTGCGACAGGAATCTCGCGCTCACCCTCAACAGGTAGCCAAAGGACTCGCGACAGTTTATTTCGAATATGGCTGGCTTCCCAAGTTAACCCAGTGATCCCTGTTAAAGGGGCGACGCAAACGAAGGTCGACTCCAGTGGTTTGCCATTGTAGCCAATTGGGATGCTCTTTAGCTCGACACCGATTTCAGGAAAATCTTGTACAGGTTTGCTGCCAGCCGTTGCACCAAGGTGCCACTCCAGTAATTGACCAACCCAACCCTTGTCTCGCTTGAGATTGTCAGGTACACGCATATTGGCTGGCTTGGCAAGATCGCCAAAGCTCATGCCAGCGATTTGACGGGCGCGTTCTAACAGTTCGGCTTCGGATTTTGGTGCTGTGTTCATGGGTGTTAATGTCGCTGTTTTTTCTAACCGCCGCTAGTTTACCATGAGAACGAATTCTAGCTCTGTACAAAAAAGGATCACTTCGCTGCAAACTTGATCTATTAAATAGTTATCCACAGCTAGATTGCTTAATTGCCATTAAAAATGAATGCATGGATAAATAATCAGTATATTTGACCTGATAAACTGCTTGAAATATCGGGCTTTGTATGAAAACTGGCAATCCTAATGTGGATAAACCAAGCTGTGGTGGATCTTTGACCGATCTAAATGGTGGCAAATCAAAATCTTAAGAACTACGCATAAGACATGATGGTTTTGATTTTATGTTTATGTTTATTATGACTTTATTATATTGTTCTGTTTTTGGGATAGTTTAGTAGGTTCTAGTTTTTCTACGATTTTTTAGAGAGATCAACGATTCTGCACACAGTTATTCACAGAAAAGGTGAATAAATGTGGCCTATGTCTCATTGTGGTGTTGATAACTACGATGTTGTTTGAATCTTATCCAGTGAACTACAAAGAAGTGGTAATTGTTCAAATTTACACATCCATAAGTTTGCTCAAGTTGGGGATATGTGGAAAAATCAAGGTAATGAAAATTTAATTGAGGTTGGCCAGTGATAGATGGCGATGGTTACCGACTTAATGTTGGTATTGTAATCTGTAACAACCATGGTCAGGTCTTCTGGGCTAAACGATACGGACAACACTCATGGCAGTTTCCTCAGGGCGGTATTGACGAAGGTGAATCCCCTGAAGAGGCCATGTATCGAGAACTGTATGAAGAAGTGGGATTGACTAAGAACGACGTTAAAATCGTTGCGGTCAGTCGTCACTGGTTAAGATATAAGTTACCTAAGCGTTTGGTGCGCTGGGATTCGAAACCGGTCTGTATCGGGCAAAAACAGAAATGGTTTTTACTGCGCTTGGACTGCGATGAGTCCAAAATCAATATGCAGCGCGGTAATACCCCTGAGTTTGATGGTTGGCGTTGGGTAAGTTATTGGTACCCAGTTAGACAAGTGGTTTCGTTCAAGCGTGATGTCTACCGCCGTGCGATGAAAGAGTTTGCTTCGCTAGCGATGCCGTTTAAAGAACGAAAATTTAAAGGCAAAAGAAAGCATCGAAGAGGGTAAGTATGCTATCGCAACTAAGGGATATAGTTGAGCACGTCTCAAAAGTAGAAGACGTGCATGCAGCCCTCGAGATGTTAGTGCAGCAAACGTGTTCAGCGATGAATACCGAGTGCTGCACTATTTATCTTGCCAACGACGATAAGCAGCGCCTAGAGCTCATGGCGACCCAAGGGCTTACCTTCCAAGGTGATACGATTCATATTGGCTTCAATGAAGGTTTGGTCGGCTTAGTTAAGCGTACCGCCGAACCTATCAACCTGGCAGAGGCCGCCAAACACTCCGCATTTAAGTTCTTCCCTGAACTGGGGGAAGACCTCTATCATTCCTTTCTTGGCACGCCTATTATCCATCGCAAGCAAGTGCTCGGTGTGTTGGTCGTGCAGCAAAAAAGCTCCCGACAATTTAGTGAAATGGAAGAGTCTTTTCTGGTCACATTGTCTGCGCAGATCGCGGTGTTGATTGCTCATGCGATCGCCCAGGGACATGGCTTTTTTGATGATAATGCTGCGCTTGTCATTAAGGGCATCGGGGCTTCTTCTGGTGTTGCGATTGGCCCTATTTGGTGGGACAACACTCAGCCAGACCTGAGTGACGTATTCCCTGCGTCCACGCTTGATGTGGCACGTGAGCAAGAGATGCTCTCGGTTGCGATAGAACATGCGCTGGCGGACTTTAAGCGCATGCGCAAAAAGCTCGATTTGGAGCTTAATAAAGATGCGCTGGCCATATTTGACTTGTTTACCCACTTACTCAACGATCCGATGTTGAGAAACGACCTCAAAGCTCAGATCCAAAAAGGGGATAAAGCCGATTGGGCACTGCGCCAAGTCGTCGAAAGTTACGCTAACCGCTTTGCAAAAATGTCCGATGTGTATTTACGCGAGCGGGCGCAAGACATTAAAGAGCTTGGGCAGCGATTGCTGTTCTTCCTCCATGATACAGAGTACCCCATTCACGAGTTTAACGAGCCCGTGATTTTAGTGGTTCGAGAGCTGACCGCTTCGATTTTAGCGTCTATTCCGAAACAGCAATTGCTTGCAGTTGTGTCGCTGGAAGGCGCGGCTAACTCGCACGCGGCAATTTTGTCTAGAGCCATGGGCATTCCAGCGGTCATGGGGGTGAATACTAACCCTGAGCTGCTTAGTGGCAAGCTCGGTATTGTTGATGGCTACAGCGGTGAAATATTCCCAGACCCTAGCCAAGAGCTGCTATTGGAATACCGAGAGCTGGTCAGTGAGGAGTCGGAACTGTCACAAATGGTGGAGTCGACGGCTGACCTTGAGGCCGCCACCAAAGATGGTCAGCGTATTCAAGTTATGCTCAATGCGGGTCTTAGTGCTGATACCAGTATTTCAATCAACAAAAACGTTGATGGCGTCGGCTTGTACCGCACCGAAATTTCGTTCTTATTGCAGCAGCAGTTTCCATCGGAAGAAGAGCAACTGCATCAATATCGTTCTGTGCTAAGTGCTTACTCGAATAAGCGAGTCGTCATGCGTACATTGGATATTGGTGGCGATAAAGCGTTGCCGTATTTGCCTATCGAGGAAGATAATCCATTTTTGGGTTGGCGTGGGATCCGTTTTACCCTAGATCATCCTGATATCTTTTTGATTCAGTTGCGTGCGATGCTTCGTGCTAGCATTGGCATTGATAATCTGAGCATTTTGCTGCCTATGGTCTCTTCGGTGCAGGAGTTTGATGATGCGGCAACCCTGATTGAACAAGCTTATCAGGAAGTGCATGATGCTCATCCAGAGGTGAAAAAACCACAAATCGGTGTGATGATTGAAGTCCCATCGATGTTGTATATTTTGCCGTTCATGGCACAGCGAGTCGATTTTGTTTCGGTGGGCACCAATGACTTAACCCAATATTTATTGGCGGTTGATCGCAATAATGCGCAAGTAGCAGACATCTACGAAACGTTGCACCCCTCAGTGCTTGCGGCAATGAAACACATTTTTGCGACTTGCCAAGCCTATGACTTACCTGTGTGTATCTGTGGCGAGTTAGCCGGTGACCCTATTGGCGCGCTTCTACTCGTTGGCTTGGGTTACGATACCTTGAGTATGAACACCTCTAACGTGGCAAAAGTGAAATACTTGCTTGCGCAGAGCTCACTCGATGAGCTTAAACAACTTGCTGACAAAGCGCTGATGCAACCCTATGGAAAAACCATCTACAATCAAATGCGCGATTTCTTTGAGGCCAAAGGTCTTGCAGGCTTCATCCGTGCAGGTAAATTTTAACTCTTATATTTTGGTCTTGTTGTGAATTACGAATTGATATTGCTGTTGCTACTGCTTGGTGCTGTAGTAGGAACTATGTCGGGTCTGCTGGGGATTGGCGGCGGCCTGATTGTTGTACCAGCCCTGGCGTTTTTGCTGCCTAAGTTTGGCATTGGTAGTGATTTAGTCATGCATATAGCACTCGCGACCTCTCTGGCTTCGATCATTATTACCTCTGGTTCATCGGCAATAAATCACCTTAAGTTAGGCAATGTTGATTTGTTTGTGATTAAGTGGCTCATACCCGGTGTGGTCATCGGTGGGTTTGCTGGCTCTTACATCGCAGAGTGGATCCCTTCGCATTACCTGCCAAAGGTGTTTGCTTTTATCGTGCTGATGTTAGCGATTCAAATGTTCCTATCAATTAAGTCTCAAACGGTACGAAATCTTCCATCTCCATTTATCACCACATGCTGTGGTGCGGGAATTGGCATGGTTTCGAGCCTAGCAGGCATCGGTGGCGGTTCGATGTCGGTGCCATTTTTGAGTAAACATGGCGTTGAAATGCGCCGTGCGGTGGGATCTTCTTCTGTTTGTGGTTGTGTGATTGCACTGGCAGGCATGTTAGGCTTCGTGTTTCATGGTGCGAAGGCCGAAGGGCTGCCGGAATTCAGTGTCGGCTATGTTTACCTACCAGCTTTGTTTGCGATTGCCGCTACCTCCATGGTGACGACGCGATTTGGTGCCAAGTTGGCGACGACAATGCCAACACCGAAACTTAAAAAGATTTTTGCAGTCTTTCTATTGTTCGTGGCATTTTCTATGATGTTTTAGCCCCATTATTTAATAACTTTAAGTGAGCGTTTTATGTCTCAGGGATATATCCAGTTTCCAAATATTGACCCTGTTCTGTTTGAGTTAGGTCCGCTGTCTGTCCGTTGGTACGGTTTGATGTACTTGATCGGTTTTGCTTTCGCTTTGTGGCTTGCAAATCGACGCGCAGATAAGGCAGGTTCAGGTTGGACTCGAGAGCAAGTGTCGGATCTTCTGTTTGCCGGCTTTCTTGGAGTAGTTATCGGTGGTCGCGTCGGCTACGTATTGTTTTACGGCTTTGAAGAGCTGCTACAAGACCCGCTTTATCTATTTAAAGTGTGGACTGGCGGTATGTCATTCCACGGCGGCTTGCTGGGTGTTATCACGGCGATGTTTTGGTACGCACGTAAAAACGGTCGCACTTTCTTCAATGTTGCGGACTTTATTGCGCCACTAGTGCCGTTTGGCTTAGGCATGGGGCGTCTTGGCAACTTCATGAATAGTGAGCTTTGGGGACGCGTGACAGATGTGCCATGGGCGATTATCTTCCCCAACGGCGGTCCGTTACCTCGCCACCCATCTCAATTGTATGAGTTTGCGTTAGAAGGTGTGGTGTTATTCCTAATTCTGAACTGGTTCATTCGTAAACCTCGCCCAGAAGGCTCTGTCTCTGGCTTGTTCTTGCTTGGTTATGGAACCTTTAGATTTATGGTAGAGTACGTGCGCGAGCCGGATGCCCACCTAGGTTTGTTTGGTGGATTTATCTCAATGGGTCAAATCCTCTCATTGCCAATGATGATCATTGGCGGCTTGATGGTCGCGTGGGCTTATAAAGTCAACGGTGCAACCACTCCAAAAGTATCGAAGTAATAGGAATTGTCGTGAAGCAGTATTTAGACTTATGTCAGCGAATCGTTGACGAGGGTATTTGGGTTGAGAACGAGCGCACTGGTAAACGTTGTTTAACCGTGATTAATGCCGATCTTACTTACGATGTTGCTGGTAATGCCTTTCCATTGGTCACAACTCGCAAGAGCTTTTGGAAAGCAGCAGTCGCTGAGCTACTTGGCTACATCCGCGGCTATGACAATGCGGAAGATTTTCGCAAGTTGGGCACCAAAACGTGGGATGCCAACGCTAACCTCAATGAAGCGTGGTTAAACAATCCATATCGTAAAGGCGAAGACGATATGGGACGTGTCTATGGTGTTCAAGGCCGAGCATGGGCGAAGCCGGATGGCGGCCATATTGACCAGCTTCGCAAGATTGTTGATGACCTTTCAAAGGGCGTTGATGACCGTGGTGAAATTCTTAATTTCTACAACCCAGGTGAATTTCATATGGGGTGCCTACGTCCTTGTATGTACAGCCACCACTTTTCTCTATTGGGTGACACCTTATATCTAAACAGTACTCAGCGCTCTTGTGACGTGCCGCTTGGACTTAATTTCAATATGGTTCAGGTGTATGTGTTCTTGGCCATCATGGCGCAAATCACCGGCAAGAAGCCGGGTCTGGCTTACCACAAGATTGTGAATGCGCATATTTATGAAGATCAGCTTGAGCTGATGCGTGACGTGCAGCTTAAACGTGAGCCCTTGGCTGCGCCAGAGTTTCGCATTAACCCAAAAATTAAGTCACTAGAAGATCTAGAAACTTGGGTAACGCTGGATGATTTTGAAGTGATTGGGTACGAGAGTCACGAGCCGATTCGTTATCCGTTTTCAGTATAACGTTTCATGTAAAGAGTCGAACAAAAACGCCGAGCAGGTCAGTCTGCTCGGCGTTTTTTGTGACCAGCTAATATAGCTCTGTTGCTGACTAAAAGCTTCTTTACCAGCTAATGGCTTCACGTTCGGTAAAAAAGCCTGCGGTTGGACCATCTTCTTCTAGTGTCGCTAACCAAATCGCAGTGTCGGCGCCTTCTCGTGGTGTTTTCAGCTTCACCTTGTCTCCGTATTCAGGCAGTTCATCTAGATTCATGCCGGAATCGACCCAACCAGGGCAGTAGGAATTCACCTTAATACCAAATGGTTCAAGCTCTTTGGCAAACAGGACTGTGTTGGCGTTAACACCAACTTTTGAGGACTGATAGGCTGCACAGACATCATCTCTCCAAGGGGAGTTCATATTGGCGAGCTGAGAAAGCTGAGCCGCTTGGCTCGATACATTGACCACACGAGCCCCGGCGGATTTTTTCAGTAGCGGGGTTAAAGCTCGTGTAAGCAAGAATGGGCCAATCTGATTGATTTCAATCACTCGTCGATAAGTGTCCTCATCGATCCGTGATGGATGCTTGCCAAAATCCGCTAAGATTGAAGCGTTGTTGACCAACACATCTAAACGACCAAACTCTTCCTCTATCTTGTTGGCGATAGCCGGAAACATTGAAGACATCGCAAGATCAATTTTAACGTGCGATGCCAGGTAGCCTTTGTGACGGAGTTCATTGGCGAGGGCGCTGCAAGATTGGATGTCCGCCATGATCACGTGGAAACCTTGTTCCATGAGCATTTCAGATGTGGCGAGACCGATCCCTTGAAACGCACCGGTAACAAGTGCGATTTTGTGCATACTGGACCTTTTCGTCGAGTTTATTGATTGCAGTTTATCGCTGGAGGGAGAAGGTTGGCAGTAACATAGGGGGATGTTACCTCTAGGTAACTGCCAAAATGTGAAGGTAAAACGTTAGTCGTAGTAGTACTCTTCAGCGATTTCCTCGTCGACGATCTCTTCTTCGATAATTTCTTCTTCAACGACTTCTTCAGCCACGATTTCGTCTTCTACAGCGACATCAGTAACGACTTCACACGCTTCTTCATCGTAAGCGCCATCAACAGTACCTACAACCGCACCCGTACCGCCACCAATTGCAGCACCGGCAGCTGCGCCGCGTCCGCCGTCAACAATACCACCGACAACAGCGCCGGTGATTGCACCATCTACTGCTCCATCGATAGCGCCTTCTGCGGTTTGGTCACAGTAGTATGCAAAGCTTGGTGAGGCGATAAGTGTGCTGAGAAGTAGAATTTTTGTTTTCATGACAGAGTCCTATACATAGTGATTACGTAATAGAGTAAACAACGACTTAAACTTCGGTAAGTTGGTCAACGTCAATCTTGGGTTAGTTTCTAGTCTTGGTATTGTTGTGCTGTATTGGCGGTCTGCGTCGCTAAGTGATGTGTCAATAATAGGATGCAAAGACTCAACAATAGGTTGTAACTTGCGAAGCGTTAAGCGGTTGACTCATAATGAAATGAGCGAAAAATAGGAGAGCAGAAAATGCGAGCGTATGTATGGATATTGGCAGCCTTACTGGTGGGCTGCAGTAGCGGCCCCGATGAGATCAAAGTTGCCGATGAAAAGCTGTTGGTCAGTTATCAAGATGCGAACCCTGATGCGACACCTTATAAAGGTCAGCCAGCGCGCTGGGGTGGGGTGGTCGCAAAACTTACTAACCCGTCGGCAAGCAGTAGTGAGTTGCAAATCAGTTATTTTGAGCTTGATGCGAAAGGGCGACCAGATGAGACCCGGCAGGGAAGTAGCCGTTTTGTCGTTAAGGTAGAGCGATTTTTAGACCCGAAGATCTTTGTGCTAGGTAAACCGATGACTTTTGTCGGCAACATTGAGGGACAAACGGATATCAAAGTGGGTGAGCAAACGCTTTCTGTCCCGGTGTTAAAGGCGTCAAACTACTACCTTTGGACGGAAGATAAACGCATCAAAACCTATTATGTCGGCGACCCGTACTACAACTACTATTATGACCGCTATTACTATTGGGACTACGTCGATGAAGCCGATCTTATCGATCATTACGACGCGTACGATGCTTATGACGCCTACGATTATGGTGACTTCTAAAAACGAAAACGCTCAGCATCTGCTGAGCGTTTTTTTATTCTTTACCATTGCCATTTAGCGGCGCCAGTGAATTCGTTGTTAAGCAGTCAGGGCTAGAATCGAACCTGGGATAATCACGAAGATAGACACTAGGTAACCCGCCACAACGGCTTTGTTCTTGATAGCCATATCAGAGATAAAGTCGGCGCCTTTCACTGGAAGCTCACGCAGGAACGGAATACCGAAGATAAATACCGTTGCCATGATATTGAACACCAAGTGCACTAGAGCAATCTGCAGAGCAAACACAGCGTACTCACCAGATACCGCAGTGGCAGCAAGCAGACCCGTGATACAAGTACCAATGTTCGCACCTAGCGTGAATGGGTACACGTCACGAACTTTCAGAGCACCCGTACCGACTAGCGGAACCATTAAGCTGGTGGTTGTTGATGAAGACTGAACCAGTACTGTCACGATAGAGCCAGACACGATACCGTGAATAGGGCCACGACCAATTGCGTTCTTTAGAATTTCGCGAGCACGACCAACCATTAGGCTCTTCATGAGTTTGCCCATCACAGTGATAGCAACGAAGATAGTCGCGATACCAAGAACAATAAGTAGTACACCACCGGTCACGTCACCAAATGCACTCAGCGGCTCTTGAATAGCGCTCACTATTGGCTTGGTGATTGGTTTGATGAAGTTAAGACCACCCATGCTCATATCGCCTGTCGCCATCATTGGCGATACAAGCCAGCTAGAGATCTTGTCTAGCACACCGAACATCATTTCTAGCGGCAGGAAGATAGCGACAGCAAGCAAGTTGAAGAAGTCGTGAATCGTAGCACTTGCAAAAGCACGCTTAAACTCGGTGTTGCAACGAACGTGACCAAGACTGACTAGGGTATTGGTGACGGTAGTACCAATGTTTGCACCCATGATCATTGGGATTGCAGTCGTCACAGGTAAGCCACCGGCTACCAGACCAACAATAATAGACGTAACAGTACTAGAAGACTGAATCAGTGCCGTAGCAACCAAACCAATCATCAAGCCTGCTACTGGGTGAGAAGCAAACTCGAATAGCACTTTTGCGTGCTCGCCTGTCGCCATTTTAAAGCCACTACCTACCATAGAAACAGCAAGTAGCAATAGGTAAAGCATGAATGCCAAGTTAGCCCAGCGCAGCCAACGCGTCGTAGTCGACATAGGAGTCGTCGCTGTAGTTGCTTGGTTCATCATAGTTTTCTCCGTTTGGCCTTGGTTAATCTATTTGCGGCCTGTTGTTGAATCTGACGCGATAGTAGAACTCGAATATTACAGAAATATGACGAAACTATTTCTATGTGATTTAAGTGCGATCATCGGTTGATTTTTGTTCTGTAAATTTGCATTTACGCATTTAAATTCTTGATATTTAAGGGGTTGATCCTTTTTGAGAAAAAGAGATTAATCTGACGTGATTGATGAATTAAATCGATTTATATTGACCACTTTGTCATTTATATGACAGTAGTGTGGCGAATGTGACAGTGCTTATTTCGTAAAAATGAAGGGTAAGTTGTTTTTGTCATCGGTTATATCGAACATTGTTGCCGTGGCGAGATTTTGCTATAAAAGAGAGTCACTCAATTTAGGCGATTTAGAATGTCTCATCTCAACTATAACCATTTGTACTACTTCTGGATGGTGTGCAAACAAGGTTCAGTTACCAAAGCAGCCGATGCGCTGTTTTTGACTCCACAAACGGTTACCGGACAAATCAAAGCGCTAGAAGAGCGTATGGATGGCAAATTGACTAAGCGAAATGGTCGCAGTGTTGAGCCAACCGAGCTAGGACAACTGGTCTATAAATACGCAGATCGAATGTTTGGGCTGAGTTACGAGATGCTGGATATCGTTAATTACAGCCAGCGCTCCAACCTACTGTTTGATGTTGGTGTCGCGGATGCGCTGTCTAAACGTCTAGTCAGTAAGATCTTAATGACGACTATTCCTGAAGATAACAACATCCACCTTCGCTGCTTTGAATCAACGCACGAAATGCTGTTAGAGCAACTGGCTCAGCATAAGCTGGATATGATTCTGTCTGATTGTCCAGTGGATTCCAGCCAAAGCCCGGGGTTGTTCAGTAAAAAGCTGGGCGAAAGTCGCATGAGCTTCTTTACTTCTGGGCATTTGGAGAACGTACGTTTTCCTGAAGTACTTGAACAGACTCGGCTGCTTATTCCTGGTAGTCGTACATCCATGGGTCGTAAAGTTATCCAATGGTTTGACCAACAGGGAATTCAGCCGAATATTTTGGGTGAGTTTGACGATGTTGCGTTGATGAAAGCCTTCTCTATGTACAAAGACGATGTCATCTTCTTGGCGCCGAGTATCTATATGTCGGAAATAAAAGATAAGCGTAACTTGCAGTTGATTGGAGATATTGAAGACATTAAAGAAGAGTATTACGTAATTTTCGCAGAACGAATGATCCAACATCCAGCGGTAAAAAGTGTCTGTGAAGCGGATTTTACTGATCTACTTGCGTTTTAACTTTAGAGTTAGTTATCAATTTATTCATGTCAACAACAGTTAATTAAACAAAGCGTTAGCATGCGCGTGCTAACCATGTAAAATGTGTCGGAAATTGCCAGCGTTATGATTTTCTGTGGCAAAGACTGGCACATTGACAACGGTATCACCAAATAACTAGAGGTAGATTATGAACTTGCAGGATATGGAGAAAAACGCATCACAAGCGGTAGTACTCTTAAAAGCGATGGCTAATGAGAGACGCCTGCAAATTCTGTGTATGCTACACAATACAGAGTTGTCGGTCGGTGAGTTGTGTGCGCGTTTGGAATTGAGTCAATCAGCACTGTCTCAGCATTTAGCTTGGTTGCGCCGCGATGGATTGGTCTCCACGCGTAAAGAAGCACAAACGGTGTTTTATACCCTGAGCAGCAGCGAAGTTCGCCAGTTGATTGAAACGTTGCATGGTATGTACTGCAGTGATGAGTAAGCCATAACGTTCGCTACTTTGTCGTAGCGAGTGTTTTCTTGTTAACAAAGAAAACTGTCAATATAGAAAATGCAGATACAAAAACCGGCCTTAGCCGGTTTTTTTAACACAATACAAAGTCTAGATTATAGAGCTTTGATTGCAGCAGAGAAGCGAGCCTTGTGACGAGCAGCTTTATTCTTATGAATAAGGCCTTTAGTCGCCATGCGGTCAAGGATTGGAGTAACTTCTGCAAATGCTGAAGTTGCTGCTTCTTTGTCGCCAGCTTCGATAGCTGCGATTGTTTTCTTCATGTAAGTGCGCATCATAGAACGACGGCTAGCGTTGTGCTGGCGACGTTTCTCAGCTTGGATAGCGCGCTTCTTAGCAGATTTACTGTTTGCCAAGGGTCTAACTCCCAAAAACTTAGTTCGGTGACAATTTAAGGGCGAGGAATATCCCTCATTTGCGCTCAATTGTCAAATGATTTGTGCAAAAACCCGACGATACAAAACAATTTTTGATATCTGTGGGCTATCGCGGTTAAGATGGCGGGGATTCTAACAGTATTTTTCGACCAATGCTAATACTAATCCTCTCTTCAATAACAAAGGCTATTGAAACCGATAAATAGCAAAGCATTGGCTAGGTAATTCAGAGGTTATCGTGAGTAAACGCCTTCTTAAGTCCGGCATGATTGTCAGTGCCATGACGCTGGTGTCTCGAGTATTGGGACTGGTTCGTGATGTGGTGGTGGCGAATCTAATGGGGGCAGGGGCGAGCGCTGATGTCTTCTTCTTTGCCAATAAAATCCCCAACTTTCTTAGACGCCTTTTTGCAGAAGGTGCTTTCTCTCAGGCATTTGTTCCTGTACTTACCGAATATCATGCCTCTGGTGATAAAGATAAAACTCGAGATTTAATCGCTAAAGCGTCCGGTACGTTGGGAGTGATTGTCACTATTGTGACGCTACTCGGTATTCTTGGCTCGAGCGTTGTTACCGCTTTATTTGGTTTTGGTTGGTTTCTTGATTGGCTCAATGATGGCCCTGCGGCTCCGAAGTTTGAACTCGCCAGCTTGATGCTTAAAATCACCTTCCCGTATCTCTGGTTTATTACGTTTGTTGCGCTATCAGGGGCGATTCTTAACACCTTAGGCAAGTTTGCGGTGTCTTCTTTTACGCCCGTCTTTCTCAATGTGATGATCATTGCCTGTGCGTGGTTCCTTTCACCAAACCTGGCACAGCCGGAAATTGGCTTGGCAATTGGGGTGTTTTTAGGTGGCTTTGTCCAGTTTGCGTTCCAAATTCCCTTCCTTATTAAAGAGGGGGTATTGGTTAGGCCTAAGTGGGGCTGGCGCGATCCTGGGGTGACTAAGATCCGTACCTTGATGATTCCTGCATTGTTCGGTGTATCGGTGAGCCAAATTAACCTGCTGTTCGATACCTTTATTGCCAGTTTCCTAGCCACAGGTTCAATCAGTTGGCTTTACTACTCTGACCGTCTTTTAGAGTTCCCGCTTGGTTTGTTTGGTATTGCCATTGCTACCGTGATTTTGCCGGCGCTATCACGTAAGCACGTTGACGCTCAAAGTGAAGGTTTTGCTCACACCATGGATTGGGGCGTACGCATGGTTATCCTACTCGGCTTACCTGCGATGTTGGGATTAATGGTGCTCGCAAAGCCGATGTTGATGGTGCTCTTCATGCGTGGTGAATTTACTCCTCATGATGTTGATCAGGCGTCTCTATCTTTATTAGCTTATGCATCCGGTCTACTTAACTTTATGTTGATTAAGGTACTCGCGCCAGGTTATTACTCGCGCCAAGATACGAAGACGCCAGTGAAATATGGCATTGTTGCTATGGCGACCAACATGGTCTTCAATGCGATCTTTGCTTATTTCTATGGGTATGTTGGTCTGGCAATGGCAACAGCGTTGTCTGCCTTTATTAATATGGCGCTGCTCTATCGTGGACTTCATCGTCAA